>CAVJHQ010000023.1:0-25662 GCA_963649365.1 Alloprevotella sp.
GCGTTGACCGTTACGCGGTCTCGACGAGGTGCGCGAAGCGGGTGCGGGCTGCGTCGTAGGCGGGGCCGTGGAGGGAGAGGAGCTTGCGGTCGAGCTCGGCCATGCACGACTCGAAACGGTCCTTATCGGCGTTCTTGACGCTTGCGAAGACGGCGCTGTACGGCGCGTCGGGCATGAGGAACTCCCGCGAGCGCAGGACGACGCGGAGCGAGGCGGCCTCGAACAGCTGCTCGGCCGCGTGGTTCCTCTCGTCGAGGAAGCAGTACTCGGCTCGCCCGCTCAGGCGGTCGCCGACGGTGCGGGCGAGCTTTACGAAATTGCGCATGGCGTCTCCTTTAGGCTGCAAGCGTTTTGTCCCGCAGCCTAAAGGAGGGTTGTGACAACAATTGCCGCGCCGGCGCGACGGCCGGGCGTTTCTAGTTGCAGCAGAATCACAAAACGGGGGCCGATGCCCGTGTGTGGCAAGAAGCGCAATCCATCTACCTGTGAATATGCAAAACGCAACCATCGTTTCTAGTTGCCTTCTAGTTGCCTTGTAGTTATCAAAGCGGCCGTGCCCGCGACGCGTCGTGCTGTGCCCGCGACGCGTTACCCCTTCAGATCGCGCGCTTTCCGCAGCAGGCGCTCGTGGGGCAGCGGCACGTTCGGGCGGTTGACGACCACGATGGTCACTCCCAAGATTGGCCCTTCGGGTCCCACCGCTTCCCTTCGGCCTCGCCAGAGAAGACGGGTGCGAGCCAGGCTGCGACTGCGTCAGCGGTAGCGCTGACATCCTCATACCCCTTCGGAAGGTGGGACTCCTTGGCAATCTGGCGGTAGTTGGTGGCCCTGACCGTTCGCCATTCGTTGGGAACTACGAAGCCGTCGGCCTTGTTAATCTTGCGAATAGCCAGCTCCATGCGTATCCGTCTCGCGAGCTTGCCGCCATCCGGCGTTTCGTTGAGCATCATGGTGGCAAGATCCGCCAGGTCCTTCACTCGCGACGATTGCCTTCCGTTGTAGTCCTGAAGGGTCGCCCCTACCTTCTCGGCGATGCGTGTCTCGACAGTGGTGAGCAGGTAGGGACGGGTTACGAGCCCATCGATCTTCAAGCGGGAGACGGGGTCGACAACGTCGTACTCCTCCGGCGGCATCGTGTCCACCACTAGGTCGACGGAGACCGTGCCGCGCTTGGCTGTGCCTCCGAGCCAAACGCTAAAGGTGGCCGTGTAGCCCTGCCGGTAATCCTGAGATGTGTCGGTGGGGGCGGCCTGCTCGAAGCGGAAGCTGACGAAGTCTCCGAGGTCCCTCGAGGCCGTTGCCTTGAGCTCTTCCAGGGCCTCGTCCAAATCTGAGGTCGTGGCCACGAAGTCGAGGTCACGCGTCTCTCTCGCGCCAGGTATGCGGGCGAGCATCCCTTGGCCTCCCTTGAGCAGAAACTTCGGTTCCTCGGATTCGAAGATGCGGCAGAGAAGCCGGTCGCGCCAGAAGCCCGCTATTTCGCGACTAACGTCGCGGCCGGTCTTCCTTGCGCTGCTTTTGACAGCCATCTCCAACGCCCTCGGTGTCTTGTATCTCATGCGTTTGCCTCTTTTGCGAATTGCTCTGCGGCCTCATTGCCCAGGGTCTTCCTAATCTCGTCGGCTATCCGGGCCCTCTGAGCGGGCTCGACATCTCTGGAGATGATTTCCCTTGCGAACGTTGTTCCGTCGTCCTTCTCGTAGCCGTTTCTGGCCGCTAGCGGGGCGAGCAGGTATGCGAGCCTGGACTCGTTGAAGGAGCAGCCGCGGGCGGCACAGCCGCGGACGAAGCTGCCCACCAGGCTGGGGTCCTCCCTGAGGCGGATAAGGTCGGCTACGGTACGCTCGACCGACGCGGTTGGCAGGCCATTTACAAGCCGGACGTCTTCTTCGACTATCCGCCATGCGCAGAGCCTCACGTCGTCGCGGGTGGTTCTCTTGCCGGACTCAGTAACAAAAGTGTAGGGGTCCGGGTGGAGCGCGGCGTCGCCGTGGAGCGCGGCGGCCGTCCTGCCCGTCACCACAGCATCATGAGGGCGGCGCGCCAGCCGTTCCCATGCGAACTTCTTGGGAAAGAGGGAGAGCCACGCGGCCTTGGCCCCCAGGTCAGGAGGGTTGTCCATGTACGCCACGCGCCAGGTGCCTCTTGCCATCTGCTCGAGACGACCGTCTGCGGCCATACGGGAGAGCTGCGTCCTGCTTACGCCGAGCGAGAGTGCCTGCGCCGAGGTGACGAGTCCCCATTGGGACGCCGCCGCATCCATTAGGCCATGTATGTTCTCAGACTTCTTCATGTCGATAATATACACGTCTATGTATACAAACTCGACAGAAAAAAGGATTATCTCGAGTATGCAGCGCCGCTACCCGCGCACCTTCCGCAGCAGGCGCTCGTGGGGCAGCGGCACGTTCGGGCGGTTGACGACGACGATGCCGATGCTCACGAGCGCGAGGGAGCCGAGCGCCACGGCGGGCCGCAGCACGTTGCCCTCGCCGAGCAGCAGCACCGAGAGGATGGCCCCGAAGACCGGGTTCATGAAGCCGAACACCGCCACGTGCGAGACGTCGTTGACGGCCAGGGTCGCCGACCAGAGCGAGTACGCGGCCGCGCTAATAAAGCCCAGGTACACGAGCAGGGCGATCGCCGCGACGGGGTTCGCGTCCGCCGCCGGCGCAACGTGCCCGCCCATGGCGAGGCCGGCCGCCGCGAGCACCGCGCCGCCGATGACGAACTGCCAGGCCGAGAGCAGCACCGGGTCGTGCTCGCTCGAGTAGCGCTTGGAGAGGTTGCTGCTCATGGCCGCCGCGAGCGTGGAGAGAAACACCAGCCCCTCGCCGTCAAGCCGGAAGGCGAGGCCGCCCGCGGCGCTCCCGGCCAGGCTCACCTGCAGCACGCCCGCGAAGCCAAGGGCACAGCCGATCGCCTTTCGCCAGGTCATCGACTCGGTGCGGAACGCGTAGACGGCCAGAAGCACGATCAGGAACGTGTTGCTGGCCTCGATGATGGAGCTCGTCACGCCGGCGCAGCGAGAAAGGCCCACGTAAAAGCAGAGGTATTGCAGGATCGTCTGGAACACGGAGAGCATGGCCGCGCAGCGCCAGTCGCCGCGCGCGGGCACGTAGGGCCGGCGCTTGGCGATGCTCATGCCGGCGACCACGAGCCCGCCCGAGATGAGGAAGCGCGTGCCGGCAAAGAGGATGATCGAGGCGACGTCGGCGGAGTCGATGCCAAAGAGCGCGTAGCCGATCTTTACGCACGGGAAGGCCGAGCCCCACAGCAGGCACGCCGCCAGGCAGGCCAGGACCATCCCCGTCCCGGTGGCGAGGAACGGCTTGGTGCGATGCTCGGTGCTGTGGGTCACGGTAGTTCCTTTGCTTCGGGTTTTCCGGCGTCAATCTTAGCGCCGGGGGGTGTCAGCATGCGCTCGGCCGTGGGCCGTTCTCGCGAGTTTGGCTCGCCGCCGCTGGCAAGAAGCCCCGCCGGGCGTCGCGGTGACGCCCGGCGGGGCTGGGTTCGCGCGGTTTGGGCCGGCCGGCCGGGTCGCGCTCCGGCCGGCCAACCTGCTGCGGCGCTACTCGGTGAAGTAGGCCACGCCGCCCTCGATGAGCGGCTGGAACTTGTTGCCGGGGACGTTCTTGTACAGGCCCTCGCCGGAGCGCTCCGTGTGGCCCATCTTGCCGAGGACGCGGCCGTCCGGGCTGGTAATGCCCTCGATGGCCAGGATGGAGCCGTTGGGGTTGACGTCCAGGCCCATGGCCGGCTGGCCGTCCTCGCCGACGTACTGCGTGGCGACCTGGCCCTTGGCCACGAGGTCGGCCACGAGCTCGGGCGACGCGACGAAGCGGCCCTCGCCGTGCGAGATCGCGATGTTGTGGACGTCGCCCACCTCGCACTTGGACAGCCACGGCGAGAGGTCGCTCGCCACGCGGGTGCGCACGAGTCGGCTCTGGTGGCGGCCGATGGTGTTGAACGTGAGCGTGGGCGCGCCGTCCGCGGGGTCGACGATGTCGCCGTACGGGACGAGGCCGAGCTTGATGAGCGCCTGGAAGCCGTTGCAGATGCCCAGCATGAGGCCGTCGCGGGACTGCAGCAGCTCGCGGACCGCCTCGGTGACCTCGGGCGCGCGGAAGAACGCGGTGATGAACTTGGCGGAGCCGTCGGGCTCGTCGCCGCCGGAGAAGCCGCCCGGGATCATGACGATCTGGCTCTCGCGGATGCGGCGGGCGAGCTCGTGGGTGCTCTCGGCGACGGCCTCGGGCGTGAGGTTGTTGATCACGAGGACCGAGGGGTCGGCGCCGGCGCGGCGGAACGCGCGCGCGGTGTCGTACTCGCAGTTCGTGCCCGGGAAGACGGGAATCAC
This sequence comes from Alloprevotella sp., assembly GCA_963649365.1. GTDB lineage: Bacteria > Actinomycetota > Coriobacteriia > Coriobacteriales > Atopobiaceae > Paratractidigestivibacter. The sequence goes on from CAVJHQ010000023.1 coordinate 4,361, forward strand.
CACGCGCGGGCGGGCGACCTTCACGGCCGGCGCGGGGCGAGAGACGCCCTGCTCGGCGACGCGGAAGTCGATCGCGTCGACCTTCTCGCCCTCGGAGCGGTACGGGAAGACGGACTCGATGGCGCCCTCCCAGGCCTCCTGCAGCTCGGCGAGGTCGATGGTCTCGCCGCCGGCGACGAGCTCGTAGGCCTCGGTCGTGGTGCCCAGCACGTAGCCGGTCACGCCGTCGTGCAGCGCCGGGACCTCGGCGTCGTCGGCGAGCTCCACGATGAAGCTGCCGTACGCCGGGCAGAAGAGCGCCTCGGCCTGGAACGCCGGGTCGCAGGAAAGGCCGAGCTGGTTGCCCACGCACATCTTGAACAGCGCCTCGGCCGCGCAGCCGTAGCCGAGCGTGGAGACGGCGAGCGCGCCGCCGTTGCCGATGAGCTCCTCGACGATGTCGTAGAGCGCGAGCTCGGAGGTGGCCAGCGGCGTGAGGCCGTCGGCGTCGTAGTTGGGGGAGAGCACGACGACCTTGTGGCCCGCGCCCTTGAACTCGGGCGAGGTCACGCGGTCGACCTTGCCGAGGCCCGTGGCAAAGGAGACGAGCGTGGGCGGCACGTCGAGGTCCTCGAAGCTGCCGGACATGGAGTCCTTGCCGCCGATGGAGCCGATGCCGAGGTCGACCTGCGCCATGAGGGCGCCGAGGACGGCGGCCATGGGCTTGCCCCAGCGCTCGGGCTCGTCGCGGAGCTTCTCGAAGTACTCCTGGAACGTGAGGTAGAAGCCCTTGTGCTCGAAGCCGGCGGCCACGAGGCGGCTCACCGACTCGACGACGGAAAGATACGCGCCGGTGAACTGGTCTGCCTCCATGAGGTAGGGGTTGAAGCCCCAGGCCATGCCGGAGCAGGTGGTCGTCTCGCCGTCCACGGGGAGCTTGGCGGCCATGGCCATGGCGGGCGTGAGCTGAGTCTTTCCGCCGAAGGGCATGAGGACGGTCGCGGCGCCGATGGTGGAGTCGAAGCGCTCGGAGAGGCCCTTGTTGGACGCGACGTTGAGGTCGGTGACCAGGCTGTGGAGCTTCTCGGCAAGGGTCGTGCCGGCCCAGTCGCGCTCGTACTCGCTCGGCATGGCCACGTGGACCTCCTGGTCCTTGGGCGCGCCGTTGGAGGCGAGGAACTCGCGGCTCACGTCGACGATCGTCTTGCCGTTCCAGTCCATGGTCAGGCGCGGCTCGGCGGTGACGGTGGCCACGGGCGTGGCCTCGAGGTTCTCCTCGCGGGCGTAGCCGAGGAACTCGTCGACGTCGGCGGGGTCGAGGGCCACGGCCATGCGCTCCTGGGACTCGGAGATGGCGAGCTCGGTGCCGTCGAGGCCCTCGTACTTCTTGGGCACGGCGTTGAGGTCCACGTGCAGGCCGTCGGCCAGCTCGCCGATGGCGACCGAGACGCCGCCCGCGCCGAAGTCGTTGCAGCGCTTGATCAGGCGGCAGGCGTCCTCGCGGCGGAAGAGGCGCTGGAGCTTGCGCTCCACGGGCGCGTTGCCCTTCTGGACCTCGGCGCCGTCCTTCTCGATGGACTCGACGTTGTGGGCCTTGGAGGAGCCGGTGGCGCCGCCGATGCCGTCGCGGCCGGTGCGCCCGCCGAGAAGCACGATGACGTCGCCGGGGGCCGGGCACTCGCGGCGCACGTGGGAGGCCGGGGTGGCCGCCACGACGGCGCCGATCTCCATGCGCTTGGCCACGTAGCCGGGGTGGTAGAGCTCGGAGACCTGGCCGGTGGCGAGGCCGATCTGGTTGCCGTAGCTGGAGTAGCCGGCCGCCGCGGTGGTCACGAGCTTGCGCTGGGGGAGCTTGCCCTCGAGGGTCTCGGACACGGGGACGGTCGGGTCGGCCGCGCCGGTCACGCGCATGGCCTGGTAGACGTAGCTGCGGCCGGAAAGGGGGTCGCGGATGGCGCCGCCGATGCAGGTGGCCGCGCCGCCGAAGGGCTCGATCTCGGTCGGGTGGTTGTGGGTCTCGTTCTTAAAGAGGTAGAGCCAGTCCTGCTCCTCGCCGTCCACGTCCACCTTGCACTTGACGGTGCAGGCGTTGATCTCCTCGGACTCGTCGAGGTTCTTGAGGATGCCCTTGGCCTTGAGGTACTTGGCGCCGATGGTGCCCATGTCCATGAGGCAGATGGGCTTCTCGTCGCGGCCGAGCTCGTGGCGCATGGACTGGTAGCGCGTGAAGGCGTCCTTGACGCGCGGGTCGCCCGTGAGGATGTGGTGCAGGCGCGTGCCGAAGGTGGTGTGGCGGCAGTGGTCGGACCAGTAGGTGTCGATCATCTTGATCTCGGTGATCGTGGGCACGCGGCCCTCGCCGGAGAAGTACTCCTGGCAGAACTTGATGTCCGCGAGGTCCATGGCCAGGCCGCGCTCGGCGATAAAGGCCTTGAGCTGGTCCTCGTCGAGGGCGAGGAAGTCCTCGAGGACCTCGACCGGCTCGGGCTCGGCGATGCGGGAAGCCAGCGTCTCGCGCGGCTCGAGGGAGGCCTCGCGGGCCTCGACCGGGTTGATCACGTAGTGCTTGACGGCCGCGACGTCGGCGTCGCTGAGCTCGCCCTCGAGCACGTAGACCTTCGCGGAGCGCACCGCCGGGCGCTCGCCCTGGCTGATGAGCTGGATGCACTCGGAGGCGGAGTCGGCGCGCTGGTCGAACTGGCCGGGGAGGAACTCGACGGCGAAGACGGTCGCGCCCTCGGGGGCCTCGGGCATCTGGGCCGTGGCCACGTCGACCTGCGGCTCGGAGAAGACGGTCGGGACGCAGGAGGCAAAGAGCGCCTCGTCGATCCCCTCCACGTCGTAACGGTTGATGATGCGCAGGTTGGATAGGCCGTCAATGCCAAGGAGCGTGCGCAGCTCGCGCTCGAGCGCCTTTGCCTCGACGTCGAACCCGGGTTTCTTCTCAACGTAGACGCGAGAGACCATAGAGAGAACCTCCGTGACGGGGTCGTATGGGTAACTCGCTTATTCTACGGCATAAAACCTACCGTTCGCCGAAGAATCGGCAGCTCAAGGGGCATACATTTTGTTTGGCAGGCGCAACCGAAGGCAGGTTCCGCGCCGCCGGCGCGCGGGCTTCTTGCCGGCGGCGGCCACAGCACGCGCCTCGACGCCGTTGATGATGTATCCCCGTGTAGTACCTCTTCGCAGGAGTATGATGGGATAACACCTTACCTGCGGAAACGAGGCGATATGAACCTTCAGGAACGTATAGACGAACTTGAGCAGCAGCTTTCCGGGCTTCCGGCGGGCGGTGTCGTCCAGAAGAAGGTCCACGGCTCGACGTATTGCTATCACCGCTGGTCGGAGGGCGGCAAGAGGCACGAGCGCTACCTCAAGGCCGGCGAGGTCGAGCCGATGCGCGAGGCCGTTGCCCGTCGCAAGCAGCTCGAAGGCGAGCTGAAGGAGCTTCGCCGGGCCGCGGCCGGTGCGGGTCGAGCGTCCGCGTCGGCCGCGGTTGCGCCTGGCGCTTCTTTGCAGATGAACGTTCTCGTGGGGGAGCGGCTCCGCGCGTTCGCCCGCGGCGTGGAGAAGTACCGCCGGCGCGAGCTCTTCGGCCAGCTCGAGGCGTACCTGTCGGACGACGACGAGAAGGTTCTTATTCTCTTCGGCCTGCGCCGCACCGGAAAGACGACCATGATCCGGCAGGCCATCCTGCGCATGGACGACGCGGAGCTGGGGCACGCGGCGTTCATCCAGGCCGTTGCGGGGAACACGCTCGCCCAGCTCAACCACGACCTGCGGCTGCTCGAGTCCCGGGGCGTCCGCTTTGTCTTCGTCGACGAGGTCACGGCGCTCGACGACTTCGTGGGCGGCGCGGCGCTTCTCTCCGACATCTTCGTCGCCGGCGGTATGCGCGTCGTGCTCTCGGGCACCGATTCGCTCGGCTTCGTGTTTGCCCACGACGACCAGCTCTACGACCGTTGCCGTCTGCTGCACACGACTTATATTCCGTACCGGGAGTTTAGCGAGGTGCTCGGCATCCACGGCGTCGACGAGTACATCCGCTTCGGCGGGACCATGAGCCTGGGCGGCGAGGACTACTCGGCGTCGTCGCCCTTCTCGACGGCGTCGCGCGCGGCCGAGTACGTCGACGCGGCCATCGCGCGCAACATCCAGCACTCGCTCGCGTGCTATGAACACGGCGGGCATTTTCGCCATCTGCGCGGATTGTACGACGCCGACGAGCTCACGAGCGCGATCAACCGTGTGGTCGAGGACGTCAACCACCGCTTCGCCCTCGAGGTGCTTTCCCGCGACTTCGTGTCTCACGACCTGGGGATAAGCGCCTCCAACCTGCGGCGGGACCGTACCGCGCCGACCGATATCCTGGACCGCGTAGACGTGGGCGACGTGACCCGTCGGCTGCGCGGGCTCCTGGAGATCCGCAATGCCGGCGAGAGGAGCGTCGAGCTTGAGCGCGCGCACGCGACCGAGATCGAGGAGTACCTGGGCCTTCTGGACCTCACGGATCGCATCGAGGTGAGGTCACTGCCCGATGTCTCCGGCGTGGGCACGCGTACCGTGGTCTGCCAGCCGGGCCTTCGTTATGCCCAGGTCGAGGCGCTCATTCAAAGCCTGATGCTCGACCAGACGTTTTCCGAGCTCTCGCTCACGGAGCGCAACGTGGTCGCGGGACGTATCCGTACCGAGGTCATGGGCCGCATGCTGGAGGACATCGTCCTTTTGGAGACCAAACGGAGCCGCCCCGGCTGCGAGGTGTTCGTGCTTCAGTTCGCGGTCGGCGAGTTCGATATGGTCGTGTTCGACCCTAAGGCCGCGAGCTGCGAGATCTACGAGGTCAAGCACGGCGACCAGGTTGCGGCGGCTCAACGCAGGCACCTCCTCGACCCGCAGAAGCGGCGGATGTGCGAGCACCGCTACGGCCCCATAACAGGCACGTTCGTCCTGTACCGCGGCGCCGACGACTACGTCGACGGCGTGCAGTACGTGAACGTGGAGGAGTACCTTTCGTAGGCCGGCGAGCGGGCTTCTTACCGGCCGCGGCGCCGAGCAGAAGCGCGCAAGAGCTTCCAAAACCGCTCATCGGCCAAAATCGACCGTTCGCCGGCGTTTGAAAGGCAAATTGGAAACGTTACCAATTTCCACTTGACCCATTTTCACCGGCGGCTATTCTAATAGTCGTCAACAGCGGATATGCGAAGGGGGACACAGATGGCAACGATTACAGACGTCGCGAAGCTTTCCGGCATCTCGGTCGCCACCGTCTCCCGCGTGATCAACAACAAGCCCCACGTCTCGGAGGCCAAGCGCGAGCGCGTGCTCGCCGCCATGGAGGAGCTCGGCTACGCGCCCCTGCAGGCCGCCCGCCAGATGCGCGGCTCCGGCTCCGGCAACATCGCCGTCGCCGTGCCCACCTTGACGAACAATTTCTTTGCCCAGCTCGTGGACGCCATCGAGAAGACCTGCCGCAAGCACGGCTACCGCACCCTCATCACCCAGACCAAGGGCGAGAAGCAGGCCGAGGCCGAGGCCCTCGACCTGCTCAAGATGCAGCACGCCGACGGCATCATCCTCTGCTCGATCGAGAACGACTGGGACCTTATCACCAGCTATACCAAGTACGGCGCCGTCGCCGTCTGCGACGAGTACAACGCCGACGACGCCGTCACCCAGGTGTTCGGCCGCCAGTACGACGGCTTCTTCGGCGCGACCCAGTTCCTTTTGGGCAGCGGCTACAAGAAGATCGCCTACTGCACCGGCTTCAGGGGCCTTGAGCTGCTCCCCAAGGACTCCGACCTCGACTCCGACCGCTACCGCGGCTACCTCGACGCGCTCGCCTCGCGCGGCGTCGAGCCCAACCCCGAGTGGTACTTCGAGGGCGTGAACACCCTCGAGGACGGCCGCAACGTCATGCGCCGCCTGCTCATGATGCCAGAGCGCCCGAACGCGGTTTTGGCCGGCTCCGACGAGGTGGCCGCCGGTATCGAGCTCGAGGCCCTGCACTGCAGGCTGAACGTGCCTTCCGACCTGGCCATCATCGGCGTCGACGACCAGCCCATGGCCCAGGTGCTCCCGGTTCCCCTGACCACTATCCGCCAGCCCATCGAGGAGGAGGGCACGCTCGTGGCCCAAGACCTCCTGCGGCAGCTTTCCGAAGACGTTCCCTCGGACCCCGTCCGGCACGCGCTCAACCTCGAGCTCATCGTCCGCTCGTCCACCTAGCCGACATCCGCGCCCGCCGCGCGCCCGCGCTTCTTGCCCCGCGCCGGCCCCGCTGCACAACTTTCTTTTTTTGCAACAAATTGGTATCGATACCAATTTGCGATAGCCCATGCCGTCAAACGCGCCCAGGGAAGGCGCGAACAGGGAGGAGCCCCTCATGGTAGTTCTTGCTCGAATCGACCAGCGCCTCATCCACGGGATCGTCGTCAACCAGGTCGCCCCGGCCTTCAAGGTCAAGCGCTTCATGGTCGTGGACGACCAGCTCTGCGAGAACGAGGCCATCAAGGCCAGCATGCGCATGGCCAAGCCCGCCGGCACCGGCGTCTCGGTCATCAGCGTCGACACCGCCGTGACCAACTTCGCGGCCGGCAAGTACGACGGCCAGAACGTCCTCGTCCTCGTCAAGGAGCCCGAGACCCTCGTCCGTCTCATCGACGGCGGCGTCCAGATCCCCAAGGTCGACCTCGGCATCATCTTCAACGAGGACGGTCGCGAGCCCGTGACCAAGTTCATCGCCCTGAACCAGAAGGAGCGCGACGACCTCGAGGCCATCAAGTCCCGCGGCGTCCCCGTCGTCATCCAGTACGTGCCCACCGACGAGGAGCAGCCGTTCTAGCGAGCGCGCTTCTTGCCGTTGACGCCGGCGGCTCGTCCGCGCCGAACCCGCGCCGCGCCGCCGGCCATGTCCAAACCCCTATGCAAAGAAGGGAAGCACCATGGAAATCCTGCAAGACCTGCTCGTGCTTATCGTCGCCGGGTGGATGACCATCGACCAGAACGGCCCCGTGGTCATGAGCTGGTTCGGCGTCATCGTCGGCCTTATCACCGGCCTCATCATGGGCGACGTCAACACCGGCCTCGTGATCGGCGGCACGTTCCAGCTCATGAGCCTGGGCGTCGCGGCCCTCGGCGGCTCGTCGGCCCCCAACTACGGCCTGGCCACCATCGTCGGCACCTTCATCGCGGTGCGCACCGGCACCGGCACCGACGCCGCCATCGCGGTCGGCCTGCCCGTCGGGCTTCTTGCCATCCAGCTCGAGGTCGTCGTCCGCATCGTCAACAACTTCGTCGCCCACAAGATGCAGGACTACAACAACGCCGGCGAGTGGGACAAGATGAACCGCATCGCCCTTCTCGGCCCCGCCATCTGCTCGCTGCAGACCCTCCTGCCCACCCTGCTCGTCATCCTCTTCGGCTCCACCGTCGTCAACTTCGTGCTCGAGTTCATCCCCGAGTGGGTCACCAACGGCCTCTCCATCGCCGCGGGCATGCTCCCGGTCGTCGGCGTCGGCATGCTCATGCGCTACATGCCCGTCAAGAAGTTCCTGCCCATGATCCTCATCGGCTTCGTGCTCTCCGCCTACCTGGGCGTCCCTGTCCTGGGCATCGCCATCGTGGGCTTCGCCGCCGCCTTCTGGTACTTCACGACCCAGATCAACAAGACCGAGACCGCCGTCGCCGCCGCGACCGACGCTTCCGACATGGGGGATGACTTCGATGAGTAACGAGAACGCTGTGCTGAACGCCGCCGCCGAGGCCGCCGACGACCGCTACCAGGTCACCAAGGCCGACCTTAAGCGCGCCGCCGACCGCTACAACTTCATGGCCTGCAACATCTTCAACTACGAGTCCCAGATGGGCGCCGCCGTGGCCTGGGCGCTCGCCCCGGTCCTGCGCAAGATCTATAAGGACGACGAGGAGTACAAGGCCGCGCTGAACAACCACTTCAACTACTTCAACGCCACGACCTGCATGGCATCGATGATTCTGGGCGCCACCACCGCCACCGAGGAGCGCGACGGCATCGCCGCCAAGGACGCCGTCCAGTCGCTCAAGACCTCCCTCATGGGCCCGTTCTCCGGCGTCGGCGACACCATTGTCTGGGTGCTGTGGCCCACCATCATGGGCTCCATCGCCGGCTACATGGCCCAGCAGGGCAACCCGCTCGGCGCCATCGTCTGGTTCGCCTGCAACGTCGCGTTCTGGTTCGTCAAGCGCAAGCTCTTCGAGGTCGGCTACACCTCCGGCACCAAGCTCGTGAGCGAGCTCGGCGAGAAGCTCTCGGTCTTTACCGAGGCGGCCTCGATCATGGGCCTCTCTGTGGTCGGCGCGCTTATCGCCACCTCCGTCAAGGTCACGACCGCCCTCGAGTTCCAGGTGGGCGAGGTCGCGCTCAACCTTCAGACCGACATCCTCGACAAGATCATGCCGTCGCTGCTCCCGGTCCTTCTCACCGTGCTCGTGTACAAGCTGCTGGGCAACAAGAAGTGGACCCCGACCAAGCTCATCCTGCTGCTCATCGCCATCTCGCTCGTGTGCTCGTTCTTCGGCATCCTGGCCGTCTAGCAAGAAGAGCGCTTTCCCCGGGCGCCGGCGCCTCCACAGCCGGCGCCGCATCCCTGGGCGCTGCGTCTACGGCGCCGTCCCCCGGCGCCGACGCCCGAGCGGGCCTCCCTCCCCGTGGCGTCGGCGCCCTTATCGCCACCCAACCCGTTAGGAAGAAGCTATGAAGAGAATCCTCATCCTGGCCTCGCACCACACCATGGCCGAGGGCCTCAAGGACACGCTGGACTTCATCTCCGGCGGCGCTGCCGAGGTCCGCGCGCTGGCCGCCTACATGGACAACGCCCCGGTCGACGCCGCGGTCGACGCCGTGATGGCCGAGCTCGACGACGCCGACGAGGCCGTCGTCCTGACCGACCTCAACTCCGGCAGCGTGAACCAGCAGTTCTTCCGCTACCTGGCGCGCCCGCACACCCACGTGGTCAGCGGCATGAACCTGCCGCTCGCGCTCGTCTTCGCGCTGGAGCCGGCCGACGACTACCTGACCGCCGAGCGCGTGCGCGAGATCGTCGAGGACGCGAAGTCCGAGATCAAGTACGTGAACGACCTCGCCGCGCAGATGGGGGACGACGATGACGACGAGTAACCCCGAGTGGTGGAAGTCCGCGGTCGTCTACCAGGCCTACCCGAAGAGCTTCTGCGACTCCGACGGCGACGGCGTGGGCGACCTCAACGGCATCCGGAGCAAGCTCGGCTACCTGGCCGGCCTCGGCGTGGACGTGATCTGGCTGAACCCGATCTTTGCTTCTCCCCAGGTGGACAACGGGTACGACATCGCCGACTACCGCGCGGTCGAGCCGACGCTCGGCACGATGGCCGACTTCGACGCGCTTCTTGCCGAGGCGCACGAGAAGGGGCTCAAGATCATCCTCGACCTGGTGGTCAACCACACCTCCGACCAGCACGTCTGGTTCCAGGAGGCCTGCAAGAGCCGCGAGAACCCCTACCACGACTTCTATATCTGGCGAGACGAGATCCCGAACAACTGGGGCTCGAGCTTCGGCGGTCCCGCCTGGAAGTACGTGGAGAGCGTCGGCCAGTACTACCTGCACTGCTTCGCGGAAGAGCAGTGCGACCTCAACTGGGACAACCCGGCCGTGCGCGAGGCCGTCTACGGCGAGATGCGCTTCTGGCTGGACAAGGGCATCGACGGCTTCCGCATGGACGTCATCACCTTGATCTCCAAGGACCCGGCGCTGCCCGACGGCCCCGTGATCCAGAACAAGGCCTACGGCAGCTACTACGCCGGCTGCGCGACCGGCCCGCACGTGCACGAGTACCTGCAGGAGATGAACCGCGAGGTGCTCTCCAAGTACCCGGGCATCATGACCGTGGGCGAGGCGCCGCACACGAGCGCCGACGAGGCCATGGACTACGTGGGCGCGGGCCGCGGCGAGCTCGACATGGTCTTCCACTTCGACCACATGCACCTGGACTACGACGAGAACGGCAAGTACGCCACCACGCGCGTCTACCTGCCCGACCTTAAGCGCGTGATGGGCGAGTGGCAGGACAAGATGGCCGCGTGCGGCGGCTGGAACAGCCTCTACTGGTCCAACCACGACCAGGCGCGCGCGGTTTCGCGCTTCGGCAACGACTCGCCGGAGTGGCGCGAGAAGTCCGCGAAGATGCTCGGCGTCGCGCTCCACCTGCAGCAGGGCACGCCCTACATCTACGAGGGCGAGGAGATCGGCATGACCAACGCCGGCTTCACGTCCATCGAGCAGTACCGCGACGTGGAGGCGCTGGACACCTTCCGCGACTTCACCGAGCGCAAGGGCTTTTCGGCCGAGGATACGCTCGAGCTGCTGCGGCTGAAGTCGCGCGACAACTCTCGGACGCCGATGCAGTGGACGGGCGGGCACGCCGCGGGCTTTACCGAGGGCGAGCCGTGGATCGAGGCGAACCCGAACAAGGCCGAGGTCAACGTCGAGGCGGCGATGGCCGATCCGAAGTCGGTCTATCACTTCTACCAGCGGCTCATTGCCCTGCGCCACGAGCGCGCGAGCGTAACGGACGGCGCTTACGTCGACCTTGCGCCTGCCGACGAGAACGTGTGGGCCTACCTGCGCCGAGCCGAGGACGAGACGCTCGTGGTGCTGTGCAACTTCAGCGACGCGGCCGTCGGGTTCGAGCTGCCGGCTGAGCTCGCGTGGGAGACGAGCGAGCTCGTGATCGGCAACGAGGACGGCGCGTCGGCCGCGCTCGCGCGCGTCGTCGAGCTCGGGCCGTACGGCGCCGTGGTGTACGCGGTGCGCTAGGGCGGAAGCGCCGGGCGCCTGGTGCAGGGCGCGATCGCGCTGCACCAGGCCGGGCGCCGTCTTGTCCTAGAGAAGCGCCATGCCCGCGACGAAGGCGAGGGTTATCGCGACGGCCGCGAGGTCGCGGGCGCCGACGTGCTGCTCGTGCAGGTGGGTGCGCTTCTCTCCGCCTTCGTAGCAACGCGCGTCGAGCGCGCGGCTCAGGCCCTCGGCGTGGCGCAGCCCGCTCGCCAAAAGGGCGACGACCACGGGGACGATCGCGCGGACGCGGCGCACCGGCCCGCCCTCGTCGAAGCCGCCGCCGCGCATGGCCTGCGCGTCGAGGATGGCCGAGGTCTCGTCCGCGATGGTCGGGATGAAGCGGAGCATGAGGCTGAAGACCATCGCGACCTCGTGCGCGGGGAGGCCCAGGCGCGCGAGGGGGCTCAGCAGGGAGTCGAAGGCGTCGGAGAGCTCCGTCGGGGTGGTCGTTAGAAGGATGAGCGAGCCGAGCATGAGCGCGAAGCCGAACCGGACGGTGTAGAGGACGGCCGCCCAGGCTCCGCCCTCCGAGACGCGCAGCGGGCCGAGGGCCAGAAGCGTCGGCCCGGACTGAACGAACACCAGGTTGAACAGCGAGAGGAACGCGAGGAAGAAGACGAGCGGCTTGATCGACGCGGCGATCCGCCCGGCCGGGATGCGGCTCGCGGCGACGACAGCCAGCGTGAAGCCGGCGGCGAGCGCGAGCTGGGCGGGGGCGCCTGCGCAGAATATCGTGACAAGCGCCACGAGCTCGCAGCAGAGCTTGACGCGCGCGTCGAGCGCGTGGATGAGGGAGTCGGCCTCGTAGTACTGGCCGATCTTGATGTTAAAGGCCATGGGCGGTCGCCTCCTCGCGCGGGGCCGGGGCGTCGGGGGCCGAGGCGGCGGCCGCTGGTGTGGCGGCCGCGGCCCCCTCCGAGCGCAGAAGCGCCGTCGCGAGGGCCTCGATGGTCAACGGGTCGCCCAGGGGCGCGTGCCCGGCGTCTTCGAGCGCCCACGCATGGGCAAGGGGCTGCGGGATGCCGAGCCCGCATGCCTTGAGCTGCGGCGCGTTCGCGCGGGAGAACACCTCGGCCGGCGCCCCGTCGAGAATGACGCGCGACTGGTCGAGCACGACCACGTGGTCGGCGCGGGCGGCGTCCTCCATCGAGTGGGTAACCTGCACGAGCGTGACGCCCTGCTCGCGCAGCTTGGCAAGAAGCCCGCGCAGCCGCGCCCGCCCGCGCGGGTCGAGCCCCGCGGTCGGCTCGTCCAGCACGAGCAGCCTCGGCTCCATCGCGAGCACGCCCGCGATGGCCGCCAGGCGCCGTTGCCCGCCGGAGAGCTCGAAGGGGGAGGCAGCGCGTTTCTTGCCAAGGCCGACCAGGTCGAGGGCGTAGTCGACGCGGCGGGCGACCTCGTCGGCGGGAAGTCCGAGGTTGCGCGGGCCGAACGCGACGTCCTCGGCGACGGTCTGGGCAAAGAGCTGGCGCTCGGGGTGCTGCATCACGTAGCCGACATGGCGACGGACCGCGCGGCGGCCCTTCTTCGTCGCCGTGCCCTGGCCGGCGATGCGCACGTCGCCGGAGTCGGGGGCCTCGAGGCCGCAGAGCAGGCGCAGCAGCGTGGACTTTCCGGAGCCGGTCTGCCCGACGATGGCCGCCGACTCGCCCTCGAGCACCTGGAAAGAAACCCCGTCGAGCGCGCGCTGCCCGCGCCCGTACGAGTAGCACGCCTTGTCGACCGCCACCTCGGCAGGCGACGGGTTGCCGGCCTGCCCCGGCGTGCCGCACGGGAAATCCGCCGCCCGGCGACGCTGGCGCGCGGTTTCGAGCCGGAGGCGCAGGTCGAAGGGGAGCTCGAGGCCGAGCGCCTCGATCCTCTCAGCATTCGCCGGGCAGAAGACGTCGGCCGGCGCGCCGTCGAGCACCGCCCGGCCGGCCTCCATCACGATCACGCGGTCGGCCTCGAGCGCCTCGTCCATAAAGTGGGTCACGTGCACGAGCGTGGTGCCCGCCTTCGCGAGGCGGCCCATCACGCGCAAGATGGCCTCTCGGCCGCGCACGTCGAGAAGCGACGACGGCTCGTCGAGCACCAGGACCTGCGGCTCCATGGCCAGGGCCCCCGCGATGCAGACGCGCTGGCGCTGACCGCCGCTCATGCGCGAGGGGTCGGCCTTGGCGTACCCCGTGAGGGCGACGCGCCGCAGCTCGCGGTCCACGCGCTCGCGGATCTGCTCGCGCGGCAGGCCCAGGTTCTCGGGCCCGAAGGCGACGTCGTCGGCCACGACGCTGGTCACGATCTGGTCGTCGGGGTTCTGGAACACGAGGCCGAGCGCGCGACGGGCCCTTCGGTACGCCTCGAGGTCGGGCGCCCCGCCCTCGCAGACGCGCTCGCCCACGAGCTCGACGTCTCCCTCGTCCGGGGCAAGAAGCCCGCAGATCACGCTCGCGAGCGTCGACTTGCCTGACCCGTTGGCCCCGAGCACGCACACGCGCTGGCCGCGCGGCACCTCGAGGCTCACGTCGTCGAGGGCGACGGCGTCGCTGTAGCGCAGGGTCACGTTCGAGAGGCGGACGATCGCGCCGGCGCGCGGCGCCGCGCCCGTCGAGGGCCGCGACGCCGCGCTTCTTTCCAGCTGAAGTGTCGAGGCGGGGGAGCCCACGCGCCCGCCTACCTGCCCAGGACCTTGGACACGGGACCCTGCACGAGCGCGCAGATCACGCAGTTGAGCACGATCTTGAGCACGTTGAAGGGCACGAGGATCGGCACGATCATGCCGACGACGGTGGCCGTGTCGACCGCGGTGTAGAGCGGCGTCACGATGATGTTCATCACGATGCAGACGGCGAGGGTGATCACCGCGGCGACCACCATGCCGACGGCCAGGCCGCGCGGGCCCTCGACCTTGCGCGCGATGAGCGAGCACGGCACCACGAACGCCACGTTGGCGACCACGGCCATGAGCACGCCCCACGGGTCGAACGAGAAGAGCAGGTGCAGCAGCCACGAGAGCACGACCACGACGGTGCCCGTCGCGGGCCCGAACGCGATGCCCGCGACAAGCGCGATCACGCAGGAGGGGTCGTACTTGAGCCACGCCGCCGGAGGGAAGATGGGGATCTCGATGAAGCTCGCGATGACCGCGAGGGCGCAGAAGAGCGCCGTCACCGCGATCCGCTGGGTCGACCAGCCGGCCCCGGCGGTGGTGGAGTGGGTGTCGTGCGAGACATGTGTGGTGGAAGCAGCCATGATTGGCCTCCGTTTCTTCCATCCGGACTGTAACCGTTGGTCCTGGAATCCCACCAGGTCAACCGCGTATTCGCGGGTCGCGGACTTCGGTTGCCCGTGCCTCGGCGCGCACGCCGCGGGACCGTTACCGCCAGTGGGGAATTTCACCCCGCCCTGAAACTGACAAGACGGGACTATATCACTTGCGTAAGGGCTTTGCGTGCAAAGCGCGAATTCGTTTATCGCACTGCTATACTCACACCCTGCGTACCTGCGCTTATCCCTGATGGACGACCGAAAGGAAATGATGTCCGACAGCGACAGTCCCCTCGAATGGAAGCTGCGTGCCATCGTTGGAGAAGACAACCTGCTGGTTGACGAGCCGATGTGTGAGCACACAACGTTCGAGGTAGGCGGCCCCGCCGACTTCTACGTCATCCCCGAGGACTTCGACGAGGTCCGTGGCGTCATCTCCGCCTGCAAGGACGCGGGCGTCGAGTACTTCGTCTTGGGGTGCGGGTCGGACCTGCTCGTTTCCGACGAAGGCTACCGCGGCGTGGTCGTCGCCGTGGCCGACGGCCTCACGGGCGTCTCGGTCGAGGACGACCAGATCTGCTGCCAGGCCGGCGTCGGGCTTCGCGAGGCTTCCGAGATGGCCTGCGAGCTGGGGCTTTCCGGCCTCGAGTTCGCGTGCGGCATCCCGGGCTCGGTCGGCGGCGCGTGCTTTATGAACGCGGGCGCGTACGGCGGCTGCGTCGCGGACGTGCTCAAGGAGGTCCGCGTGCTTCTTCCCGACGGCTCGGTGGCGGACGTCGCGGCCGAGGACCTCGCGCTCGGCTACCGAAAGAGCCGCATCGCCGAGGAGGGCTGGGTGGTCCTTTCCGCCACGTTCGACCTGGACCGCGGCGACCCCGAGAAGATTCGCGAGCAGATGGACGACCTGACCCGCCAGCGCGAAGAGAAGCAGCCGCTCGACATGCCGTCGGCGGGCTCGACCTTCAAGCGCCCCGAGGGCTACTTCGCGGGCAAGCTCATCACCGACGCGGGCCTCAAAGGCTACCGTTCCGGCGGCGCCATGGTCAGCAAGAAGCACGCCGGCTTCGTCGTCAACGCCGGCGATGCGACCGCGGCCGACGTCCACGCCGTGATCGAGCATGTCCAGGACGAGGTCGAGCGCCAGTTCGGCGTCCGCCTGGAGCCCGAGGTCCGCTTCGTGGGATAGGGCCGCGTCGGCCGCCAGGTCCGTTATGGCCGCCAGGCCCGTGAGGGCCGCGCCGGCCGCCTCGCAACCGAAGAGCGTTTCTCGTTAGGGTACTTCTTGCCAAGTACCCTAACTTTTTAACTATCGACAAAAGCCCAGTTGGCAAGAAGCGCGCGTCTCTTTTCGGGCAGTTAGCCTACTTCTGCGGAAGTAGGCTAAGCGAGCTGAAAACGGGATGAGGCGGCGCGGCCGACGGACAGGCCGACAGCGCGGCCGGCGGAAGACCCGGCAGCGCGGCCGACGGACAGGCCGACGGCACGGTCGGCGGAAGACCCGGCGACCCGGCCACCTTCCCTTAGCAAGAAACCCGGCTACACGTGGTACGGGACGGAGCCCGCGGCTACGTTCACGCCGAAGAGCGCCCCTTCGAGCCCGAGGCCGCATCGCGTGGAGGCCAGCAGCTCCTGGTGGAGGGCCTGCCTCCGACGGCGGCCAGCGGGCGCTTCGCAGCCCTCGCGCTTAGGGACCTTGCCGTCGAGCGTCCGCGCGACCGCGTCGAGCCTGCGAAGGTCCGTGAGGTCGCTCATCTCGATGGTCCGTATTGACCAGCCCATATGCTCGAGGGCCTCGACCCGTTTGCGGTCTTTGGCCGGGTCGGGGTGGAATTCGCGCCCGTTGTACTCGATGCCGACTTTGGCCCCGGGCCAGGCGATGTCGATGCGGCAGCGCTTCTTGCCGGCAAGGCCGGCGGCCACGGCGTCGAGCTCGACCTCGAAGTTCAGCCGCGGCTGGGCAAAACCGTGCCCGCCCAGCTCAACGGGGAGCGCGAGCTCGCATGTGGCGACCGTCTCCATGGGGGAGCGCGCGCCGTCGCACACGAACGAGAGCGCGCGGCGCGCCTCGCCGAGGCCTCGCATGCCGTCGAGAAGCCCGAGGACCCGGCCGGCGCGCTCCCTCGTCAGGAGCGCTGGCCGGTCGTAGAACCCCGAGATTTCGGGCGCGAAATGGGAGTACCTGCCGCACAGCTCGTATCCAAGGCAGACGAGCTCCGTGAGCGAGAGGCTTCTTGCCATCTGGGCGAAGACCGTTCCGGGGTTGCTGATGTATACCGCGAAGGGGACGCCCGCTCGGCCCCGAAAACCCCACAGGGTACTGAACGGAACGCCCGCCTGCGCGAACTCGTGGCTCACGACGCCTTGAGACTGGCTTCTCCTGCAGCCTTTGCCGACCAGAACGTGAAGCGGGCGTCGGCGCACGCCGAAATCGGACGCGTCGAGGCGCGCGAGCTGGCGGTAATCGGTCGAGAAGCCCTCCTCGCCAAACGGGACCTCGCCCTCGAGGGGCTGGAGCAGGCCTGTTTGGGGAGGGACGGACCTGAGGATCTCGAGCGCAGTGTCGTGACAGAAGATGACCGGCATGGTGGCCCCTCCCACGGTGGTCGGCGGTGGAGAAGACTATGGGGCGTTGACTTGGCACGGGCAACGGGCCCACGGCGAACGGCCGGCTCTCCTCGGCGCGCGGGCGATGCGGCCCCTGTTCCGCCGCCTGGCCTCGGCAAGAGTCGGCCTGTTCCGGGCGGGCGGCGCGGTCCCGTCTCGTTTTCAGCTTGCTTAGCCTACTTCCGCAGAAGTAGGCTAACTGCCCGGAAAGAAGCCCGCGCTTCTTGCCAACTGGGCTTTTGTCGATAGTTAAATAGTTTGGGTACTTGGAGAGAAGTACCCTAACGCCGCCGCCGACCCTACGGCCGCGGCCTGCCGCTGATGCCGCCGCCCCTACGGCCGCCCGGCACCCTGGCAAGAAGCCCGCGCCGGCATGACCGTTGACGGGCGCCCCGGCGCCCCGGCGCGCCCCTCGCGCATACGCAAACGGCGGCTCCGACAAGCGCTTACAGCTTGAATGCGCTTCTTAACCGCTGCTGCGTCTGCTTCATCGCGGCTGACATGAGCGAGATCTCCGACGGTTTGCAACCGTTTCTGGCGGCGACGCTTTTCCATTGCGAGGTCGCGGCCAGGATGTTGGCGACCTCACTCTTCGCGTCTTCTGGCGAGAGCCCACAGACGGCAGCGAGCTCGGCCAGCCCCTCCGCTTCGTTGGCGCCGCCCTCCCCGTAGATGGCCGTCGCTCGCTGACGCGACGCATCGGGGTCGATGTTGATGTCGAAAGCTGGCGAAAGGAGCCAACCCTTGCGGGTCCGTATGAGCCCGAGGTTGCGCAGGTGGTCGTCGGTGTTGTGGAGGGCTATGGACAGGGCGACGCGGCGGAAAAGTTCCCGAAGCTGTGCTTCCGGTTGCTGGACCCAGTCAACCAGCGCCTCCGCGACTTCGGCGTAGTCGCTCTGCGCCCCGTCCTGCTCGCCCAGCATGCTCATGGCGCTGAGGTAGGGGATGCGCGGTCCTGCGAGCATCGAGCCCGCGCGGTCAAATCTGTCGAGCACGAGGGCGGTGCTCGAGCCAAGCCTAATCAAGCGACGCGATGGGGCGGCGATGCCGGCCTTTTCTGCCAGGTCGAGAGCCGTTTTCTCCCAAGCCATGACGTCCCACTCATCGCCGGGGTGTGAGAACTTGGCAAGTTGGAGCCTGCCTTCATCGGTGACCGACGCCTTTGGCCGCGCTCCTCCGAGCGAGCCTGAGCCGGCGTCAAGAAGCGCCTTGATCTGTTCCTTGCCCTCGATGCCACGACTGATTTGGTTCGAGGCGTTTACCAGGCGCTTGAGCTCAACGATCGGGGGCACGTTGCTGGATGCCGCGAGCCTCGTTTCGGAAGAGTCGGCGGTGAGGCGCAACGCTCCTTGGCGCGTCGAGTCCTCGACTCCGAGGAGGTAGTCGACCTCGTCAAGCGTGCGCAGGGGAGAGCCGGAGTGTTCCGCCTGCCCCATCGCGCGGCGAGCAATCAGGTGCCTGCCCCAGCGGTCGGGCGACGAGTCCCTGAGGGCGCCGGGAATTCCCTCCATGTGAGCAGGCGCGCTCCCTAAGGGCAGAAACGGATCAATTGGAAAAGCAAGGGGGTGGCCCAGATAAGAGGGGTCGTACGAGAACGTGGTGCTGATCATGCCCCTGCGGAGGGAGAACCGGCACGAGCCGACGAGAAGGTCGCTTCCGTCGAGGTCGAGATATACAAACAGCGTCGGGACCATCTTAGCCCCTGACTCTCTGGGGGAGGGACTGGTCGGCCCTGATGCGGCCGAAGTCCGTCTCGTAGGGGTCGGTTGCCTCGACCACGCGATCGAGGGTGGCGAGGCCGCGACAAACGTTGAGGAAGGTCTCGAAGCTTACGGTCGGATCGCCGTTCTCGAGGCGTGAGATGGTGGACCTCGATACCGCCGCCCGCTCGGCAAGCTGCTGGGAGGTCAATCCGTTGAGCTTGCGCCAGGTTGCGAGGTTCTCGCCGATTCGTTTGGCGGCAAGTTTGGTCTTTGCGGTAGTGGGTCGCTTCATGATTGCCTAACGTATGAGATAACAGACGTTAAATGATATAACGTCGTCTATTCTAGACATAAACACGATGCTGTGCCGTAGTGAATTGTCACTGTGCAGCCCAGGGCCGGGTACGCGAGGCCGTAATCCGTTTTCAGCTTGCTTAGCCTACTTCCGCAGAAGTAGGCTAACTGCCCGGAAAGAAGCCCGCGCTTCTTGCCAACTGGGCTTTTGTCGATAGTTAAATAGTTTGGGTACTTGGAGAGAAGTACCCTAACGCCGCGCCCCGTCCGGCGACCCGGCGACCCGGCGCCCGGCGACCCGGCGAGAAGGGCGCTCGCCGCCCGCCCGGGCGCCACAAACCCGCCCCGCCCGACTCCACAAACCCGCCCCGCGCGGCGGGAAACGCCCTTCTTGCCACATAAGAACGCCCCCGGCGACAACTTGCTGTCGCCGGGGGCGCGAATCCGTAGCCTGCCAACCACCTGCGGCTATGTGCCGACCGGGAAAAGGGCACGGCGACCGTTCCCCGGCCGTCGCGCCCCGAACCGCCCGCCCGCTAGTTCTTCAGCGAGTTCATCGGCGCCGGGAAGCGGCCGCCGCGGTGCGCGAGGACGGTGCCGGCGTGCTTGTTCACCGGCATGACCGGCGCGGAGCCGAAGAGGCCGCCGAACTCGAGCATGTCTCCCTCGGACTTGCCGATGGCCGGGATCAGGCGCACGGCCGTGGTCTTGGTGTTGATCACGCCGATGGCCATCTCGTCGGCGATGATGCCGGCGATGGCCTCGACCGAGGTGTCGCCCGGCACGGCGATCATGTCAAGGCCAACCGAGCACACGCAGGTCATGGCCTCGAGCTTCTCGATGGAAAGCGCGCCGTCGATGGCCGCCTGGATCATGCCGGCGTCCTCGGACACGGGGATGAACGCGCCGGAAAGGCCGCCCACGGAAGACGACGCCATGACGCCGCCCTTCTTCACGCAGTCGTTGAGAAGCGCGAGCGCCGCCGTGGTGCCCGGGCCGCCGCACTCGCCGACGCCGATGATCTCCAGGATCTTTGCCACCGAGTCGCCCGCGGCCGGGGTCGGCGCGAGCGAGAGGTCCACGATGCCCTTCTCGACGCCCAGGCGGCGGCTCGCCTCGCGGCTCATGAGCTCGCCGGCGCGCGTGATCTTGAAGGCGGTCTTCTTGATCTGCTCGGCGACCTCCATGAGGTTCGCGGTGTCGGGCAGCTCGGAGAGGGCCGCGGCCATGACGCCCGGGCCGGAGACGCCGACGTTGATGACGGCGTCGGCCTCGCCCGAGCCGTGGACGGCGCCCGCCATGAACGGCGAGTCCTCCACCATGTTGGCGAAGACGACGAACTTGGCCGCGCCGTAGCAGTCGATGTCGACGGTCTGGCGCGCGCACTCCAGGATGGTCTCGGCGGAAAGAAGCACCGCGTCCATGTTTATGCCCGCGCGCGTGGAGGCGATGTTCAGCGACGAGCACACGCGCTCGGTCGTGGCGAGCGCGCCCGGCACGGAGTTGATGAGCTTGCGGTCGGTGGCGCCCATGCCCTTCTGCACGAGGGCCGAGAAGCCGCCCATGAAGTCGATGCCCAGGGTCTCGGCCGCGCGGTCCATGGCGTGCGCGATGGGGGAGAGGTCCTCGTCCTTGCAGCCGGCGGCGATCTGGGCCACCGGGGTCACGCTCACGCGCTTGTTCGCGATGGGGATGCCGTACTCGTCCTGCAGGTCGTCGGCGGTCTTTACCAGGTTCTCGGCCGTGGTGGTGATCTTGTCGTAGACCTTGTCGCACATACGGCCCATGTCCTCGTCGGCGCAGCCTGCCAGGCTGATGCCCATGGTGATGGTGCGGAGGTCCAGGTTCTGCTCGGAGACCATCGAGAGGGTCTCGGCCACTTCCTGCGGAGTGATGTCCACTGAATTGCCCCTTTGCGGTCGGCGCTTATGCGTTCGCCCCACTATGTTGACGTGCGCCCATTATAAAGTGCGCCGTCGCCGCCGGGCCCGACGGTAACTGCCTTGCAACTGGTCCGGGCGCCCGCCTCGCCGGCCCCGCCCTTCTCCCCACCGGAAGAACCACGGCCCTTCCCTGTTTAGCCAATCGTTCAATTCCGCCCGTTCGTTTTGCCCAAAAGGTCGGCGAGCGGTCACCATCGGCGCGATTCGCGCCTGTTTTATAAACAATTCTAAACACGGTGACCTTCCAACTGGGATTTCTAACTAAACAATTATGTAAACAGACCGCTTGCGATGCATTCGCTACCGCTGGCGGCACCACCTCTGCGCAAAGGGTTCGTAAGGGATTAGAAATAAATCGAGCAAAGGCAAAGCACGACCAAGCACCATCGCAAGAAATGCTTCAAAAAAGAACGTTTCCGCAGTACACAAGCTATTTTTCGATAAGCGGCATAAACGTTCGGCAAGCGGGAGCCACCACGGAACGACGGGTTCCGCAAACGCTCGGGAACCCACAAGGCGCGGCGTTTGAACAAGCCGCCACAACGTTGGAATGAAGTAAACAGGCCTAAACACTGTTTACTCATTGTTTCAGTGCGCCGCACGCCCGTGCGGCGGGGGAAGCAATACGAAGGGAAGGAAACATCATGGGTAACGTTTCGAGGAGGAACTTCCTCAAGTAC
>CAVJHQ010000024.1:0-10955 GCA_963649365.1 Alloprevotella sp.
GCTCGCCGCGATGCCTTAACGCCCCGTCTGCTACGATTCCTGCGTGGCAACCGAACGGGAAGGAAGCGCTCAATGGGCTCCAGGCAGGCAAAGACCGTATCCATCGCGAACATGGCGGTAGGGGGCATCGTCGTCTGCGTCGTCGGCGTCCTGCTCCTCATGGGCCGGGTCTCCGACTCGGGCGCCATCTTCGGGTTCCTCTGCGGCGTCTCGAACTTGTTCTACGGGTTCACGGTCTACCGCGCGCTCACCGACGCCGAGCCCGACGAGGCGACCTTCTACGGCCTTCGCAAGCGCGCAGGCTCCTCTTGGCTCGTTCCGGCGCTCATGACCTTCGCGCCGATCGTCTCCGAAAAGTCGCTTAACCCCGCGGTTTTCGTCTCTGGTCTCTGCACCATCGGCGCATCCGTGCTGCTCGACGTGTGTCTTCGCAACGGAACAAAGGGCAGGTAGAAACTCTGCGAAGAAGAAATTTTCGGATTGTCCAAAATTCTTCTTTGCAATGCGGCGGTTCTTTGCTAAAGTACTTTCTTGCGCGAAGGGCGATTGGCTCAGGGGTAGAGCACTTCCTTCACACGGAAGGGGTCGCTGGTTCGAATCCAGCATCGCCCACCATATTCGGGGAATTAGCTCAGTTGGGAGAGCGCGTGACTGGCAGTCACGAGGTCAGGGGTTCGAACCCCCTATTCTCCACCATGAAATTTTACGAGCATCTTTTTAGGTGCTCGTTTTTTCTTTATAGAAGCAAAGGCCAGCCGCGCCGCTGCGCGCCCTGAAATGAGCGGTCCCAGCTACTCAGGCCTCTTAAGCGCCCTGGAATTACGCCTCCCAGCAACGTTTTCGCTTGATGCGCCCCACAAACGTCCCGCCCAGTAACCAAACGTTGCTGGGCGGGACGTTTGTGGGGCGCGCGGGCCCGCCCGGACCGCTCGCATTGCTGGGCGGGGCAATTACGGGGCGCACAGGCCCGGCGGGCCCTTCCACGGGTGCCGCGAGGCTCAATTTTCGCGCGGCCCTGGCTAGCCGATCTGCCCCGTTGCCGTGAGGTTAAGTTCTGGCGGGCGGGCCCTCACGGTTGGCTCTCCCGCACTCGGAGCCGCCATCCAGAGGGCGACCCGACAAAACCGCCGTGATCGCACGGGACGGCGACCCCGGCGCGGCGCCCCGGCCCCTTACCGCCTAGCGCCCGGTGATCGCGCGGCGCAGCAGCATCACGTAAGCCGACGCCCCCTCGGGGCGCACGTGCTCGCCGTCGTCCCAGAACCAGTCGTCGTGGCCCTCGCTCTCCGCATACCAGTCGACCACCTCGCAGTTCTCGTACTGCGCGGCCACCTCCTTGATCACGCGGTTGTTCTCGTCCTGCCAGGGGTCGGGGCAGCGGCAGGTGACGAGATAGACCTTCTTCGACGAGTCGACGCACTCTACGAGGGCCCTGACCTGCTCCTCGGTGGCCCAGCCGTTGTCCGCGAGCGACCACACGACGACGTCTCCGCCGTGTCCCGCCTCCTGCACCGCCGCATAGGCATCCGGCCCGGAATACAGCTGCCGGCCGATCTTCGCGTCCATGTACCCGTTCGGGAAGATCTCGTAGAACTCGTCGCTCGCGTCGTCGGGGACGGAGTCTCCCACGAGCACGACCGAGGCGTCGGTTGCGCCGGTGAGCGCGTCGACCGAGAAGTTCGTGGCGTTGATGGAGTCCACGGCGTCCTCGAAGGCGGTCCCGGCAAAGTACGTTCCCGAGAGGTCGTACTGCTCTTTTCTCGCCGCCTCCTTCGCGGCGGCCACGGCCTCAGCCTGCTCCTTCTTCTGCTCCGGCGTGAGGCCGTCCCCCTCGGGCCTTGCCCCCGGTACGTTCCCGGACGGCAAGAGGAGCGCTAAGGCTATGCAGGCGAGCGCGGCGCACTCGGCCGCCACCAGCCCCTTCGGCTGCCCGAGGCGCCACGGCTCGCCCCAGGGCCTCTCGCAGAGCCTGTAGGAGGCCTCCGACACCGCGAGCACGACGGCGATCTCCAGCGCCCAGCCCCACCACGGCAGCTCGGTCGTGCGCGTCGCCGGGTTCATGAGGATAAGAAGGGGATAGTGCCACAGGTACACGGAAAATGCGCGCTTGCCGAGCGCGGCCGGCGCCTGGGACCCCAGCGCACGGGCGAGCAGCGACCGGCGGGGCTCGCAAAGCGACCCGACCAGGATGGCCGAGAGCACGGCCGCGAGCAGCAGCCCGCCGCGATACGCGAAGGGGGAGTAGCCGTCGCCGAGCGCGCAGAGGGCGCAGATGCCGACGAGGCTTGCTGTCCCGGCGACGCCGGAGACGCGCGGCAGCACGGCCCCGATCCGCGTCCTGGCGCCTTCCGGAACGACGTCCGCCGCGGCGGAGAGGCCGCGCCCCATCGTCGCGAGGGCGAGAAGCGCGCCGGCAAGGAGCTCCGCCGCGCGGGTGTCCGGCCCGTAGTAGACGCGGGCCGCGTCTCCCGCGGGGTCGAAGAGCAGGGCCATGGCCAGCGCGGAGGCGAGCATGAGCGCCGCGGTCGCCGCGCAGACGCTGCTCCTTCGCGCCTCCACGCGCCAGGTGACCATGAGGAAGAGCGGCCAGACCAGCTGGAACTGGACAAGGACGCCCAGGTACCAGAGGTGCGTGAGCGGGGAGGGGAGCCCCGCCGCGGCAAAGTAGCTCACCTTCTGCACGATGTAGTGGATGTTCTGGGCAAAGAGGAGCGCCCACACAGCGTCGGCCTTGACCTTGGCCAGCAGCGACGGGGCGAGCGCCGCCGTGAGCGCCGCCGTGGCGCCCACCGCCACGAGCATCGACGGCCACAGCCTCCGCGCGCGCTCCTTGAGATAGGCGAGGTACGAGAAGCCCTTCTCGCTCGAAAGCCGGCGGGCGACGGAGAGCGTGGTCAGGTACCCGGTGAGGACGAAGAAGACCGTCACGCCGTAGAAACCGCCCGGGAGCAGGGCTTGGTTCGCATGGTAGGCGACGACGGCGGCTATGGCGAGGGCCCGAAGGCCGTCGAGCGCGGCCACCTTCCTGGTTTGGGGCATCGGTGCTTCTCCGGATTTTCGTGGGCTTAGCGTACGAGCCTGATTGTATCGCGGCCACGGGACAGCAATTATGGGTTTACCTTCGGCCGCCCGCCGACGCCCGGCCGGGCGTGCGGCCTGGCCTATAATCAGAGGGTTGAATTTCTCACCTGACGGCACCTAGAGCTTTGGAGTTGCTTTTCTTGATAGCCCTGGCAGACAAGGTATCCAAGTCGTTCGGCGGGCGCGTCCTCTACTCGGGCGCGACCCTGCAGCTCAACGCCGGCGAGCGCTGGGCGCTCGTGGGCCCCAACGGCTCGGGCAAGACCACCTTCCTCAAGATCTTCATGGGCCTCGAGTCCTGCGACGAGGGCACGATCACCTTCGCCAAGGACACGACCGTGGGCTACCTCGAGCAGGAGACCAAGCTCATGGGCGACAAGTCCGCCCTGCAGGAGGTCGTCGACTCCGCCCACGAGGTCAAGACCTGGGAAAAGAAGGTCGCAGAGCTCGAGCACCGCATCTCGGTCACCGAGCCGGGCGCGGAGCTCGACCGCCTGCTTGAGGAGTACGGCCATGCCCAGGACCGCTTCGAGCGCCTGGGCGGCTACGAGCTCGAGGCCCGCGCGCGCCAGATCCTCGCCGGCCTCGGATTCCCGGTCGAGGACTTCGACAAGCCGGCCGAGGACTTCTCCGGCGGCTGGCAGATGCGCATCTCGCTCTCCAAGCTGCTGCTTCGCCGCCCCGACCTGCTCATGCTCGACGAGCCCACCAACCACCTCGACCTCGAGAGCGTCCAGTGGCTCGAGGGCTTCCTCAACAGCTACGAGGGCGTCGTCCTTCTCGTCAGCCACGACCGCACCTTCATGGACGCGTGCGTCTCCCACGTGGCCGCGGTCGAGAACCGCCGCATCACCACCTACACGGGCAACTACTCGAGCTACCTCAAGCAGCGCGAGGACAACCTCGAGCAGATGCGCGCCAAGCGCGCCGCCCAGGAGCGCGAGATCGCCCACATGCAGGTCTTCGTCGACAAGTTCCGCTACAAGCCGACCAAGGCGGCCCAGGCCCAGGAGCGCATGAAGAAGATCGAGCAGATCAAGAGCGAGCTGGTCATGCTCCCCGAGGGCTCCAAGCACATGAGCTTCAGCTTCCCGGAGCCGCCGCGCACGGGCGACATGGTCATAAGCCTCGACGGCGTGGCCAAGTCCTTCGGCGAGAACCGCGTCTACGAGGGCGTCGACCTCAAGCTCTACCGCGGCGACCACGTCGCCCTCGTCGGCCCCAACGGCGCCGGCAAGTCCACCCTCATGAAGCTCATCAACGGCAAGCTCGCGCCCGACGCCGGCTCCGTGAGCCTCGGCCAGAACGTGACGCAGGCCTACTACGCCCAGCACCAGCTCGAGGAGCTCGACGAGGGCAACACCGTCCTCGGCGAGATGGACACCGTGGCCAAGGGCTGGACCACCTCCGAGGAGCGCCGCCTGCTCGGCGCGTTCCTCTTCCACGGCGACGACGTCGAGAAGCGCGTCTCGGTCCTCTCCGGCGGCGAGCGGGCCCGCCTCGCCCTGGCGAAGATGCTCGTCTCGCCGGACCCGCTGCTCATGCTCGACGAGCCCACGAACCACCTGGACATCGACTCGGTCGACGTCCTCGAGCAGGCGCTCATCAAGTTCCCCGGCACCATCGTGCTCATCAGCCACGACGAGCACCTGGTCCGCGCCGTGGCCAACAAGGTCGTCGACGTCCGCGACCACAAGGTCACCCTCTACGACGGCGACTACGAGTACTACCAGTTCAAGCGCGCCGAGCTCGAGGCGCTCGCGGCCGGCGAGGAGGCGCCCGCCGCCGGGAAGCGCGCCCCCGCGCAGGCCGAGGAGGCGCCCGCGGCGGCCGGCCGCAACGTGAAGACGCGCGAGCAGCGCCGCGCCGAGGCCGAGGAGCGCAAGCGCCGCAACCAGGCGCTCAAGGGCGAGAAGAAGCGCCTGCGCGAGGTCGAGGCGGCCCTTGCCCCGGCGCAGAAGCGCTACGACGAGCTCGTCGCCCTCATGGCTGACGAGTCGCTCTACAACGACGCCGCGCGCTTCGACGAGTGCATGAAGGAGTACAACGCGCTCTCGAGGAAGATCCCGGCCCTCGAGGAGGAGTGGATGGAGCTCACCGAGAAGATCGAGTCCGCGGATGTCTAGCCATTCGCACGACAACGCGGCGAAGGCGCTTCTCGGCGCCGTGGCGTTCGCGCTGCGCGCGGCCGCGTGGCTCCTCGTGGCCCTGGTGGTGGCGGACCTCTTCCTCACCGGCCCCGCCCGCGCGGCGCTGCTGCCGCTGAACACCTGGCTCGCGCGCGCCATCCCGGAGGCGCTCTCGGGCTCGCTCGTCCTCACGACGCCCCTGGGCGGCGCGTTCCGCGGCGACTTCGCCCTCGTTGCGGTAGTCTTGTTCGTGGTCGACTGGGCCATCTGTAAAATCGCTGCCTCGCTGCGCTGACGCCGCGAGAGGGGAGTCTTCGCTTGACCTTCGCATCTACGTTCTCCTTCGAGCGCGTGCTCAGCATCGCCGTCTCGGTCGTCCTCGTCATGCTCTCCGCGACCGTGCATGAGGTCGCGCACGGCTGGGCGGCCCTCAAATGCGGCGACCCCACGGCCAAGGAGGCGGGGCGCCTCACGCTCAACCCCGCGGCCCACGTCGACGGCTTCGGATCCGTCGTCCTGCCGCTCGTCATGGCCCTCATGGGCGGCCCGATGTTCGCGTTCGCCAAGCCCGTGCCCTACGACCCGCGCCGGCTCAGGAAACCGGAGCGCGACGAGGTGATCGTGGCGCTGGCGGGCCCGGCGTCGAACCTCGCGCAGGCGCTCCTCGGCAGCGCGCTTCTTGCCGGGGCGCTGAGCCTGGAGACGGCGGCGTCCGCCGTGGGCACCTCGGCCTATATCTGGGTCCTGCGGGTCCTCTCGAGCTATGTGTACGTCAACCTCACGCTGTGCTTCTTCAACCTGATCCCGTTCCCGCCCCTCGACGGCTCCAAGGTCGTCATGCCCTTCCTCCGCGGGGAGGCGCGCGAGCGGTATTACCGTGTGCAGGCCTACGCCATGCCGGCGCTCATCGCCGTGCTCTACGTCATGCCGAGCTTCCTGGGGGTCGACCCGGTGGGCGCCTACCTCGACCTCACCGCGGGCAAGCTCTACGACCTTATCCTCATGGCGGTGATGTAGGTGTCCTACAAGGTCCGCACGCAGGCGTTCTCGGGGCCGTTCGACCTCCTGCTGCAGCTCGTGACGAGGCAGAAGGTGACCATCGGCTCGATCTCCATCGCCGAGGTGGCCAACCAGTACCTCGCCGAGGTGGAGCGCATGCGCGACCTCGACCTGGACGTGGCGAGCGACTTCGTCCTCGTGGCGTCCACGTTGCTCGACATAAAGGCGGCCTCGCTCGTGCCCGACGAGCCGGTGCGCAAGAAGCGCGACGAGTGGGAGGACGAGGAGGAAGACGACCTCGACGGGCTCGACCCCGACGAGGCGCGCGAGGTGCTCATCGCCCGGCTGATCGCCTACAAGCAGTTCCGCGGGGCCGCGGCGGCCCTCGCGGCCCGGAGCGAGGCCGAGGCCCGCATGCACCCCCGCACGGTCGGCGCGGACCCCGAGTTCCTGGGGCTCATGCCCGACTACCTCGAGGGGATCTCGCTGCGCAGCCTCGCCGTCATCTGCGCGGACATCGACTCCAAGCGCGAGACCTTCTTGCTGGAGAGCGAGCACATCGCGCCCAAGCGCCTGCCCGTGGCCCTCACCATCGCCTCGGTCGACCGCCTGGTGCGCAGCCGCGGGCACGTGACGTTCACCGAGCTCGTGGGCGAGGACTCGTCGCCCGAGGTCGTGGTCGCGAACTTCCTCGCGATCCTCGAGCTCTTCAAGCGCGGCCTCGTGCGCGTGAGCCAGGCCGAGGTCTTCGGCGAGATCGACGTCGACCACATCGACGGCGCCGAGGCCTACCGCATCGACGAGACGGCCCTGGCGGAGCTCGACGAGGCCACGCGCGACCTCGTGATCGAGGCGGCGGGCGAGGACGCCGGCGTGGACGGCGGCGAGGACGCGCCGGAGAACGAAGAAGACGGGAGCGAAGCCTGATGCAAACCCTCGAAACGCTCGATGCCGACAACCTGAAGCCGATGCTCGAGGCGCTGTTGCTCGTCTCTGACGACTCGGTGCCCGCGACCGAGCTCGCGCGCGCCTGCGGCGCCTCTCCCGGAGAGGTCTCCCAGGCCCTGGCCGAGCTCTCGGCCGAGTACTCCGACGCGAACCGCGGCTTTCAGCTCCGCGAGGTGGCGGGCGGCTGGAGGCTCTTTACCCACCCGGCGTTCCACGACCAGGTGGCGGGCTACGTGCTGTCGTGGGACGCGCGCAAGCTCTCGCAGGCCGCGCTCGAGACGCTGGCCGTCATCGCGTATCACCAGCCCGTCACCCGCGAGGGCGTGCGCGCCATCCGCGGCGTCAACTCCGACGGCGTCATCGCGTCGCTTCGCGAGAAGGGCCTGGTCCGCGAGATGGGACACGAGGCCGACCGCGGCCAGGCGGTGCTGTTCGGCACGACGCGGCTCTTCCTCGAGCACTTCGGCCTGAAGTCCCTGCGCGAGCTGCCGCCGCTCGAGGACTTCGCGCCCGACGAGGAGTCCAAGCGCTTCATTCGCGAGCGGCTCTCGGGCCGTCAGATGGAGTCCACCCTCGAGGAGGCCGCCGACGACATCGACGACGAGCGCGATCTCATGGGCGACGACTTCGGCCCCGAGGGCGAGGACGCGGGCTCTCGTGGCGCGGCCGGCGGCGAGGCGTCGGGCCCCTCCGCCGAGGCGGGTGAGGCGCATGAGTGACGAGCTCTACCCCATGCGCCTGCAGCGCTTCCTCGCGCGGGCGGGCGTCGCGTCCCGGCGCGGCTCCGAGCGCCTCATGAGCGCGGGTCGCGTGAGCGTGAACGGGCAGGTGGTCACCGAGCTCGGCAGCAAGGTGGACCCCGCCCGCGACGTCGTCGCCGTCGACGGCCGCGTCTGCCGCATCCAAGAGAAGCCCTGCTACCTCATGCTCTACAAGCCGGCGGGCTACCTCACCACCATGAGCGACCCGCAGGGCCGCCCCACGGTGGCCGAGCTCGTCCCGAGCGAGACCTACCCCGGCCTCTACCCCGTGGGGCGCCTCGACTTCGACACCACGGGGCTGCTCCTCTTCACGACCAACGGCAACGTCGGCCAAGACCTTCTCCACCCCTCGAACCACGTGGACAAGCACTACGTCGCGCTCGTCCGGGGCGTGCCCACAAAGAAGGACTTCGACCGCCTGCGCGCCGGCATCATGCTCGAGGACGGCCCGGCGAGCCCCGCCGAGCCCGAGCTGCTGGCCGAGGGGGACCCCCTGTACCGGGTGGTCGCGCCCGGGGGCGCCGGCGCCGACCGCGGCGGCAACCCCAACAGCGTGGTCGGCCTCACCATCCACGAGGGCCGTAAGCACCAGGTCAAGAAAATGATGCTCGCCTGCGGGCACAGGGTCATCCGCCTCCATCGCGACGCCTTCGGGCCGCTCCGCCTTTCGGACGTGGGGGAAGGGCATTGGCGCCTCTTGAACGAAGACGAGGTCAACGCCATAGAATCGCTTTGCAAGAAAAGAGAGGGATACGCATGATAGTCGCCATCGACGGGCCTTCGGGCTCCGGCAAGTCATCGATCGCGCGCGCCATCGCCGAGCGCTGCTCGCTCACGTTCCTGGACACGGGGGCGATGTACCGTTCCGTGGCGGCGGAGTGCCTGCGCGAGGGCGTCGACCCCGAGGACGCCGAGGGCGTCGCGGCCGTCGCGCGCGCCATCGACATCCGCTTCGGCGCCTCGGAGGCCGGCCAGACCGTCTTCGCGAACGGCCGCGACGTCACGCGCGAGATCCGCACGCCCGAGGTCGAGCTCGCGGTATCGCCCGTCTCGGCGACGCCCGCGGTCCGCGAGGTCATGGTCGCGCTGCAGCGCAAGGTGGGGGAGAGCGCCGACGTCGTCGCGGAGGGCCGCGACATCGGCACCGTCGTCTACCCGACGGCGGACGTCAAGGTGTTTCTCACCGCGAGCCCCGAGGCGCGCGCCCGCCGCCGCGCGGTCCAGCGCTCCGGCGGAAACCTCGCCGAGAACCCCGAGGCCACGGCGGACGCCGGCGAGCAGGCAAAGATCCTCGCCGACCTCAAGCGCCGCGACGACTACGACTCCACCCGGGAGGCTTCGCCGTTGCGCCCGGCCGAGGACGCCGTCGTCATCGATTCCTCCGACCTCACCTTCGAGCAGGTCGTCGACAGGATCTGCGGCCTCTCCGACGAGCTCGCCGCCAGACGAAAGGACTCATAAATGGCCCAGGACGCCGAGAAGAAGCCCAAGGGCAGGCTCCGTGCCTTCGCGGGCAACACCTACGACGACTACTACGACGCCGCCATGTCCGACTTCCCGTGGACCGCGCGCGTGCTCATGAACATCGTCGTCTACGCCTGCTACGCCTTCACCAAGCTCGTCTGGCCTTGGAAGGTCGAGGCCGCCGAGCTTCTCACCGAGGACAAGCGCGGCCGCGTGATCATCCAGAACCATGAGTCGATGGTCGACCCCGTGATCATGGTCGTCGTGCTTTGGCGCGCGGGCATCCACATGCGCATCGTCTACAAGAGCGAGTTCGACAAGATCGGCATCGCGCGCTGGCTCTTCTCGCGCGTGGGCGGCTTCCCCGTCAACCGCGGCGCCACCGACATGAAGGTCGTCCGCCGGGCCCGCGCCTGCCTGCAGCGCGGCGAGAGCCTGCTCATCTACCCCGAGGGCACCCGTGTCAAGAAGGACGCCGAGGCCGAGGTTCACGGCGGCTACGCGCTCATGGCGCAGCTCGCGAAGGCCCCGGTCCAGCCGACGGCGCTCGTCGGCGCGCGGCACCTGGGCTTCCGCAGCCGCGTCGTCGTGCGCGCGGGCAAGCCCATCGAGTGGTCCGACCTGGGGTCGACCAAGCGCAAGGAGCAGGTGGCCGAGATGGAGCGCCGCGGCATGGAGGCCGTCTACGAGCTGCGCGACGGGCTGAGGCGCGACTATCCCGAGCTCGAGGCGAAGGAGTAGCCGTGGCACGTATCCAGATCGCGTCCGAGGCGGGCGCCTGCTACGGGGTCGAGCGGGCCCTGAGGATGGTCGAGGACGCTGCCGAGAGCTCTGAGGTCCCCGTCCACACCCTGGGCCCCCTGATCCATAACCCGCGCGTCGTCGGAAGCCTTGCCGAGAAGGGCGTGACCGTCGTCGCGTCGCCTGAGGAGGCGGAGGGCCACACGCTGCTGCTGCGAACCCACGGCGTCACCCCGGACGAGGAGTCGCGCGCACGCGCCCTCTGCCACGAGGTGCTCGACGCCACCTGCCCCTTCGTGAAGAAGGTGCACCTGGCGGCCGCGCGTCTTGCCAACGAGGGCTACCAGGTCGTGGTCGTCGGCGAGAAGGGCCACCCCGAGGTCGAGGCCACGCTGCCGCACGCCGAGGGCGCCATCGTCGTCGGATCCGCCGCCGAGGCCGAGCGCGTCCCCGCCTGCAAGAAGATCGGCGTCGTCGTCCAGACCACCCAGTCGCGCTCGAACCTGCAGGAGGTCGTCGCCGCGCTGCTCGGGCGCGCCGAGGAGCTTCGCGTGGTCAACACGATCTGCGACGCCACGAGCGGCCACCAGGGTGCCTGCGCGGAGCTCGCCAAGGAGGCCGACGTCATGGTCGTGGTCGGGGGGCGCATCTCCGCGAACACCAAGCGCCTGGCCGAGATAGCCGCCGGGCTGTGCCCGCGCACCCACCACATCGAGGGGGCCGACGAGCTCGAGGCGTCTTGGTTCGAAGGCGCAGGCCTCATCGGCGTCACCGCAGGCGCCAGCACCCCCGCCGCCCACATCGAGGCCGTCCAATCGCGCATCGCCGAGCT
>CAVJHQ010000024.1:11364-25502 GCA_963649365.1 Alloprevotella sp.
CTGCGCGCGACGATTCCGGGGCTCGCCTGACGAGCTCCTTAAGCAAACACTGGCCGAGCCCCGCGGACCGGCCGCACGTCAGCCGGCCGCCTCACCGACCGAACGGCGGCGAGCCTCCCTGCACCCGGGCAGGCGAGGGCAAATCCCCCGGCGTGGCCTCGCCCCTATCCCCACACGCGGTTCCGCGCGAGCCGAAGACGGCTAAATGTGGTCTTCGTGCAAGCGGGGCTGATTTGAGCACGCAGACACCCGTCGACGGCCCTTATCGCAGGTACGGCATGGTATTGTTAATCGGTCTGTACCGAAGCAAGGAGAAGCAATGCCCAAGCCCATCGTAGCCGTGGTCGGCCGCCCGAACGTAGGCAAGTCCACGCTCGTCAACCGTATCGCCCTCTCGCGCGACGCCATCGTCCACGAGTCCCGCGGCGTCACCCGCGACCGCTCCTACCACGAGGCCGACTGGAACGGCCGCGACTTCGTCATCATCGACACCGGCGGCATCGAGTCCATCAAGTCGAAGGACGTCTTCGCCCCCGGAATCCGCGAGCAGGCCATCCTCGCCACCCAAGAGGCCGACGTCCTGGTCTTCGTGGTCGACGGAGCCACCGGCATCACCGACGAGGACGAGGAGGTCGCGCGCATCGTCCGCAAGACCGACAAGCCCGTCTTCCTCTGCGTGAACAAGAAGGACAACCCGCGAACCGAGCAGGACAACCTCTGGGACTTCTACGCGCTCGGCTGCGGCGAGCCCATGCCCATCTCGGCCACGCACGGCCACGGCACCGGCGACCTGCTCGACCTCGTCGTCGACGCCTTCCCCGAGCCCGAGGAGGCCGAGGAAGACGACGACGTGCTCTCCATCGCCATCGTCGGCCGCCCGAACGTGGGCAAGTCCTCTCTCGCCAACCGCCTGGCGAACAAGAAACGCTCCATCGTTTCCGACGTCGCGGGCACCACGCGCGACGCCATCGACTCCATGATCGAGTGGAAGGGCCAGGCCATCAAGCTCGTCGACACTGCCGGCATGCGCAAGAAGAGCCAGGTCCACGAGGACGTCGAGTACTACAGCCTCGTCCGCGGACTCCAGGCCATCGACCGCGCCGACGTCGCCATGCTCGTCGTCGACGCCACGGTCGGCGTGACCGAGCAGGACCAGAAGGTCGCCGGCATGGCCATCGACCGCGGCTGCGCCGTCGTCCTGCTCATCAACAAGTGGGACCTCGTCGACTCCGAGCAGAAGCGCGACGAGATCGTCGCCTCCATCAACAAGCGCCTCTCGTTCGCGCCCTGGATCCCCTTCGTCAACATCTCGGCCCTCACCGGCCGCGCGACGGACAAGGTGCTCGAGCTCGCCGTCAAGGCCGCCGAGGCCCGCAAGCAGCAGATCCGCACGACCGAGCTCAACCGCCTGCTCGCGGAGATCGCCGAGTCCGGACACACCGTGTCCGACAAGGGCCGCCGCCTGAAGATGAAGTATGCGACGCAGACCGGCACCAAGCCGCCCGTCATCTCCATCTTCTGCAACGCGCCCGACCTCGCGGACGACAACTTCCAGCGATTCTTCGAGAACCGCCTGCGTGCCCGCTTCGACCTCACCGGCACGCCGGTGCGCCTCAAGTTCCGCAACAAGTCGACCGCGGGGGGCGAGCGCTGATGCCGCTCATCGCCTGGACAACCGTCTTCGTCGTGTTCTCCTACGCGGTATGCGGCGTCCCCTTCGGGCTCGTCATCGCGCAGCGCCTCGGCCACGTCGACGTGCGCCGCACCGGCAGCGGCAATATCGGCGCCACCAACGTCGCGCGCTCGGCCGGCAAGGCGGCGGGCGCCCTCACGCTCGCGTGCGACGCGGCCAAGGGACTTGCGTGCATGCTCCTC
Source organism: Alloprevotella sp. (assembly GCA_963649365.1). Taxonomy (GTDB): domain Bacteria; phylum Actinomycetota; class Coriobacteriia; order Coriobacteriales; family Atopobiaceae; genus Paratractidigestivibacter. The sequence continues at coordinate 13,240 of CAVJHQ010000024.1, forward strand.
TCGCGCTGGCTGATCTCGCTCATCGTGTACGCGAACGCCGGCTTCGCCCCGCAGCTCGACTACAACGGGGAGGCCGCCCTCTCCATGTCGCTCGTCTACGCGGCGTGCATCCTCGGCCACGTGTTCAGCCCCTACCTGCATTTCCACGGCGGGAAGGGCATCGCCGTGGGCGTCGGCGCGACCTTCGGCCTGTGGTGGCCCGTCGCGCTCGGGCTCATCGCCGTGTTCGCCGTGGTCGCGGCGGCCACCCGCTACGTGAGCGCCGCCTCCGTCACCGCCGCGGTCTCGCTCCCGTTGCAGTGCCTGGCCTGGGGCTTCACCGGCGGGTCCTTGTGGCCCGTCGCGATCGTGGCGGCCATCGTCGTCATCGCCCACCGCGCGAACATCGCCCGCCTCATAAAGAAGGAAGAGCCGAAGTTCTCCTTCAAGTCAACGGGCGCTTCTACGCAGGAAAGCGATCAGGAGACCGTCCCCGATGCCCCGGGCGGCGAGGCGCAGCATTTCTCAGCCGCCTCCGACCAGGAAGGCGAGACGGGCGAGGCCGACACTGCCGCACGCCCCGAGAAGGACACGGATGCCGCCGAGACCGACGCGCCCGCCGAGAAGGCGCCGGCGCACTTCTCGGCGGCATCCGACGAACGCGAGGAGGGGGCCGAGAACGCGGAGATTCTCGCAGACGAGGCTTCCGACCAGGCGCTTATTGACGACGAGGCAAACCGGTGAGCGCAGCCGAGCCCCACGCGCGCAAAGTGGCCGTCATCGGCTCGGGTTCTTGGGGCACCGCCTTCTGCGGGCTCGCGGCGCCGCACGCCGACGAGGTCGCCCTCTGGTGCCGAGACTCCTCGGTCGCGGACGCCATACGCCGGACGGGGAGAAACCCTAAGCACCTGAACGGCTACGCCCTGCCCGAAAACGTCCGCGCCACCGCCGACGCGCGAGAGGCGCTTGACGGCGCCGAGCTCGTCGTCCTCGCCCTTCCCTCTGCGCACCTGCGCGCCACCTGCGAGCGCATCCGCGCCGACGTGGACGACGAATCGCTCGTGGTCGTCCTCACCAAGGGCATGGAGGCCGGGACCCATCGGCTCATGCTCGACGTGGCCGCCGACGTCCTCGGCCGACCCGAGCGCATGGCCGTGCTCTCCGGGCCGAACCACGCCGAGGAAATCTGCCGCGGCCAGGTATCGGCGGCCGTCGTCGCCTCGAACGAGCCGCAGGTGGCGACCCGTATACAGGAGCTCGTGTCCTCCGAGTGCTTCCGCGCCTACGTCTCGCGCGACGTCGTCGGCGTCGAGGTCTGCGGCGCCGTCAAGAACGTCGTCGCCATCGCCTGCGGCGTCGCCGCCGGGCTCGGCGCGGGGGACAACACCCTGGCCGTCCTCATGACGCGGGGCATCGCCGAGATCGGTCGCCTCTCCACGGCGCTCGGCGGCGATTCCCTCACCCCGATGGGCCTCGCCGGCATGGGCGACCTCGTGGCCACATGCACCTCTCGCCACTCGCGCAACCGCACGTTCGGCGAGGCGCTCGTGGCCGGCGAGTCGCTCGAGTCCTACGAGGCCCGCACAGGCATGGTCGTGGAGGGCGCCCGGGCAGCCATGAGCGTCAACGAGCTCGCCCTCGCGCGCGGCATCGAGGCGCCCATCACCTCGGCCGTGCATGGTGTTCTCGTTGACGGCCTGGACACGGAGGCGGCCAAGGCCGCCCTTCTTGGTAGACTACCGCGCGAGGAGTTCTACGGAATGCCCGCGTCGAGAAAGGAATAGGGATGCAGAGCAGGATCCAAATCGCCCCGTCGGTGCTGTCGGCGGATTTCGCCAAGCTGGGGGAGGACCTCGCGGACATCGCGTCCGCCGACTGCGTCCACTACGACGTGATGGACGGCCACTTCGTCCCGAACATCTCCTTCGGTCTCGACATCCTCAAGGCGACCAAGCGCGCCACCGACCTCCCCGTCGACGTCCACCTCATGATCACCAACCCCGACGAGATGATCCCGGCCTTCATCGACGCCGGCGCCGACAACGTGACCTTCCACATGGAGGCCACCGCCCACGCGAACCGCCTGATCCAGCTCATCCACGCCGCAGGCCGCAAGGCGTCTGTGGCCATCAACCCCGCCACCCCCGTCAGCGCCCTCGAGGAGGTCGTGGAGGACGTCGACATGGTCCTCGTCATGACCGTCAACCCCGGTTTCGGCGGCCAGAGCTTCATCGCCTCTTCCCCGGCGAAGATCCGCCGCCTGCGCGCCCTGTGCGACGCCCGAGGCGCGCATCCCCTGATCGAGGTCGACGGCGGCATCAAGGCCGCCACCGCCCCGCTCGTCGCCGAGGCGGGCGCCGATGTCCTGGTGGCCGGCAGCGCCGTCTTCGGCCGCGAGGACCGCGCCGCCGCCATCGCCGAGATCCGCGAGGCGGCCGTGTCCGCGACCCTGAAGAAGGCTTAGCACCCGATGCAGAACAAGAAAACCGTATATCTGGACTACGCCGCCTCGGCCCCGGCGCGCGGCTCCTCGCTCGCCGCCGAGGCCGCCTACGCCGGCTCGCCCTGCGCGGGCGCGAACCCCAACTCGCTCCACTCGCGGGGGCGCCTCGCCGCGCGGGCCCTCGACCAGGCGAGAAACGACCTCGCCCGCTGCCTCGGCGGCAGGTTCCGCCCGTCGGAGATAACCTTCACCTCGGGCGGCACCGAGAGCAACAACCTCGCGCTCTTCGGCCTCGCCGCCGGGGCCCGCGAGCGCGACCGCAGGCGCACCAAGGTCGTCGTGTCGGCCATCGAGCACGACTCGGTCCTCGACGTGGCGGCGCCGCTGCGGTCCGTGGGCTTCGAAGTGGAGCTCGTGCGCCCCGGCCGCGACGGCAAGGTGGCGCCAGAGGCCCTCGCCGAGGCCGTCGACGGCAGCTGCGCCCTTGTGTCCGTCATGTACGCGAACAACGAGACGGGCGTCGTGCAGCCCATACCTGAGCTCGCGGCCGCGGCCCACGCCGCCGGCGCCCTTTTCCACACCGACGCCGTGCAGGCCTTCGGACGCATTCCCCTGGAGCTCTCGTCCGTAGACGCCGTGTCGGCCGCCGCGCACAAGATCGGCGGCCCGGTCGGCGTCGGCCTCCTCGCCGTGCGCGGGCGCGCCGCGCTCCGCCCGAGGCAGTTCGGCGGCGGGCAGGAGCTCGGGCGGCGCCCCGGCACCCAGGACGTGCGCGGCGCCCTCGCCTTCGCCGCCGCGGCCAAGGAGTGCTGCGACGGGCTCGAGGCCCGCAGGGAGGCGTGCGCGGCCAAGGCGCGGCGCCTCTACGCGAGGCTCTGCGCGGAAGGCGGCCCCATCCTGGCCACGGCCGGCACCGAGGTGGGGGAGGACCGCCTCCCCGGCATGGTGAGCCTGCTCGTCCCCGACCTCGACTCCGAGACCATGATCCTCGCGCTCGACGACGCGGGATTCGAGGTCTCCGCGGGATCCGCCTGCTCCTCCGGCTCGCTCGACCCCTCGCACGTGCTCTCCGCCATGGGGATCGCCCGAAGGGAGGCCCTGGGGTCGCTGCGCGTCTCGTTTGACGAGCGCGTGGGAGACGAGGACCTCGAGCGCTTCGCCGACGCACTTCTCGACATCGTCGCCGCCCGCACGGGCGGCCGCCGCTAACCCGAACACGTCCAAGCACGCACCCACACGGAAAGAGGAACAACCATGACCGAGGCCTCCGCGCTCCTGCGCCTGCAGCAGATCGACATCGAGCTTCTCCGCAACGCGTCCGCCCTGCAGAAGCTCCCCCAGCAGGCCCGCCTCAAGACCATCGACCTCGCGAAGAAGAAGGTGACGGTCGAGCACAAGAAGATCACCGGCCAGCGCAAGGACGTCGAGATCGACATCGTCGACCTCAAGGCGGACATCTCGCACTACGCCCAGGTCCGCGAGCGCGTCCTCTCCGACGCCGAGTCCCGCTCCCTCACGCACCGCGAGGCCCGCGACGTCGAGGACCAGCTCACCCACCTGGCCAAGGTCACCGAGAAGTGCGAGCACCAGATGGGCGCCCTCGACGAGAAGCTCGAGCGCCTTCAGCTCGCCGAGAACAACGCCAAGCTCACGGCCGAGCGCCTCGACGCCGAGCGCGCCGCGACCGAGAAGTCCTTCGAGGACGACTCAAAGGAGATCCGCGCGCGCATCCTCGAGCTCAACGCCGAGCGCCAGGCCTGCGCGTCCGAGGTCTCCGAGGACGTGATGGCGCGCTACGAGTCGGCCCGCAAGCGCTTCGGCGGCCTCGCCGTCGAGTCCCTGGCCGGCAACGTCCCCACGACCTGCCGCGTCAAGCTGCAGCCGAGCCTCTACCACGACCTCTCCCACGGGCCCGAGATCACCGAGTGCCCCTACTGCCACCGCATCCTCGTCACGACGGGCGACGAAGGGTCAGAGGCCTAGATGTCGGTCAACGAACCCCAGGTCAAGGGCAAGAAGGTCCTTCTCGCCGTCTGCGGAGGCGTCGCGGCCTACAAGGCCTGTGAGGTGCTCCGTGCGCTCCAGAAGGCAGGTTGCGAGGCGCGCGTCTGCATGACGGCGGCGGCCGAGCGCTTCGTGGGCGCCGCCACCTTCGAGGCGCTCACACGCCACGCGGTCTGCGACGACCTCTTCGGCAACCCCGAGACCGCCATCCCGCATATCGACTACGCCGAGTGGGCCGACCTCGCCCTCGTCGTGCCCGCGACGGCCAACGTCATGGCGAAGATGGCCGCGGGCATAGCCGACGACGCCCTCACGGCGACGCTGCTGGCGTGCGCCTGCCCGGTGCTCGTCGCCCCGGGAATGAACGTCCACATGTGGAGAAACCCCGCCACGCAGGCCAACGTCCGCACCCTCGAGGCCCGCGGCGCGCGTTTCGTGCTCCCCGTCGAGGGTCGGCTCGCCTGCGGCGACGTCGGGCAGGGGAAGCTCGCCGACGTCGAGGACATCGCGCGCGCCGCGCTCGGCCTTCTTGCCGAAGGGGCCCCCGACCAGGACCTCGTCGCGGTGCGCCTGCTCGTGACCGCGGGGCCCACCCACGAGGCCATCGACCCCGTGCGCTACATCGCGAACGCCTCGACGGGAAAGATGGGCTACGCCATCGCCCGTGCCGCCGCGCGCCGCGGCGCCGACGTGACCCTCGTATCGGGCCCCACGGCGCTCGAATGCCCCGAGGGCGTCCGCCGCGTCGACGTCGTCTCGGCGGCCCAGATGCACGAGGCCGCCGTCGAGGCCTTCTCGGCGTCCGACGCGGCCGTCTGCTGCGCCGCCGTCGCCGACTACACGCCCGCGCGCCCCGCCGACCACAAGCTCAAGAAGGCCCATGAGCATCTCGAGGCCATCGAGCTCGTGGAGACGGCCGACATCCTGGCCGACCTCTGCGGACGCAAGGAGGGCCGCGTCGTCGTGGGCTTCGCCGCCGAGACGAACGACCTCATTCCCAACGCGCAGGCGAAGCTCCGCAAGAAGGGCGCCGACGCGATCATCGCCAACGACGTGAGCCGCGCGGACTCCACCTTCGGCTCCGACACGAACCGCGTCGCCGTGGTGAGCGAAGACGGCGTCGACCAGCGCGAGACCCTTCCCCTGGAGGACGTCGCGGACATCGTCCTCGACGTGGTGCGCGACCGTTTGAGGAGGCGCTAGAGCATGGCGGGCCTCACGATCGGCTGCCATCTCTCCACCTCGGAGGGCTATGCCGCCATGGGCAGGCGCGCCCTCGAGATCGGCGCCACGACCTTCGCCTTCTTCACGCGCAACCCGCGCGGCGGCAACGCCAAGAAGCTCGACCCCGCCGACGTCGCCGAGCTGCGGCGGACCATGGAGGAGAACTCCTTCGGCCGGCTCGTCGCGCACGCGCCCTACACCATGAACCTCTGCTCGTCCAAGCCCGAGACCGTCGAGTTCGCGCGCCGGGCCATGGCCGACGACCTCGAGCGCATGGAGTCGCTGCCCGGCAACCTCTACAACTTCCACCCCGGCAGCCACGTCAAGCAGGGGGCCGAGCGCGGCATCGAGCTTATCGCCGAGGGCCTGAACGAGGTCCTTACGCCGGGCCAGGGCACGGTCGTCCTGCTGGAGACCATGGCCGGCAAGGGCACCGAGGTCGGCCGCAGCTTCGAGGAGCTCGCCCGCGTCGTCGAGCGCGTCCGCCACGACGAGCTCGTGGGCGTGTGCCTCGACACCTGCCACGTGTGGGACGCGGGCTACGACGTCGAGGGCGACCTCGACGCGGTCCTCGACGAGTTTGACCGCGTGATCGGCCTCGGGCGCCTGCGGGCCCTGCACCTGAACGACTCGAAGAACCCCCGAGGCTCCCGCAAGGACCGCCACGAGAGGATCGGGGAGGGGCACATCGGCGCCGACGCTTTTCGCGCCATCGTGTCCAACGACCGCCTCAAAGGCCTGCCCATGATTCTGGAAACCCCCAACGAGCTGCCCGGATATGCCGCGGAGATAGCGCTGCTGCGCTCCTTCGCCGCCCAGGGCGAGGAGGCGTAGATGGGCATCCTGATCGGCCTCGACCACGTGGCCCACGAATGGCCCAACAAGAAGGTCATCGACGACTTGACCATCGGCGTCCAGGAGGGCGAGCGCATCGGCGTCGTCGGCCGCAACGGCGACGGAAAGTCGACGCTGCTCGACATCGTCGGGCGCCTCGTGGAGCCGGACGCCGGTTCCGTCACCTGGCGCGGCGGCATCCACGTGGGCATGCTCGGCCAGTCCGACGCGCTTCGCGACGACGACACCGTCTGTCGCGCCGTGGTCGGCGACGTTCCCGAATACGAGTGGGCGAGCGACCCGCGTGTGCGCGGCATCATCGACGAGCTCATCGGCGACCTCGACTGGCAGGGCCGCGTGGGGGAGCTCTCCGGCGGCCAGCGCCGCCGCTGCGACCTCGCGCGCCTTCTTGTGGGCACCTGGGACGTCATCCTCATGGACGAGCCCACGAACCACCTCGACATGCAGGCCATCCGTTGGCTCGCCGAGCACCTCAAGCGCCGCTGGCCGCAGGGCGAGGGAGCGCTTCTCGTCGTCACGCACGACCGCTGGTTCCTCGACGAGGTCTGTGAGCACATGTGGGAGGTGCACGACCGCGAGGTCACGCCCTTCGAGGGCGGCTACTCCGCCTATATCCAGCAGCGATGCGAACGCGACCGTCAGGCGGCCGTCATGGAAGAGCGCCGCCAGAACACCCTGCGCAAGGAGCTCAGCTGGCTTGCCCACGGGCCGAAGGCCCGCACGAGCAAGCCGAAGTTCCGCATCGACGCCGCCCGCGAGCTGATCGCGAACGACCCGCCGCTCAGAAACCCGCTCGAGCTCAAGCGCCTCGCCGTGTCCCGCCTGGGCAAGAAGGTCATCGCGATGAAGGGCGTCTCCTTCAGCTACCCCGGCGCCGGGCGCCCGACGATCGAGGACGTCGACTGGCTGATCGGCCCGGGCGACCGTTACGGCATCCTCGGCGCGAACGGCGCCGGCAAGTCGACCCTGCTGCGCCTCATGACGGGCAGGCTGGAGCCGACTCGGGGAACCGTCGGCATTGGCGCCTCGGTCAAGTTCGGCTGGCTCTCCCAGCATCTCGACGCGCTCTCCGACAAGGAGGACTGGCGGATACTCCAGATCCTCTCCCGCTATAAGCACAGCTATATGGTCGGCGGGAAGATGCTCAGCCCCACCCAGCTCTGCGAGCGCCTCGGCTTCGAGCAGCGCGAGCTTCAGAGCTTCGTGTCCGACCTCTCGGGCGGGCAGCGCAGGCGCCTGGCCCTGCTGTGCGTCATCCTCGACGAGCCGAACGTCCTCGTCCTCGACGAGCCGGGCAACGACCTGGACACCGACATGCTCGCGGTCCTCGAGGACCTCCTGGACTCCTGGCCGGGCACGCTCCTGGTGGTGAGCCACGACCGCTACCTGATGGAGCGCGTCACCGACGACCAGTTCGCCCTTATCGACGGCCATGTGCGCCACGTCCCCGGCGGCGTGGACGAGTACCTGAGGCTGACCGAAGGCGCCGAGAAGGGCGAGGCCCGCGGGCAACGCGCCGCCGCGCCCGCAGAGCCCGCGCAGTCCGCCGGCGCTGCCCCCGCGCCCGGCCTCACCAACGCCGAGCGCCGAGAGCTCAAGAAGCGCTACGACGCCGTCAGCCGAAGGCTCGAGAAGCTCGAGGCGGAGCCCGACCGCCTGCGCGCCGCCATGGCCGAGGTCGACCCCTCCAACTACTCCGAGCTCATGGCGGCGCAGAAGGAGCTCGACGACTGCGTGGCCGAGCAGTCCTCCCTTGAAGAGGAGTGGCTCGAGCTCGCCGATAAGCTCGGGCTCTAGGAAGCGCCCCCCGCCGTCCGCGCGCCCCTTGCCGCCTGTCCCGACGGCGGGGGGCGCAAGCGTTTACACACCGTCAATATCCTACCGTTCGCAGGCTTTACGCGCCCAATAAGCCGCAGGCAGGTAAGCATATTGGTCAACTGTTCCCATCGAGGGGAGTGGAATGGCCGATACTTCTTACGACGTCGTCGTCATCGGGGCCGGGGTCTCCGGGTGCGCGATCGCGCGCGAGCTCTCCCGCCTCGAGATCGACGCCTGCGTCGTCGAGCGCGAGGAGGACGTCTGCTGCGGCACCTCCAAGGCGAACTCCGCAATCGTCCACGCGGGCTTCGACGCACGGACGGGGTCCGCCATGGCGCGCCTGAACGTCGCAGGCGCGCGCATGATGCCCGCCCTGTGCGAGGAGCTGGGGGTCGACTTCCGCCAGATCGGCTCCCTCGTCGTCTGCACGAGCGAGGAGTCCCGCCCGGGTCTGCAGGAGCTTCTCGACCGCGGCGCGGCCAACGGCGTCGAGGACCTGCGGATCATCGGCAGAGACGAGCTGCTCGCGCTCGAGCCGAACGTGTCCGACGAGGCCGTGGCCGCGCTTTGGGCCCCGACCGCCGGCATCGTGAACCCGTTCCAGCTCACCGTCGCGCTCGCCGAGTGCGCCTGCGTGAACGGGGTCGAGTTCCGCTTCAACGAGAAGGTCGAGGAGGTCCGCCGGGCGGTAGACGGCCGTTGGGCCGTGCGCACGGACAAGGGCGTCCTCGGGGCGCGCGTCGTGGTCAACGCGGCGGGCGTCTACGCCGACGAGCTGCACAACATGGTCGCCGCGCCCGGCGACCGCCTGGACATCGTGCCCCGGCGCGGCCAGTACTACGTGCTCGACACGGCGGCCGAAGGCTACGTGCGGCACACCGTCTTCGCGCTCCCCACCAAGCTCGGCAAGGGCGTCCTGGTCACGCCCACCACGGCGGGCAACGTCCTTGTCGGCCCCACCGCCGAGGACATCGCGGACAAGGAGGGCGTCGACACGACCGCGGAAGGCGTCGCCGAGGTGCGCGCCAAGTCCGCCGTCACCATGGGGGACGTCCCCTTCCAGCACTGCATCCGCACCTTCAGCGGCCTGCGCGCCCACCGGGCCGGCCACGACTTCGTCATAGGCGAGGTCGACGGCGCTCCCGGCTTCGTCGACTGCGCCGCCATCGAGTCCCCGGGCCTGAGCTCGGCCCCGGCCATCGGAAAGACGGTCGCCGACATCGTCGCCTCCCTGCTCGTCCACCCGGCGAAGAAGCCCTATTGGCAGGGAAACAGGAAGCGCATCCCCGACGTCGAGCACATGAGCCTCGACGAGTGGGCGGCCCTTATCCGAAGGAGGCCCGACTACGGGCGCGTCGTCTGCCGCTGCAGGCACGTCACCGAGGGGCAGATCGTGGACGCCGTCCGCGCGCCCCTGGGGGCCCGCAGCCTCGACGCCGTCAAGCGCAGGACCGAGGCCGGCATGGGGCGCTGCCAGGCCGGCTTCTGCACCCCGAAGGTCATGGAAATCCTCGAGCGCGAGGTCGCCGGGCTCACCATGGCGGACGTGACGAAGATGGGTCCCGGCTCCGAGGTCGTCGTCGGGCATACCCGTCAGGCCGAGGGAGGCGAGGGGCAATGAGCGTCGACTACGACGTCGTGGTCATCGGCGGCGGGCCCGCGGGCCTCTCGGCGGCCGCGGCGGCACGCGCGCACGGGGCCGGGCACGTCCTCGTCATAGAGCGGGACGCGGAGCTCGGCGGCATCCTCAACCAGTGCATCCACAACGGGTTCGGCCTCATCACCTTCAAGGAGGAGCTCACGGGCCCGGAGTACGCGGCCCGCTACGAGGAGCTCGCCCGCCAGGCGGGGGTCGAGTTCAAGCTCGGCGCCATGGTCGTCGACGTCTCCGCCGAGCGGGTGGTCACCTGCGTCTCGGGGGAGAGCGGGCTGGAGCGCATCAAGGCGGGCTCCGTCGTGCTCGCCATGGGCTGCCGCGAGCGACCTGCGGGCGCGCTCGCCGTCCCGGGCTTCCGCCCCGCGGGCGTCTACACCGCCGGCACCGCGCAGCGCCTGGTCAACATCGAGGGCCTCATGCCCGGCCGGGAGGTCGTCATCCTCGGCTCCGGCGACATAGGGCTCATCATGGCGCGCCGCATGACGCTCGAGGGGGCCCACGTCGCCTGCGTCGCCGAGCTCATGCCCTACTCCGGCGGCCTGAAGCGCAACATCGTTCAGTGCCTCGAGGACTTCGGCATCCCGCTGCTGCTCAGCCACACCGTCACGCGCATAGAGGGCGAGAAGCGCGTCGAGGCCGTCACGCTCTCCGAGGTCGACGGGCAAGGCAGGCCCGTCCCCGGCACAGAGGTCACCTACCCCTGCGACACGCTCCTTCTTTCGGTCGGGCTTCTCCCCGAGAACGAGCTCTCCCGCGCCGCCGGTATCGAGCTCTCCGGCGTCACGCGCGGGCCGGTCGTCGACGAGTCGCTCGAGACGAGCCTTCCCGGCGTCTTCGCGTCCGGAAACGTCCTGCATGTCCATGACCTCGTCGACTACGTGACCCAGGAGGCGGCCATCGCCGGCGAGCGCGCCGCGCGGTTCGCCATGGGCGAGGCGGCGGAGCACGGCCGGCGCGTGCCGATACGAGCCGCCGGCGGCGTCCGTTACACCGTGCCGCAGTCGGTCGACCCCGGCCGCATGCCCGAGAGGCTTACCGTGCGGTTCCGGGTATCGGGCGTCTACGAGGGCCGGTCCATCGACGTCAGGGCAGGGGAGAAGAGGCTCGCGCACAAGAGGCGCCCCATCCTCGTTCCCGGCGAGATGGAGGAGTTCGTCCTGCGCAGGGAAGACCTCGCCGCGTGCGGGGACGTGCCGGAGATCGTCGTGTCGCTTGAGGAGGCGTGATGGCAGAACACTCGAACACGCGGGTCCTCACGTGCATACGCTGCCCGAGGGGATGCCAAGTCACGGTCGTGCTCAGCGAGGACGGCTCGGTCGCCGCCGTCTCGGGCAACTCCTGCAAACGTGGCGAGGCGTACGCCAAGGCAGAGGTCGTCTCTCCCGTCAGGACCGTCACCACGACGGTCGCCGTGGAAGGGAGCTCCGAGCGAAAGCTCGTGTCGGTGAAGACGGTCCCGGAGGTGCCCAAGGGCGCCGTGCTCGACGTCATGGCCGAGGCCATGACGGTCGTGGCTCATGCTCCGGTGCGCATCGGCGACGTCCTAAGAAGCAACGTCGCCGGCACGGGGTCCGACCTCGTGGCCACAAAGGCCGCGCGTTAGGGCCAGGCTCAGGCATGTAGCCTGGAAACGAATGACAAGAGGGGCGAGGGAACCTGTCCCTCGCCCCTCTCGCTCGGTGCATAGGGCAAAAGCCCTAGAGCAGCTTCTGGAAGGCGTCCCCGACGTACTGGGCCTTCCCGGTGCCCAGGACGATGTGGACGCCGCCCTCCTCGTCCTCCGGCTTCACGACGCCGATGGCGCCGGCCTTCATGCAGGCGTCGTAATCGACGTTAGAGACGTCTTTAAGGACAAGGCGCAGGCGCGTGGCGCAGTTGGTGGCGGAGACCACGTTATCGGGGCCTCCCACCGCGTCCATGAGCTTCCCCGCCATTGACGAGACCTGCACCACGCGCTTAATGACCTCGTCGTCGCCGTTCTTGAAAGCGTCCGCGATTCGCTCGAATATGGTTGCCATGACAAAACCTCCCGCTTGTCTGTTTACACCGGTTATCGAGCATGGTAGCCAACTAGCCATATAAACGTTTGCTAAACACGGATGAACGGTCATCGGGACGCCGCCAAACTTTTCTTTGGAATCTCGCTTGCATTCGGCCGGCCATGCTGGTAAATTATTTTCTCGCGCGAAGGCGCGAACATATTCGGGTGGTGGCGCAGTTTGGTAGCGCACTTGACTGGGGGTCAAGGGGTCGCTGGTTCGAATCCAGTCCACCCGACCAGAA
>CAVJHQ010000025.1:0-25497 GCA_963649365.1 Alloprevotella sp.
ACCCCAACGACGTCGAGGCCCGCGACCACATGGCCAACGCCTCCTGCATGGCCGGCATCGCCTTCGCGAACGCCTTCCTGGGCGTCAACCACTCCATGGCGCACAAGCTCGGCGCCTACCACCACATCCCGCACGGCTGGGCCAACGCCGTCATCCTCACCCGCGTCATGCGCTACAACGCGGCTGAGCGCCCGACCAAGATGGGCACCTTCCCGCAGTACGACCACCCGAAGACCCTCTCCCGCTACGCCGAGGCCGCCCGCTTCTGCGGCGTGACCGGCAAGGACGACCTCGACGTCTTCGAGAAGTTCGTCGCCAAGATCGAGGAGCTCAAGAAGCACGTGGGCGTCAAGGAGACCATCAAGGACTTCGGCGTCGACGAGCAGTACTTCCTCGACACCCTCGACGAGATGTCCGAGAACGCCTTCAACGACCAGTGCACGGGCGCGAACCCCCGTTACCCGCTCATCTCCGAGATCAAGGAGCTCTACCTCGACGCGTACTACAACCGCGAGCCGAGCTTCTACCAGGACTAGCGCCGCTCAACGGACGAGGCGGTTCGCTTACCGCCTCGTCCATCTTTATCCGCACTGCGTTCTTAGAATGGTTTCACAGCACGGCAAGTTGTTTACCAAAGGAGGCAGTTTTCCATGGTTATCTCCGATAACAAGGTCGTCCTCGTCGAGCGCGCCGAGAAGGTCGTTTACCAGGACGGCGATAAGGTGGTCAAGGCGTTCAAGCCCTCCAAGCCCGCTTCTGACGTCCTCAACGAGGCCCTGAACCTCTCCCGTGTTGCCGAGGCGGGCGTGGCCGCCCCTAAGGTCGTCGAGGTCTCCCAGACCGCCGACGGCGGCTGGGCCCTCTCTCACGAGTTCATCCCGGGCACGACCGTCCGCAAGCTCATGGACGAGGCCGATGACGCCAAGAAGGCCGAGATCCTGGCTAAGTTCGTCGACCTGCAGGTCAGCGTCCAGAACACGAAGGCGCCGGCGCTTCTTAACAGCCAGCGCGCGAAGTTCAAGACCATGATCGAGAAGGTCAAGGACATCGACCCGACCCAGCGCTACGAGCTCGAGATGCGCGCCGACCGCATGCGCGGCCACAACTACATCTGCCACGGCGACTTCAACCCGTCCAACGTCGTCGTCGGCGAGGACGGCAAGGCCTACGTGGTCGATTGGGCGCACGTGACCCGCGGCCTTCCCGAGGCCGACGCGGCCATGACCTACATCCTCTTCAAGATGTACCACTCGGACCAGGCCGAGGCGTATCTCGACCTCTACTCTGCCAAGGCAGATATGCCCAAGCAGAAGATCATGTACTGGGTGCCCGTCGTTGCCGCGGCGGAGCTCGCCCGAGGCCGCAAGGACTCCGAGGAGATGCTCAAGAGCTTTGTCGAGGCCACGAACGACTACGAGTAGGACCTCGCTGCTTTAGCTTTACTATTGAGGGGCCGGGCATTGCGCTCGGCCCCTTTTATGTACCTTCGATCGTTTGGGGTGGCTCGATGAAGCGACTGGCCGGCCGCATACTATCCGTGTCTCTCGCGGCCCTGATGGCCCTGTGCGCCTGCGGCTGCGCGAGCGAGGCGGAGGCGGCGACGGACGCCTTGCGGCCTGTGCTCGAGTCGTATTCCGTGGGGGAGGGCGATGAGGCCGAGGGGCAGAAGGCTCTGGAGGAGCCGGACTACGGGGACTCGGCCACCCTCGCCATCCTCGAGGCCTACGGCGTCGACGCCGACGAGCTGCATCGTCACTGCTTTGCCCGCTACTCGTTCGAGATCGGGGACGTGCGCGTTGACGACGAGAAGAACGAGGCGCAGGTCAAGGTGTCCATCACGAACGTGAGCCTCGCGAACGCCGCCCAGGCCGCCGCGTCGGACTACGCCGCCTACGCGGAGTCCGAGGAGGCTCAGCAGGCTTATGCCGACAACGGCCATAAGGCCCTGCTGCAGCATCTGTTCGAGCTCCTGTACCGGCATCTGGATGACGACGAGCTCGTAACGACGGAGGTCGAGCTCTCCCTCTCGAAGGGCGACGACGGCTCATGGTCCTTCTCGCCGGGCGGCAACGAGGAGTTCTTCTCGGCGCTCTACGGCGGCTCGAACGTCGTCGGCGGCCTTTCTTCCGCGCTTGGGCAGCAATGAGGGGCGCCCGGCGCCCTCGATAGGGGGTCGGTGGGCTACCGGGCGGCCTGTTTGTAGGTTACGAACTCGAAGCTCACGCCGCCCTTGGTGACGCCGCCCCCGTCGACGCGGGCAATCTTCCAGGAGGGGTCGGCGTCGAGGTCGGGAAAGAACGTGTCCGCATCTCGCACGCAGTGGTTCTTGGTCACGACTGCCGTCGCGCAGTAGGGGAGAAGCGCGGCGTAGATCTGCCCGCCGCCGATGACCCATACCTCGTCGTCGCCGCCCACGAGCTCGAGCGCCTCCGCAAGGCTCTGCGCCATCTCGACGCCCTCGGGCGCGTACGACGCATCTCGCGACACGACCACGTTGCGGCGGTCCACGAGCGGCTTCGCACCCGGGAAGCTCTCGAGGGTCTTGCGCCCCATGAGGACGGTGTGGCCCTTGGTATGGGCCACGAAGGAGCGCATGTCCTCTTTGTTGCGCACGAGCATCCCGCCGTCCTTGCCGATGCCCCAGTCGTCGCAAACGGCCACGATCGCATGGAGGTTGGGTAGGGGAGCGGCCTTCTTGACCTGCGGTTTATTCTCGCTCAAGATGCCTCCTAGACGGCGATGGGGATGTTTTTGACCTGCGGGCCGTGCTCGTAGCCCTCGACGATCAGGTCGTCGGTGGTAAAGGCGTAGAAGTCGGTGACCTCGGGGTTGAGCGAGACCTTCGGCGCGTCGAGCTGCGGGCGGGAGATCAGCTCGCGGATAATGCCCACATGGCGGTCGTAGATGTGCGCGTCGGCGATCATGTGCACGAGCTCGCCGGGGATCATGCCGACCGTCTGCGCGACCATCATGAGCAAGATGGCGTACTGGCAGACGTTCCAGTTGTTCGCGGCGAGGACGTCCTGGCTGCGCTGGTTGAGCAGCATGTTGAGGGTCGGCTTCTCGTCTCCCGCGCGCTGCGTCACGTTGTAGGTGACCGAGTACGCGCACGGGTAGAGGTTCATCTCGGAAAGGTCGCTGAACACGTAGGTGTTCGTCATGATGCGGCGTGAGTACGGGGTCTCGCGCAGGTCGTAGAGCACCTTGTCCATCTGGTCGAAGTCCCCTTGCGGGTAGTGGGACTTTACGCCCACCTGGTACCCGTAGGCCTTGCCGATCGAGCCGTCCTCGTCGGCCCACTCGTCCCAGATGTGGCTGTGCAGGTCATGGATGTTGTTGGACTTCTTCTGGTAGATCCAGAGCACCTCGTCCATCGCCGACTTGAGGGCGGTACGGCGAAGCGTGAGCGCGGGGAACTCCTCGCGAAGGTCGTAACGGTTGCAGACGCCGAACCGCTTGATGGTGTAGGCGGGGGTGCCGTCCTCCCATTTCGGGCGGACCTTCTGGCCCTCGGTCGTGGTCCCGCGCTCGATGATGTCCTCGCACATCGAGCAGAAGATCTGGTCGGCTTTGCTCATTACAGGTGCTCCTCCTCGAAGAACATATCCCAGAACATGCCGAGCTTGAGGGCCGCCTCGCGGTCGGCGGGGAGCCAGTCGATGTCGGTGAGCTGGTCTTTGTTGACCCAGCGAAGCGCCGCGTGCTCGCGCGCCTCGGGCTCGGCGCCCGGCGCGAGCGTGCAGACGAAGACGTCCATGGACAGGTGGAAATCAGGGTAGTCCTGCTCCACGGTGTCGAACGGGAGGATCATCTGCAGCTTGCAGCCGAGCTCCTCGTCGATCTCGCGCCGCAGCGCGTCTTCAGGAGCCTCGCCCTCCTCGACCTTTCCGCCGGGGAACTCCCACGCCTCGTCGGCCTCGACGTCCGCCCTTCTTGCGGCCAGGATCTCTTTGTCGTCGTTCTCGATGATGGCGGCGACGACGTTCACGGTCTGCATGGTTATTCCCCCTGGATCTTCACGGTTGCGTACACGGACCCGTCGGCGGCCTTGAGCTCGACGACGGCCCCGTCCTTCCCGGCATGGACGACGGGGAGGACGGTGTCCCCGAGCCTGGCCATGCCGCGGTATTGGACGGCGAGGCGGGCCGGGCTGCCGCCGAGCCCGAGCTCGGAGAGGGCGTCGACGGCCATGAGCACGTACTGCGCATTGTTCACGTGCCGGTTCGTGTCCAGCTGCTGCTCGCTCACGAGCACGGGCGAAGCCTCGGTCCCCTCGCCCTCGGGCCGGATCTTGCGCTGCATGGGCGGCATATCGAGGCGCGGCGTGTCCTCGAGGTAGAAGCGCTGGGACTCGGGGATGCGGACCACCTTGCCCTCGTTCAGGCTGTAGAGGAGCCACTGCGAGTCGGCGCGCACGATGGGCCGGCCGCCCTCGTCCTGTATCCGGAAATTGCGCAGCGCGTGGAGGCTCTTCATCTCGTAGCACCAGGTGGAGACCTCGATCTTCTCGCCGAACTCAGGCAGGCGGTCGATCTCGATGCTCCAAGCGGCGAGAATCCAGCCGAATCCCTGCTCGCCGAGGGCGCGGATGCCGCCTCCCCGCTCCTCGCAGTGGAAAGTCGAGCAGTCCTGCAGGTAGTTCATCATGGGCACGAGCCCCAGGCGGCCCTTCTCGTCGCATTCGCTGTAGCGTACGCGCGCGTCGAATGAGTACATGTTCTCCTCCTTGTTCACCGTATGAATGTTAAACCGCGCGGCGCCCCTCCTAGCCGATAGAATTCAAAGAACCGCCGGTTTAGGCGAGGCCGGCCCAAGACACAGGGAGGAAGAGCATGAGCACCCTTCGCTTCGCAACCGTAGGCACGAGCGGGATCACCGGGCAGTTCCTCGACGCGCTGGCCGACGTCGGGGACGTCGAGTACGTCGCGGCCTATTCCCGCGACGTCGGAAAGGCCCGTGCTTTCGGCGAGCCGCGCGGTGCCCGTCGCTTCTTCGGCGACCTTTCCGAGCTCGCGGCCTGCGACGAGGTCGACGCCGTCTACGTCGCCTCGCCGAACGCCCTGCACGCCCCGCAGGCCAAGCGCTTGATCGCGGCTGGCAAGCACGTGCTCGTTGAGAAGTCCTTCGCCTC
Organism: Alloprevotella sp.; assembly: GCA_963649365.1. Classification (GTDB taxonomy): domain Bacteria; phylum Actinomycetota; class Coriobacteriia; order Coriobacteriales; family Atopobiaceae; genus Paratractidigestivibacter. The sequence goes on from CAVJHQ010000025.1 coordinate 5,132, forward strand.
GAACGAGCGCGAGGCGAAGGAGGTGTTCGACCGCGCCCGCGAGCAGGGCGTCGTGGCCATGGAGGCCATGCGCAACATCCACGTGAACACCTTCGGCGCCATACGCGACCAGCTCGGCCGCCTCGGCCAGGTCCGCCTCGTCGACATCGGCTTCTCGAAGGTCACCTCCCGTATGGCCAGGTTCATGGCGGGGGAGCGCGTGAACATCTTCGACCCGCGCCTGGCGGCCGGCGCCCTCATGGACATTGGCGTCTACTGCGTCGCGCCCGCCGTCGCGCTCTTCGGGAGGCCCGAGACCGTCAAAGCCGTGGGCGTCACGTCCGCGGTCCCCGGGGCGGAGGAGGGCGACCCTTGCCGCTCGATCGACCTTTCCGGCATCGTTGTGCTGGGGTACGCCGACAAGGCCGTGAGCCTCACCTACGGAAAGGTCTCTGACGACCAGCTGAGCTGCCAGGTGCAGGGCGAGAAGGGCACGCTCGTGTGGGACCAGGCGTCCTGCCCGGAGAACCTGCGCTATTTCGGGCACGAGGACAAGGGTATGGTCTACCGCGTGGAGAAGCCGGAGGGGGAGAGAATCGACGTCGCCCCGCCTGCGCGCGACATGGCCTGCGAGATCCGTGATTTCCGCGACGCCGTTGCGGGGGTGCTCGACGCCGGCTTCTTCGAGCAGGCGACCCTCGACGGCCTTCATGTGATGGACGAGGCGCGCAGGCAGATGGGGGTCGTCTTCCCCGCGGACCTCTAGGCGGGGTAGGCGGCGTCCTCGGTGTCCCCGAACCTCGGCTCTGTGTCCTTCTTGCCGTAGGGGCTCACGGGGTCGACCACGACGCGGGCCGCGCCGGGAAGCGCGCGCGCCTCGTAGCGCGTGACGAGGCCCGGCTCGACCTCGCCGTCGACCTCGACGGGGAGGGGGGACGAGGACTCGACGACGATGGCGCTGCCCGAGTACGTCTTTATGTGCGGGCGGCCGATCTTCTTGCCGCTGCGGTCGAGGATCCCGAAGAAGAGCGGCCTCACGAGCTGCACGGGGTTCTCGATCTCGACGACGATCACGTCCAGCTTGCCGTCGTCGATGAGGCAGCCGGGCACGATAGAGATGTCGTTCTGGATGGTCGCGCAGTTGGCGACGAGGCACATGATGCCGCGCTCCTCGTGGACCACCCCGTCTACGGTCACGCGGAAGTCCACGGCGTCGGGCGCGGGGTTGGCGAGGACCGCGGCGTAGTAGGCCGCCTCTCCCATGGCGGCTTTGTTGGGGATGGCTGCGCGCATGAGCTGGGCATCGTAGCCGATGCCGGACATAAGGGCGAAGTCGCGGGCATGGGAGCGCCCCTCGTCGTCGACCCACTCGATGCGACCCAGGTCGACGTCGGCCGTCTGCCCGATGCGGCAGGCCCGCGCGAGCGACTGCGGCTCGGGCGCGTTGCCGAGGTTCGCGCTGAAGAGGTTCGCCGTGCCGGAGGGGAAGACGCAGACGGGCACCTTGGTCTCTTTGAGCGCGTGCAGCACCGACGAGACGGTCCCGTCGCCGCCGGAGACGACGACCATATCGAAGCCCTCGGCGTCGCAGGCGACGTCGGCCGGCTTGAAGCCCCCGTCGAGCATGCGGAACACGCATTCGTCGCCGGCGCGCAGCAAGGAGCGCTGGAATTGGAATATGGCGTCCGAGCCGTAGCCGGACTTCGGGTTGTGGACTATGAGGGTGCGCAAGGCTTCCTCCTCGCGTGCGCGGATTCTTTGTATGATGGATGGCGCTGGCGAAACGCCGCCAGCTGTCATGTTACCCGTACCGGCACAGAATCGAGCGTGCGTGTACCTTTCCACCCAAGACGAGCTCAACGAGTTCTGCGAGGCCGCCTCGACATGCCCCGTCGTGGCCGTCGACACCGAGTTCCTTCGCGAGAAGACCTACTATCCCAAGCTTTGCCTGGTCCAGGTGAACGCGGGCGGCTCGATCGCCGCCGTCGACCCCATCAGCATCCACGACCTCTCGCCGTTGGCGCGGATATTCGAGAACCCCGACATCGTCAAGGTGTTCCACGCCTGCTCGCAGGACCTCGAGGTCATCTACGACGGCATGGGGTGCCTTTGCCGCAACGTTTTCGATACCCAGCTCGCGGCGTCCTTCCTGGGCTACCGCCAGCAGATCGGCTACGGGGCGCTCGTGGACTCCGTCTGCGGCGTGTCTCTTTCCAAGGCCGAGGCCTTGACGGACTGGTCCCGCCGCCCGCTCGACCCCGAGCAGCTCGTCTACGCCGAGGACGACGTGAGGTACCTTCTCGATATCCACTCCGACTTCAACCGACGGCTTATCGAGAAGGACCGCCTCTCGTGGGTGCTGCCCGAGATGGAGGAGATAAGCGACCCGTCGCGCATCCGGAAGGACCCTCGCGACGCCTACCTGCGCCTTAAGCGCGCCTCCACGCTCACGCGTCGCCAACTCGCCGTCGCGCGCGAGGTGTGCCTGTGGCGCGAGCGCGCCGCGGCTTCCCGCGACGTGCCCCGCAAGTGGCTGGTTTCCGACGAGGTCGTCATCGAGCTGTGCCGCCGCACGCCCACCTCGATGCCGCGACTCCGCCGCATCCGCGGGCTCGAGAAGGCCCCCGAGGCCGAGTGCCGCCAGGTCATTGCCGCCGTCGAGCGCGGGCTCGCGTGCAAGCCCGAGCACTACCCGGCCGCCATTAAGCAGCATGCCAAGGCCTCGCCCGAGAAGGACGGCGCCATCGACCTCATGAGCGCCGTGCTCCGGGTCGTCGCCGATAAGGAGGGGCTCGCTCCCCAGGTCATCGCGAACAAGGACGACCTCTCCGAGCTCCTCGCCGGCAATCTCGACGGCCGGCTCTCGAGGGGCTGGCGCCACGAGGTCGCGGGCAAGGCGCTCGAGCGGCTGCTCGCGGGAGAGCTCGGCCTCACGGTCAAGGACGGTCGGGTCGAGATCCTCTAGTCGCGGGCAGGCCGCGGGGCGGGGCCTTGCGGCCGGCGCGCGAAGGAATTGTCGTCACAACCCCGTGGTAGCTTCTTTCTCGTCAGGCGGCTGGGTATAACCTGCTCGTATCCTCGGACTCTCAGACAGGGAGGGCTTATTCCCATGGGTTATTACGGCTTCGGCTACGGCTTCGACGCCCCGTACCTACTGCTCGTCGTCGTGTCGCTCGTCCTGGGCCTTGCGACCCAGGCTTACATCAAGAAGACCTACGCCAAGTGGTCCGCGGTCCCGGCCTCGGTTCCCGGCACGGGGGCGCAGGTGGCGCGGCGGATGCTCGACCAGGGCGGCGCCGCCGATATCCGGATCGACCGCATCGCCGGCGAGCTTACCGACAACTTCAGCCCTGCCGACGGCTGCCTGCACCTGTCGGGCGACAACTTCGGCGGCGCGAGCGTCGCGTCGGTCGCGGTCGCCTGCCATGAGGCGGGTCATGCGGTCCAGGCGGCAAAGGGCTTCCCGATGTACCGGCTCCGGGCAACGCTTGTGCCCGTGGTCGGCTTCGCCTCGAACGCCTGGACGGTCGTCCTCATGATCGGCGTGCTCATGAACGCCGTGGGCCTCGTCAAGGTGGCCATCGTGCTCTTCGCCGCCACGGTCGTGTTCGCCCTGGTCACGCTCCCCGTCGAGATCGACGCCTCGCGGCGCGCCGTCGCCTACCTCGAGTCGTGCGGCTCTGGCCTCGACCGTCGGGGCGCCAGGGAGGTTCTCACGGCGGCCGCGCTCACCTATGTGGCCGCCGCGCTCGTCTCGCTGCTCCAGCTCGTGTACCTTCTTGGCCGCTACGGCGACCGGGACCGGAGGTAGACGTGGAGAACAGCGATCAGGGCGCCCTTTCCGTCTCCGAGGCCGTCGGGCTGGCCAAGTCTAACGTCTCCGCCTGGCCGTCGCTCACCGTATCGGGAGAGGTCTCCGGGTTCCGCGGCCCCAACGCGCGCAGCGGGCACTGTTATTTCGAGGTCAAGGACGACGGGGCCGCGATGAGCGTCATCGTCTGGCGCGGAACCTACGCCAAGGCCGGGTTCGAGCTGCGCGACGGCCTACAGGTCCAGCTCACGGGCAAGTTCGACATCTATAAGGGTTCCGGCAGGCTTTCCTTCGTGGCGAGCAGGATCGCCGTGGCGGGGGAGGGCGTCCTTCGCCAGCAGGTGGCCGAGCTCGCGCGCAGACTCGAGCGCGAGGGGCTCATGGACCCCGCCCGCAAACGGCCGATCCCCGCGTTCTGCTCGAGGGTCTGCGTTTGCACCTCCCTTTCCGGGTCGGTCATCGAGGACGTCAAGCGCACCCTGGCGCGCCGCAACCCGCTCGTCCTTATCGACGTCGTCGGCTGCAGCGTCCAGGGCGCGGCCGCCCCGTCGACCATCGTCCGCGCGCTCGGCATCGCCGCCGCGAGCGCGCCCGACGCGATCCTGCTCGTTCGCGGGGGAGGCTCCTTCGAGGACCTCATGTGCTTCAACGACGAGGGCGTCGCGCGCGCGGTCGCCGCGTGCCCCGTGCCGGTGATCACCGGTATCGGGCACGAGCCGGACACCTCCATCGCGGATATGGTCGCCGACCGCCGCTGCTCGACGCCCACGGCCGCCGCGGAGTCCGTGGCGCCCGCTATCGACGAGGTCGAGCGGCAGATGATCCAGCGCCAGGCCAGGCTCGGCCGCGCTATGTCGTCCATGCTTGAGCGCTCTTCCGACTCGGTCGAGTCGCTCGGTCGCCTCGCCGCGAGCGCCGTCTCCACGTCGCTCGCCTCCCGCCGCGCGGCCGTCGAGTCCTTCGCGAGCCGCCCCTGCCTTAAAGATCCCGCGGCCGGGCTTCGCATGAGCGCCTCTGAGCTCGAGCAGACCTCCGAGCGCCTGTACGCCGCGGTCCCCCGGTTGGTCGCCCGCAGGCGGGAGGACTGTGAGCGCGATGCACGGCGACTCGCGTCTGTTGCCCCGAGGCTCCTGCGCGCGCCCGAGGCCGAGGTCGGCAGGCTCGCGGCCACCCTCGACGCGCTGAGCCCGCTCAAGGTGCTCGGGCGCGGCTATGCCATCGCGCGCGACGCCGAGGGCCATGTGCTTAAGGACGCCGCGGCGGCCCATGTGGGCGACGCCATCTCGGTCCAGCTTGGGTCGGGGTCGCTGCGCGCCGAGGTCGCCGAGGTCGATGCGTAATAAAATCAAACACGTGGCGCTGCCCGCGCCCGGAAAGGAGGCCGCGATGGCCGATAAGAACATCGACGAGATGACCTTCAAGGAGGCCTCGATCGAGCTCGAGAAGATCGTCCGCTCGCTCGAGGCCGGGGACCTCGAGCTCGAGGAGTCGCTTGAGCGCTACGGCAGGGGGGTGGAGCTGCTCAAAAGCCTCCGCGCGCGCCTGACGGACGCCGAGCAGAAGGTTCGTGTGCTTCTCGACGCGACCGATGAGGACGCCGTCCTGACCGATACCCAGTCTGCTCCCGCAACCGCTTACATCAACGAATAGCGCCGCGGGGCGACCACGGCCAATTGGAGAGGAAAACAAATGTCCGACTGCATTTTCTGCAAGATCGCCAACGGCGAGATCCCGAGCGAGTTCCTGTACGAGGACGAGAACGTCGTCGCCTTCAAGGACATGAGCCCTCAGGCGCCGGTCCACGTGCTCGTTGTCCCCAAGTCCCACCACGAGAACCTCATCGACGGCGTCCCCGCCGAGACGCTCGCCTCCATGGCCGCCGCAGCCAAGTCCGTGGCCGAGCAGACCGGAATCGACAAGACGGGGTTCCGCAGCATCATGAACACGGGCGCCGATGCCGGGCAGACCGTCATGCACCTGCACATGCACGTGCTCGGCGGCGTTAAGCTCGGCGAGGGCCTTCTCCCTAAGGAGGCGTAAGAGCCATGGAATCCCGCATCTCCGATTGCGCGGCCCTGCACGACAAGGGCTACAACTGCGCGCAGGCCGTGGCCTGCGCCTATGCCGACCTCGTCGGCGCCGACAAGAAGACCCTGTTCGCCGCGACCGAAGGCCTCGGCCTCGGCATGGGCGGCATGGAGGGAACCTGCGGCGCGCTTTCCGGCGCCTGCGTCGTGTGCGGCCTCGCGAAGAGCGGCGCCGACCTCGACCGCCCCACCACCAAGGGGGCGACCTATAAGGTCTCGCGCGAGCTGGTCTCGCGCTTCGCCGAGCTCTCCGGCGCGACGCGCTGCCGGGACCTCAAGGGCATCGACACCGGCGAGGTCCTCTGCAGCTGCCCGCAGTGCATCGAGAACGCCGCCCGCGTCCTTGAGGATGTTGTCTTTTCTGAATAAGGGCGGACTTTACCCTTGCGAGGGTGTAACGTTTCTGTGTTTGCGGACACATCAGAGCGGGAACCGCACCCGCGCGAGAGGAGATTCATGAACGTCCTGGTCATCAATGCCGGCAGCTCTTCGCTGAAGTATCAGCTGCTCGACGTCGACACCCGCGAGGTCTACGCCAAGGGCAACTGCGAGCGCATCGGCATCGACGGCTCCTTCATTGGCCACGAGGAGAACGGCTCTGGCAAGCAGAAGCTCGAGGTTGCGCTTCCCGATCACAAGACCGCTGTGAGCCACGTCTTCGAGATCTTGAAGAACGTCCCCCAGCAGGTCGACGGCATTGGTCACCGTGTGGTCCAGGGCGGCTGGTACTTCCCCGAGTCCGCCGTTGTCGATGACGACGTCCTGGCCAAGATCCGCGAGGTCGCTCCTCTCGCCCCGCTCCACAACTACCCCGAGGCCGACGTCGTCGAGATCTGCCGCGACATGTTCCCCGAGCTTGGCAACGTCATCGTCCCCGACACCGCCTTCCACTACAACATGCCCGAGCACGCTTGGCGCTACGCCCTTCCCCGCGACGTCGTCGAGAAGCTCCACATCCGCAAGTACGGCGCCCACGGCACCTCTCACCGCTACATCTGGCGCGCGACCAAGCAGTTCCTGGGCGACGAGTGCCACAAGCTCGTGAGCCTGCACCTGGGCTCCGGCGCGTCCCTGTGCGCCATCGAGGACGGCCGCTCCATGGACACCACCATGGGCCTCACCCCGCTCGACGGCCTCGTCATGGGTACCCGTTGCGGCACCATCGACCCCGCCACCGTCTTCTTCCTCTCCCGTGAGGGCGGCTACTCCATCGACGAGATCGACACGATGATGAACAAGCAGTCCGGCCTTCTCGCCGTGTCCGCCAAGTCCAACGACTCCCGCGACATCGAGGAGGGCGCCGAGGCCGGCGACGAGAAGTGCCAGATGGCCCTCGACATGTTCTATTACCGCACCGCCCAGCTGACCGCCGAGATGGTGTGCTCCATGGAGGGCGTCGACACCATGGCCTTCACCGCCGGCATCGGCGAGAACTCCGCCACCATGCGCCAGGGCGTGGCCGACCGCCTGGCCTGGATGGGCGTCAAGCTCGACCCCGAGCTCAACGCCATCCGCTCCGACGACCCGCGCGTGATCTCCACGCCCGACTCTAAGGTCAAGGTCCTCGTCGTCCCGACGAACGAGGAGTACATGATCGCCCTCGACGTCGCCGAGCTCCTCGGCAAGTAAGGGTATCGGCCATATTCGCCTCAAGGCGCCCTGCGGTGTTTGCCGCGGGGCGCCTTGTGTTTACAGAGTCTTTGAGGCTGTTTTCAGGTAAAGCGATAACGGGTCATTCGGAATTGTTATAAACATACCTGGTGGCTAGGATTATAAAGACGACTTTCGTCGGGTATAGTGGTTCTCAGCGTCCCGACCAGACTCGTATTCATGGGACCCGACAATAGGGGAGGATTCACCCATATGAAGAAGTTCATGCTCGATCGCCGCCAGGCCGTTCAGCTCGGCTTTACGGCCGCGGCGACCCTCGGCCTCGCCGCGTGCTCCGACGGCCCCTCCGACTCCGGCTCCAGCTCGACCGCCTCGGACTCCGCGTCCGCTTCCGACACCGCCAACACCGACATCGATAAGGACGCCTTCAACGCTCTCGTGGCTTCCGTCGAGCAGGCCGACGACGCGACCATCGAGGCCAGCGCCTGGGCCAAGGCCGTAAAGGAGAACGGCTCGCTTCGCATCGGCGCCACGCGCACCTCCGCGCTCTTCTCACAGCTCGACGAGACCACGGACAAGGTCTACGGCTTCGACGCCGGCCTCTATCTCTCGCTCACCCGATACATCCTCGGCGACGAGACCAAGTACGACTACACGCAGGTCACCTCCGACACGCGCGAGTCGGTTCTTCAGAACGACCAGGTCGACGCCGTCTTCGCGAGCTACACCATCAACGACAAGCGTAAGGAACTTATCTCCTTCGCGGGCCCGTACCTGACCACGCAGCAGGCCATTCTCGTCCTCGCCGACAACACCGACATCAACTCCGTCTCCGACCTCGCAGGCAAGAAGGTCGCCGTGCAGTCCGGCTCCACCGGTCCCCAGCAGCTCGCCGACGCCTGCCCCGAGGCCGAGGCGCAGGAGTTCACCAAGGACGACGAGTGCCGCGCCGCGCTTGAGCAGGGCCGCGTCGACGCCTATGTGGTCGACAACACGCTTCAGATGGGCAACGTCATCAAGAACCCCGGCAAGTACCGCATCGCCGGCGACGCCTTCGGTCCCGAGGACAAGCTCGGCATCGGCGTGCCCCTGGGCTCCGACGCCGTCGAGTTCGTCAACGGCTTCCTGAAGAAGTTCGAGGACGACGGCAACTGGGCGAAGCTCTACCAGATCGCGATCTGCGACCGCACCGGCATCGCCTCCGTCCCTGAGCCTCCCGCGCTCGGCGCCTAGCCGCTCTCTCACCGCTCGATCGGGGCCCTCTCGGCCGGCTTCGGCCGCGAGGGCCCTTCCGTTGTATAGGAGGTTTCGGTGGGCATCCCCGAGCTCTTGTCCGCATACGGCCCTAATTACCTCACGGCGCTTCTCACCACCTGGAAACTCACGGCCATGTCGTTTGTGCTCGTCATGGTCCTCTCGGTCGCGGTCACGGTCCTGCGGGTGTGCCCGTTCAAGCCGCTGCGCCTTCTCGGCGACCTGTATGTCCAGGTATTCCGCAACGTCCCCGGCGCCGTTCTGCTCTTGATCGTGGTCTATGCGCTGCCGTATCTTAAGGTCGTGCTCGATTACGAGCCGAGCGTGGTGGTCGTCACGGTGCTTCTCGGCGCGTCGTTCGGCTCCGAGAACTTCATGACGGGCATCAACACCATCGGCGTCGGGCAGATCGAGGCCGCCCGGTCCATCGGCCTCTCCTTCGGGCAGATTCTGCGCAAGATCGTCATCCCCCAGGCGCTTCGCTCGACGGTGCTGCCCATGACGAACCTGCTCATCGCCGTTATGCTCACGACCGCCCTCGGCTCGCAGGTCCCGATGAGCCCGCAGGAGCTTACCGGCATCGTCAGCTACATCAACACGCGCGAGTCCGCCGGAATCGCCACCTTCTTTATCTCCGCGTGCGGCTACATCGTGACGGCGCTGGCCATCGGTTTCGCCGGCAATAAGCTTGACGAGAAAGTGAGGATCGCCCGATGAGCGCCAGGATTACCTCCGCGCCGAGCATGCGCGACGCGCTGTACGAGCCGCCCGGGCCGAAGACCCGGAAGAAGATGCTTCTCGGCACCGTCGTTACCCTGGCCGCCGTGGTCGCGCTCGCCGCATGGGTCGTCTATCGTTTCTGGGTCACGGGGCAGCTCTCCGCCAAGTATTGGCAGCTCTTCACCTGGCGCACCACATGGATCTACCTCGGCCGCGGCCTTCTTGGCACATTCGAGGTCGCGCTCGTCTCCGCCGCGTTCGCCATCGCCCTCGGCCTGGCCCTCATGCTCGGGCGCATCAGCAAGTTCTCCTGGCTGCGCGTCGTCTGCGCGGCGGTCACGAACTTCTTCCGAGGCGTTCCGAGCCTGCTGCTCATCTATTTCTTCTTTTTCACGATGCCATCGATCGGCGTGTCGATGTCGCCTTTCTGGATGATGGTGCTGCCCATCTCGCTTGCGGCGTCGGGCGTCCTGGCGGAGGTGTTCCGCGCGGGCGTGAACGCCGTCCCGAGGGGCCAGACCGAGGCCGGGCTCTCCATCGGCCTCTCACCGTGGAAGGTCAAGACCAAGGTCGTTTTGCCCCAGGCCATCCGCTTCGTCATCCCGTCGCTCATCAGCCAGCTTGTGGTCGTCGTCAAGGACACGGCGCTCGCCTATGTGGTGAGCTACCCCGACCTTATGCAGAACGCGCAGGTCCTGCGTACCAACTACGACGCGATGGTCTCGACCTTCCTGGTCGTCGGCCTCATCTACATCGTCATAAACTACCTGATCAACAGGGTCTCCGTGTACGTCTCGCGCCGCACGGGCGCGAAGATCATCCGCTAGCGGGCCGACCTCGAAAGGACAACCACCATGAGCGATTCCACCAGGGCAGGCCAGCCCGTCATCGAGCTTCGTCACGTCGACAAGCACTTCGGCGACCTTCATGTGCTCCGTGACATCAACCTCGAGGTCGATCGCGGCGAGGTCGTCGTGGTCATCGGGCCCTCGGGCTCCGGCAAGTCGACCATGTGCCGCGCAATCAACCGTCTCGAGACCATCGATTCCGGCGAGATCCTCATCGAGGGCAAGCCGCTTCCCCAGGAGGGCAAGGAGCTCACGCGGATGCGCGCCGAGCTCGGCATGGTATTCCAGAGCTTCAACCTCTTCGCGCACATGACCATCCTCGAGAACGTCACGCTTGGCCCCATCGAGGTCCTCGGCAAGAAGAAGGAGGACGCGGAGAAGGAGGCCCTTGAGCTCCTTGCCCGCGTCGGCGTGGCCGAGCAGGCGAAGAAGGTCCCGGCCCAGCTCTCGGGCGGGCAGCAGCAGCGCGTGGCCATCGCCCGCTCGCTCGCGATGAACCCGAAGGCCATGCTCTTCGACGAGCCCACCTCCGCGCTCGACCCCGAGATGATCAACGAGGTGCTTGACGTCATGGTCCGGCTTGCCAAGAAGGGCATGACCATGATCGTCGTTACCCACGAGATGAACTTCGCGCGTCGCGTCGCCGACCGCGTCATTTTCATGGCCGACGGCGCCATCGTCGAGACGGGCACCCCCGACGAGTTCTTTGACCACCCGAAGACCGAGCGCGCCCGCGACTTCCTCAACTCCATCAAGGGACACTGACCGATGGCGTCCTGCGTTTCCTGCGACACCTGCAATCCAGCCTGCCCCGTTCACGGCGGGGCGCCCGACCGCCGTCCCCTTATCCTCGTCGCGCCGCGTTTCGAGGAGGGGCGGATGTATGGGGACGAACGGCTTTCGCCCAACGAGGCCGCGGTCAAATGCTACGTCGACGCGATCTTCGAGGCCGGCGGGCTTCCGCTTACGATGGGCATTACCGAGGATGAGGCCTTGGTTCGGGAGTACGTGCGCCGCGCCGACGGCGTTTGCCTTCCCGGCGGCCCCGACGTAAGCCCGCGTTTATGGGGCGACGTCTCGGAGCACCCCGGCTGCACGTCCTGTCCGGAGCGTGATGCCTTTGAGCTCGCTCTGATTCGAGAGTGCGTCGATGCCGACAAGCCGCTCTTCACCGTCTGCCGCGGCACGCAGATGCTCAACGTCGCCTTGGGCGGCACCCTTAACATGGACCTCCCGTCCGTCCCGCGCAAGCTCGGCTCCGCGCCTCATGACCATTCGAGCCTCATGCGCGAGGCAAGCCATGACGTCATCGTGTCCGAGGGCTCGCTGCTGTATCGAGCCTGCGGGGGAGAGGCCCGCTATGCCGTCAACTCGGCGCATCACTGCTGCATCGAGAAGCTCGGGCGCGGCCTCGTCCTCTCGGCGGTCTCGGACGACGGCATCCCGGAGTGCGTCGAGCTCCCCGGCAAGAAGTTCGTCCTCGGCGTCCAATGGCATCCCGAGTACACCTGGTACGGATGCGACGCCGACTTCGCCCTCTGGAAGGCCTTCGTCGCCGCTTGTCGCTAGCTCCTGTCTGGAAGGCCCGGCCCGGTGTCCGCGGGGTCGCTTTGCTGCTCAGCGCTCGCTTCGCTCGCTCGCTGGCGCGATTCGCGCAAAGCAACCCCACGGACACCGGGCCGGGCCCTTCGCCTTGGCTGTTGGCAGCTCGGGGGCGACGCCCCGGCTTTGCTTCATGCGAATCGCGTCAGCGAGCGAGCGGAGCGAGCGCTGAGCAATGAAGCAAAGGTGGGGCGTCGCTCCCGAGCGGACAGTCCGCTCTTCTAGAACGGCGTGATCGTGAAGGCGAGCTCGGTGGTCTCGCCGGGCGCAAGCACGATGGTGTCGCGCTTCTCCTCGAAGACGCCGGACTCGTCGTAGGCGGAGGCGCAGCCGTGCCACGGCTCGAGGGCGACGAAGGGTGCCGTGCTGCTCGCGCTCCATACGCCGAAGTAATCGAAGCCGGGGAACTCGAGCTCGACTCCGTGGCCGCTCTTCTTGCCGACGAGGCTCACACGGTTGCCCGGAACGCCGCAGAGCACGATGGTGAGGTGCTCGTCGATGAGCGCGTGGGAGAGGTCGAGCTCCCGGGAATCCTCAAAGAGCGTCGTCATCTTGCCGAAATCGTGGATACCGGCCTCGTCGATCGAGGGGATGCTCGCGGTCCAAGCCTCCGGGAAGACCAGCTTGTAGTCGTCGAACGACTCGCCCTCGGCGCCGGGGACGGGAACGTTGAAGGCGGGGTGGCCTCCAAGGGTGAACGGCAGGTCGACGTCGCCGGTGTTCGTCACCTTGAACGACTGCGTGAGTGAGGTGCCGTCAACAGAGTAGGTCATGTTCAGCTTGAAATCGAAGGGGTAGGCCTCTCGGGTCTCGGGGCTGGAGAGAAGCTCGAAGGTCACGCTGTCCCCGGCGCAGTCGGCGACCGCGTGGTCGTAGAGCCTCGCGATGCCGTGGCGCTTGAGGTGAACGGGCCCTTGCGCGCTTCTCGCCTCGTCGCCGACGAGGCAGCCGACGATGGGGAAGAGGACGGGCGCGCGCCGGGGCCAGAACTCGGGGTCTCCCTGCCACAGGTACTCGGCGTCGCCCACCTTCAGGCTCATGAGCTGAGCTCCCATGGAGTCGATCGTCGCGGTCAGCCCGCCTTTGGTAATCGTCGTCAGAGCCATTGAAACCACCCTTCTCGGAAAAATCCAACCACCCGTAGAACTTTACCGTTTGGCAATACGCCTTCGGGGCACAATTGCCGATGTGAGTGTCGCTGGGCCAACATGCTCCGTGAGCGGCGCGTCGCTGTTTATCAATCGGGTGCCGCCGTCTTCGCCACGGTGCCCGCGTAAAGGAGGCTCTCATGATCATTGAGGAACTCGCGCACTATGGAATCGCCCACACCGACGACATGACCTGGATCGACTGTTCCCCGGCGGTCCTTATCGAGAAGGCCGTCGACCGCGGCGAGGGCACGCTCGCGAGCACCGGCGCCCTGTGCGTCGAGACCGGCCAGTACACGGGTCGCTCGCCCAAGGACCGCTTCATCGTCGACACCGCCGAGGTCCACGACACGATTGCCTGGGGAGAGGTGAACGTCCCCATCTCCCAGGAGGACTATGCGCGCATCAAAGCCGAGGTAATCGCCCACTTCTCCGAGCGTCGCCTCTTCGTCGTCCACGGCATCGCCGGCGCCGACCGCCGTTATTCCCGCAAGTTCACCGTCATCACGGAGCTTGCGAGCCAGGCGCTCTTCATCCACCAGATGCTCGTGCGCCCGACGGAGGAGGAGCTCGCCGACTACGGCCTCGCCGACTTCGTGGTCATGGCCGCGCCCAAGCTCAAGCTCGACCCCGCGGTGCACCACACGCACTCCGAGGCTGCCGTCATCATCAACTTCACCGACAAGACCATCCTCGTCGTCGGCACGCAGTACTCCGGCGAGATCAAGAAGGCCATCTTCTCGACGATGAACTACCTGCTGCCTGTCGAGGACCACGTGCTGCCTATGCACTGCTCCTGCAACATGAACCCTGTGTCCCACGGCACCACGGTCTTCTTCGGCCTCTCCGGCACGGGCAAGACCACGCTCTCGGCCGCCGAGAACCGCAAGCTCATCGGCGACGACGAGCACGGCTGGGCCGAGGACTCCGTCTTCAACATCGAGGGCGGCTGCTACGCCAAGACCATCAACATCACCGAGGAGACCGAGCCCCAGATCTGGCACGCCATCAAGTTCGGCTCCATCTGCGAGAACGTCGTCGTGGACAAGTGGAGCCGCAAGGCCGACTACTTCGACGTCTCTCTCACCGAGAACGGCCGCGTCGCCTACCCGGTCGAGTTCATCGACAACGCCGTGCTCAAGGGATGGGCCAAGCGTACCCCGGACGTCGTGATCTTCCTCACGGCCGACGCGTTCGGCGTCCTGCCCCCGATCTCCAAGCTCGACAAGAACGCCGCCATGTACCACTTCATGACCGGCTTCACGAGCAAGGTCGCCGGCACCGAGCGCGGCGTCAAGGAGCCCCAGCCCACGTTCTCGAGCCTTTTCGGCGAGCCGTTCATGCCGCTCGACCCCATGGTCTATGGCCAGATGCTCGGCGAGAAGATCGAGCACGGCGGCACCCGCGTCTATCTCATCAACACCGGCTGGACGGGCGGCCCCTACGGCGTCGGTTCCCGCATCAAGCTCAAGTACACCCGCAAGATGGTCGAGGCCGCTCAGTCCGGCATCATCGACGACTGCGAGTTCGTCCACGACGAGCGCTTCAACCTCGACGTTCCCACTGCCTGCCCGGACGTTCCTTCCGAGCTCCTCGACCCGAAGAGCACCTGGTCGAACCCCGAGGCCTATGACGCCACCGCCGAGAAGCTCGCCTGCATGTTCGTGGAGAACGCCGAGAAGCGCCTCCAGTCCATGTCCGACGAGGTCCGAGCCGCCGGCCCCCACCCCCTGAGCTAACCGCCGCCGACATACAGTCCTAAACCGGCCCCCGAAGTCCATTCGGGGGCCGCTCCTGAAAGTAAGGGCTCGGTCCCTTCCCCTTTGCCTGACTGCTCAGCGCTCGCTTCGCTCGCTCGCTGCGCGAAATCGCATTCAGGCAAAGGGGAAGGGACCGAGCCCTTCTCGCCGCACGGTAACCTTTAAGCCTGTTACGTGAGCAGTCCGCCCCGCCCTTCTTACCCTCAACGCGATTTCGCGCCAGCGAGCGAGCGAAGCGAGCGCTGAGCGTTGAGGGTAAGAAGGGCGGGGCGGACCGCTAAAGCTTATGGAGCAGGATTAGTCCGCCATCTGGGCCTGGACCGCGGTGATGGCCACGACGCCCACGATGTCGTCCGCGGAGCAGCCGCGGGACAGGTCGTTGACCGGCTTGGCGATGCCCTGCAGGATCGGGCCGTAGGCGTCGGCGCCGCCGAAGCGCTGGACGAGCTTGTAGCCGATGTTGCCGGCCTCGAGGTCGGGGAAGACCAGGATGTTGGCGTTGCCGGCGACCTCGGAGCCCGGGGCCTTAAGGTCGGCGACGGACTGCACGAGCGCGGCGTCGAGCTGCAGGTCGCCGTCGAGGGCGAGCTCGGGGTTCTTCTCGTTGGCGAGCTTGACGGCCTCCTGGACCTTGGTCGGGACGTCGCCCTTGGCGGAGCCCATGGTAGAGAAGGAGAGCATGGCGACCTTCGGCTCCTCGCCGGGCATGAAGGCCTTCCAGGACTCGGCGGAGGCCAGCGCGATCTCGGAGAGCTCGTCGGCGTTCGGGTTGATGTTCAGGCCGCAGTCGGCGAACAGCAGCGTGCCCTCGGCGCCGTACTGCGGGGTCTTGGTGCACATGATGAAGAAGGCGGAGACGAGCTTGGTGCCCGGGGCGGTCTTCAGGATCTGCAGGGCCGGGCGCAGGGTGTTGGCGGTGGAGTGGCAGGCGCCGGAGACGAGGCCGTCGGCGTCGCCCATCTTGACCATCATGGTGCCGAAGTAGGTGGCGTCGTTCATCTGCTCCATGGCCTCGGGCAGGGTGACGCCCTTCTTGGCGCGCAGCTCGGCGAACTTCTCGGCGTAGGCCTGCTTCTTCTCGGCGCGGCGCGGGTCGATGACGGTGGCGCCGGGGACGTCGATCACGTCGGGGTCGCCGAGGATGACGAGCTCGGCCAGGCCCTCGTCGATGATCTTCTTCGCGGCCTCGATGGTGCGCGGGTCCTCGCCCTCCGGCAGGACGATGGTCTTCTTGTCGGACTTGGCGGCCGCCTTCATGCGGTCAAGAAACTCGCTCATTGGGTCTCCTTCACAAAATCTGCTCCGTTGTTGCGCGTTTGGCCCCGTAAAACGTGCCTTGTGTCGCTTGGACCGGGGTCTAGCGGAGCCATTATAGGAGTCTGGTGCTAGAATCTTCCGGACATTACGGCCAAAGGTGAACGTTTTTCCTTTACTGGTCGTCGCTGGCCGCTGCGCCAGCCCTGCACACATCCTGAGAGGAACTACATGAACATTCAGAGCGGTCTCGGCGCGGGATTTACGCCCGAATCCTACGATGTCCTCGTCGTCGGCTGCGGCTACGCCGGCTGCGTCTGCGCGCGTCGCCTGGCGGAGGCCTGCGGCTGCAAGGTCGCCATCATCGAGCGCCGCGACCACATCGCGGGCAACGCCTACGACTACGAGGACGAGGCCGGAATCCTCATCCACAAGTACGGCCCGCACATCTACCACACCACCAACGAGCGCGTGAACTCGTTCCTCTCCCGCTTCACCGAGTGGACCGACTACCAGCACAAGGTCCTCGCGAACATCCACGGGACCCTCATGCCCGTCCCCTTCAACCACAAGTCGCTCAAGCTCGCCTTCGGCGACGAGAAGGGCGAGCGCCTGTACCAGAAGCTCGTGGCGACCTTCGGCGAGAACAAGAAGGTCCCCATCATGGAGCTCCGCGAGAAGAACGACCCCGAGCTCGTCGAGGTCGCCGACTACGTCTTCGAGAACGTCTTCCTGCACTACACGATGAAGCAGTGGGGGCAGACCCCCGACCAGATCGACCCGTCCATCACGGGCCGCGTCCCCGTCTTCGTGGGCGACGACGAGCGCTACTTCCCCGGCGCCCCCTTCCAGGGCATGCCGGCCGAGGGCTACACCAAGCTCTTCGAGCACATGCTCGACCATGACCTCATCAGCGTCTTCGTCGACGTCGACGCGCGCGATTTCCTCAAGGTCTCCGGCGGCCGCGTGCTCGTCGGCGACAAGCCCTATGCGGGCGAGGTCATCTACACCGGCCCGCTCGACGAGCTGTTCGGGCTCGACCTCGGCGCCCTGCCGTACCGCACCCTCGACATGGTCTTCGAGACGCTCGACCAGGACCAGTTCCAGCCGGTCGGCACCGTCAACTACACGACGAGCGAGGACTTCACCCGCATCACCGAGTTCAAGAACATGACGGGCCAGGTCGTTCCCGGCAAGACCACCATCATGAAGGAGTACTCGAAGGCCTATACCCCGGGCTCCGGCGAGACCCCGTACTACGCCATCCTGGAGGACGCCAACACCGACCTCTACAAGAAGTACCGCGACCGCGTCGCCGGGGCGCTCAACTTCCACTGCGTCGGCCGCCTCGCCGAGTACCGCTATTACGACATGGACGGCGTCGTGGCCTCCGCGCTCGACCTGTCCGATGAGCTCATCGCCGCCCGCAACTAGCGCCTGCGGCTTACGCGCCCAGGGGCGGGTCGAAGACGGCCCGCCCTTTTCTTCATTTCTAGAAGGAAGTGACCATGCCCGCCTCAACTAAGAAGACCATCACCTTCGGCATCCCGTGCTACAACTCCGCCGAGTACATGGACAAGTGCATCCTCTCGATCCTCGAGGGCTCCGACTACGCCGACGACGTCCAGATCGTCATCGTCGACGACGGCAGCGCCAAGGACGAGACCCCCGCTAAGGCCGACGAGTGGCAGGCCAAGCACCCGGGCCTTATCAAGGCCGTCCACCAGGAGAACGGCGGCCACGGCATGGCCGTCATGAAGGCCGTCGAGCACGCGGACGGCGCCTATTTCAAGAACATCGACTCCGACGACTGGGCCGACGCCGACGCGCTCAAGGCCCTTCTCGCGCAGCTCCGCCGCTTCATCGAGCTCGACGAGCGGGTCGACCTCGTGATCACGAACTACGTCTACGAGCACGTTGAGGACAACACCCGCAACATCGTCGACTATCGTCGCGTGCTTCCCGTCGGTAAGGTCTTCACCTGGGCCGATATGGGCCACTTCAAGATGAGCCAGTACCTGCTCATGCACGCGCTCACTTACCGGACCGAGACCCTGCGCGCCGCCGATCTCCAGATGCCCGCCCACACCTTCTATGTGGACAACATCTACGCCTACGTGCCCTTCCCCAAGTGTCACAGCCTGTACTACCTCGATGTCGACCTCTACCGGTATTACATCGGCCGCGAGGACCAGTCGGTCAACGAGAAGGTCTTGACCAGCCGCGTCGACCATTACTGGCGCGTGGCGCGCATCATGATGCAGGCGTACCACGTCTACGACGAGATCGACTGCATCCAGCTGCGCGGCTACATGATGAACTACTTCACCATCATCATGGCCATCTGCTCCGTTTTCTCGAAGATGAGCGACCGCCCCGATGCCATGGACGAGCTCCAGAAGCTCTGGGACGAGCTCAAGGCGTACGACCAGCGCATGTACCGCCGCGCCAAGCACGGCGTCGTCGGCATCGCCACGAACCTCCCCGGCGCCCTTGGCAAGAAGATCACGATCGGCGGCTACCACGTCGCTCAGAAGGTCGTGAAGTTCAACTAGGGTTGACCGCCCAGCCGCGAAGGCCCCTGCCACCAGGCGTGATTGCTCAGCGCTCGCTTCGCTGGCGCGATTCGCATCACGCCTGGTGGCAGGGGCCTTCGCTGCCGCCTCGCGCTCTCCATGGCCGAAATTCTCGTTGCGGTGTCCTGACGCTTCAACAGCGGTTGAAGGTCTGGTCGCGGGGTACCATTGCCCGCAACCATTGGTCATGAAGAACGGAGACAGCATGTCGTTCAAGCTTGAAGAGTGCGTTTATCGGGGCGAGGGGGAGTTCGACATATCCGAGTACCCCACTTCGGTGGACGTAGACAAGGACGAGAAGGACAAGTACGTCCAGCTCACCGAGGAGAACACGGCCAAGATGGCGGAGCTCCAGGACAAGCTTTACGCCGAGGCCAAGGAGGGGGTCGTCATCCTCATCCAGGCCATGGACGCCGCGGGCAAGGACTCGACCATCAAGCATGTGATGAGCGGCGTGAACCCCCAGGGATGCGTGGTGCACAGCTTCAAGCAGCCCTCGCGCGAGGAGCTCGCGCACTCGTTTTTGTGGCGCGCCATGGCGCATATGCCCCAGCGCGGCTACCTCGGCGTCTTCAACCGCTCGTATTACGAGGACGTCCTGGTCGTTCGCGTCCACGACCTGCAGCGCGGCTACGCCATGCCCTCCCGCTGCGTCGACATGGACTCGGGGAAGTTCTTCGAGAAGCGCTACCGGCAGATCTCCGACTTCGAGGAGTACCTGTGGGACAACGGCTACCGCGTCGTCAAGATATTCCTCCACGAAGGCAAAGAGGAGCAGGCGAAGCGCTTCCTCGCGCGTATCGAGGACGAGTCCAAGAACTGGAAGTTCTCCGAGTCCGACATGAAGGAGCGCGCGCTCTGGGACGACTACCAGAAGGCGTACGAGAAGGCCATCGAGAACACCGCGTCCAAGCACGCTCCCTGGTACGTCATCCCGGCCGACCAGAAGTGGTTCGCGCGCTACCTCGTATCGGAGGCCATCGTCGGCGTCCTCAAGGACATCGACCCTCACTACCCCGAGATGCCCGCCGAGCAGAAGGCCCACCTGGCCAGCTGTAGGGAGCAGCTGGAGCAAGGCGCATAGGGTCAACCGTGGTGCCCGGCGGCGGCGCCCTTCTCTCCATGGGCTCAGCGCTCGCTTCGCTCGCTCGCTGGCGCGATTCGCCCCTGGAGAGAAGGGCGCCGCCGCCTGCCCTGCCTTAAACGATCGCTTGCTCTCGCGGCGACCTGGGGGCGGGCCCTTCCTCGACAGGCGAATCGCGACAGCGAGCGAGCGCAGCGAGCGCTGAGCCTGTGAGGAGGGGCCCGCCCCCAGGTCGCCGCGAGAGCCGGATTGTGTCCCTACGGTGAAACGGTGGGGAAGTGTGGTAACCTACCGAAGGTTTGTTGGTACCTCTTACCTGGTCGCGCGTCACCACCGGCGGCGAACCCGGTCTGGGGCGAATTCACAGAAAGGTGGATCAAGCATGATCACCAAGGAGCAGAAGCTCGAGCTCGTCAAGCAGTACGGCAAGAACGAGCAGGACACCGGTTCCGCCGAGGTCCAGGTCGCCATCCTCACCGCCCGCATCAAGGAGCTCACCGAGCACATGAAGTCCCACAAGAAGGACTTCCACACCCGTCGTGGCCTGCTTATGCTCGTCGGTAAGCGTCGTCGTCTCCTCTCCTACATCAAGAAGAACGACATCGAGAACTACCGTAGCCTCATCAAGAGCC
>CAVJHQ010000026.1:0-23853 GCA_963649365.1 Alloprevotella sp.
AGTGACTGAACGTGAGTTGGTCGTTGGGTTTGTGTCTGCGCTGGATTTTTGGAGATCCGCGCGTATTGCCGGCGCCGGGCCGGCGAGGGAGCCGGAAGGCACGGTTTACGGGGCGTGTCGTGACGATGGGTTATTGAGAAGGGCGGCGAGGGCTGTTGATTTGTGTGCGTCGGGATTGCCCCTCGATACCGTGGTGAGTTCGCGCGGGCTCCGCCGTCATTGCGATGCGCTGAACGAACATGTGTGGTCGGGCCCGCTGTCTGGACAGCTGACTTGGGTGGACAACGACGTGTGGGTGAGCTCTTTTGCGGCGACGTTTGTGCAGCTAGCGAGCTTGCTGAACGAGGCTGAGCTCGCGGCCCTGGCGTACGAGATGTGTGGGACCTACGGGCTTTCGCCTACAGCTGTCGAAGAGGGCGCGCAGGATTTGACCCCTCTGTCGTCGGTTGCAGAACTGGAGTCGTATGCCAGCGCGGCGCGAGCGCTTGGGGTTCGCGGGGCGAAGCGCGCGTGCGCGGCGCTCGATCTTGTGGTCGATGGATCCAACTCCGCACGCGAAACGGACGTCGCCATCCTATTGAGCTTGCCACGGCGAAAAGGCGGTTACGGCTTACGGGGTTTTCAGATGAATGACGAGGTAAATGTGCCAAAGTCGCAGCGTGCCGCGTTGGGCCAGTCTGTGATTCGCCCCGACTTCCTTTGGGCGAAGAAGCGGGTGGCCCTGGAGTACGACAGCAACGCGCATCATCTCACGCCGCTTGAGAAGGAGCATGACGAGGCACGGCGGCGTGTGCTTGAGAGCATGGGGTTCAGAGTCTTTGTAATGACCAACGAAGTGCTTCGCAGCGGCGTGAAGCTTGAGGCCTTCATGTCTGACCTGCAGCGGGCTTTGGGCGCCCGTCGCAAGGATCCCAGCGTGGCAGTTCTTAAGGCACAGGAAGAGATGCGGTGCCGTGCTGTGCGAGGTTTTGCTCCAAGTGCAACGTAAGGAAGGGGTGGTTGCGAGGTTTTGTCCTTCGTGCGACGTAGTTTAGGGGCTAATCAGCCCATTAGGGTCGAAATCGAGGAGTTATGGGGCATTTCGACGGGTCGGCATCTAGATTTACGCAGCACGAAGGGCAAAACCTCGCACTGATTTTTCAAAACGCAGCACGAAGGACAAAACCTCGCAATGCAAGGTTGCTCGCCTGCCCGTCAACTCCGCTCGAGAGGGCCTGACGCGCCCGCAATGGGTATGAAACAGCATGTAGGTAATGACCTGCTAGAATCTGTGTCTTAAGTCGCGCGCCCCAACGTCTAACGCGCGGCCGAATCTGACCATCGACCCAAGGAGGTCGCGCAACCGCGCATGGACGTAGCCATCAGCATTATCGTCACGTTTGTTCTTACCCTGGTCAACGGATTTTTCTCGGCATCCGAGATGGCGGTGACCACTGCGAAGAGGGCGCTTCTCGAGCCCGAGGCCGACGAGGGCGACAAACGCGCAAAGAACGCCCTTGACCTCTCGTCCGATTCCGACCAGTTCCTGGCGACCATCCAGGTAGCCATTACGCTCGTGGGCTTTGCCTCCTCGGCGTTCGCCGCCACCAGCCTTTCGGACCCGCTGGCAACCTGGCTTATCGGCCTCGGCATGGCCGAAGGCATAGCGGGCACCGTCGCGGTCGTGGCCATCACGCTTATCGTGGCGTACGTCTCCACCGTCGTCGGCGAGCTCGTGCCGAAGCGCCTGGCCCTGGCCAACGCCGAGTCCGTGGCCAAGTCCGTGGCCGGCCCCATCCGCGGCTTCATGAAGCTGGCTACCCCGCTCGTCTGGCTCACCTCCAAGTCCGCCGCGGGCCTCGCGGCTGTTTTGGGCATCAAGTCGGCCGACGACCGCCAGGACGTCTCCGAGGAGGAGCTCAAGTACATGGTCACCGACTCCGACGACCTGTCGGATGAGGAGAAGTCCATGATCCACGAGGTCATCGACCTGGGCGACACCATTGCCCGCGAGGTCATGATCCCGCGCGTGGACATGACCTGCGTGGAGGACACGAAGAACCTGAACGAGGTCCTCGGCCTCATGCGCCGCACCGGCTTCTCGCGCGTGCCCGTCTACCACGGCTCCGTCGACCGCGTGATCGGCATCGCCCACATCAAGGACATCATCAGCCCGATCATCGACGGCGGTAAGGGCGGCGCGCTCATCGGCGACTACGTGCGCACGGCCAACTACGTGCCCGACACCAAGGACATCATCCCGCTGCTCTCCGAGATGCAGACCAGCCACGACCAGATGGTCATCGTCGTCGACGAGTACGGCGGCACCGCGGGCGTGCTCACGCTCGAGGACATCGTCGAGGAGATCGTCGGCGAGATCGAGGACGAGTTCGACCCGGACAACAAGTACCTCACCAAGCTCTCCGACAACGAGTGGCTGGTCGACGGGCGTTTTTCGATCGACGACGCCATGGAGCTCGGCTGGCCGATCGAGGACAACGAGGAGTACGAGACCGTGGCCGGCTATGTGCTCGAGCTCGCGGATAAGGTGCCGCACCCCGGAGACCTGTACGAGAAGGACGGCTACCACTTCCGCGTGCAGTCCATGCGCGGGCGCCGCGTGAGCCTGCTGCGGGTAACGGCCCCGGAGCCCGCCTCCGAGGAGACGGGCGACGTCGATTCCTCTGGCGACGACGAGAAGGAAGCGGCCGCCGATAAGCAATAGGCCCCGCGCCGCGTCGTTGACTACAATGAACAGAAGTTGCGCCAAGCCCGGGGGACGGGCTCTGAACGAGAGGGGCCGCGATGGCTCAGCTATTTGAAATCAAGAAGGTCGTTGTCGGCCCGAAGAACCTCGACGCGACCGTTGAGCTCGCGCCGAGCGCTCCGCTGATGACCCGCGAGGACCTTGAGGGCACCACCCGCGTTTGGGA
This sequence comes from Alloprevotella sp., assembly GCA_963649365.1. Lineage (GTDB taxonomy): Bacteria > Actinomycetota > Coriobacteriia > Coriobacteriales > Atopobiaceae > Paratractidigestivibacter. Next base: position 2,913 of record CAVJHQ010000026.1, read on the forward strand.
GGTCATGCCCCAGCTGCGCGACCACGTGTGCCTCGGCGACGAGTCCGGCACCTTCGGCGACGTCATGGGCAACACCGAGCTCGCGCACCTGCTCGAGCACGTGACCGTGGAGCTTCTTGCCAGGACGGACATCGCGGGCGACATCTCGTGCGGCCAGACCGCCGAGGTCGGCGAGCGCACCTACAAGCTGACCTTCAAGTGCCCCGACGACGTGCTCGTGGTCGGCGCGCTCTCCAGCGCGGCCTGGCTCATGCAGTGGGCCTTCTCGGGCGGCGGCGACCCCAAGCCCGACGCGGACGCCATCGCGTCCGGCCTGGTCGACCTGGTAAAGAGCCTTCCCGAGGTCGAGGAGGAGCCGGAGGACGAAGTGGTGCCCGCCCCTGAGCAGGAGCAGGAACAGCAGGAGCCCGCCGCCGCGGACCTCTGCGAAGACCCGCAGGAGACGACCGTGGCGGCCGAGCCCGCGCCGGTCGTCGCGGGGCCGCAGGAGCCCGTCGCGGAGCCCGCGCCGGTGCCCGAGCCGGAGCCGGAGCCGGTTGTTACCGAGCCGGAGCCGGAGGCCCGCGCGGTGGACGAGGCGGAGGTCGAGGCGATCCTCTCCGCGCCGATCGCGCCCGCGGAGCCGGCCCAGGAGGAGGCCGTCCCCGAGCCGGTGGAGGAGCCGGTCGAGCAGACGGCCGAGGCTCCCGCGGACAGCGACCCGGTCGTTTCTCCCGAGCCTTTTGAGGACGAGCCGACGGAGGCCGCTGTCGAGGAGGACGTCGCCACGGAGCCGGCGGATGAGCAGGCCGACGATTCCCAGCAGGAGCCTGAGCCCGCGAACGAGCCCGCGCCGGAAGCCGAGCCGGAGATCCCTGCGCCGGCCGAGCCTGAGCCGCAGCCCGTCCCAGAGCCCGAGCCTGCGGAGGAGCCCGAGGACGAGCCCGAGGCGCCCCGCGCCACCGGCAACGACTGGGGCTTCGACAACGTCCCGCGCCCGCACGTCGTCCGTTAATGTCCAACCGGTAACCCTTGCCCGGGCGCCTTTGCCTTCGGGTAAGAGATACCTAGCGTTGCAGCAGCCACAACAACTTTGGAGGACCTTATGAGCAAGAAGACCGTTGGTTTCGTTCTTGGCAGCATCTTCGGCGCGGCGGCCGGCGTCGTCGCGGGCATCATGATCGCGCCGCGCTCCGGCGCCGAGTCCCGCGCCATGGCCGCCGACGCCATGAACGACGCCTGGGATTCCGCCGTCGACACCTATGAGCGCGCCGGCGCGGCCGTGAACGAGCAGGTCTCCGGCGTCCGCCCGACCGTCGACGCGAAGACCGACGAGCTCCGCGCCAAGGTCGACGCCGCGCGCGAGCGCATGGACCAGCTCCGCGATTCTCTCTCCGATGTGGTCGCCCAGACCTCCGAGCAGGTCACCGAGGCCGTCAACACCGTCGCGGACTCCGTGGTCTCCATGGCCGACGCCGCCTCCGAGCAGGGCGCCGCTCCCGCCGAGGCCGTCCACGTCGAGGTCGTCGAGCCCGAGAAGGACGAGGCCTAGTCTTGCTTAAAGTCAACGATCTCTACGGCCGCAAGGTCTACGTTCCGAAGAAGGCCAAGAAGGGCAAGGACGGTCGGGAGCAGGTTAAGTTCTCCAAGCTCGGCAAAGTCCACATGGCGGTCTTCTCGCCGAACGGCCGTGAGGTCGTTGGCTTTCAGGTGTCTCGCCCCGAGATCGCCGGGATGGTCAAGCGGCCGGACGCGTTTCTCGCCTTCGACTCGTATGCCGTTCAGGACGACGGCACCCTGCGCGTGACGCGTGAGTCCTCCGCCCTGGACGACGACGCCCGCAAGCGCCTTGCGCTCGATTGGGACGCCTGCGTCATGTGGGCCGGCATGGACGCCAAGACCGTCGGCGGCAAGAAGCTCGGCTACGTCTCGGACGCCGAGTTCGACGAGAAGACCGGCAAGGTCAGCAAGTTCTTCGTCGGCGACGGCGGCGTGGCGCGCGCCATCGTGGGCAGCTTCGAGATTCCCGCGGCCATGGTCCGCGGCTACTCCAAGGGCTGCATGGTCGTCGACGACGCGGCCGCGAGCCTGGAGCTCGACGGCGGCGTCGCCGCGAAGGCTGGCGAGGGCTACGCGAAGGCCAAGGTCAAGGGCGCCGAGGCTGCCCAGAAGGCCGGCAAGGCCGCCGGCGAGGCGGTCGACAAGGGGTCGTACGCCTTCGGGCGCATGCTCGGCCGCGCAAAGCGCGCCATCGAGGACGCCGCGTCGGACGATGACGCTCAGGCTCCGAAGAAACAGGCTCCGCAGGCCCCCGCGGTTCCCGCCGCGGACGTCCGCGTGAGCGAGCCGGTGGAGACCCTGCGCGCCGGCGCCGACGAGCGCTCCGCCTCGGCCGAGCCGAGGACGTACGCGCCTGCCGCCGAACCCGCCGCAGGTCAAGCGCAGAAACCGGCGAAGAAGGCCGCGCCGGCGGCCGCGACCGCCGCGACCAAGCCCGCCAAGTCCACGGCAAAGGAACCCGCCGCGAAGAAGCCCTCGGGCGACGTCGCGGCCAAGGCGGTCGGGAAGCAGATCGGCCGTATGGGAAAGATGTTCTCCTCCTTCAAGGATGAGTTCGACAAGGCGAGCAAATAGGGGTTTTCGTTGAAGCGCCCCACGAAGAAGCAGGTCCTCAAGGTCGCCGGCTACACGGGAGCCGTCGCGGTCGTGGCCGTCGTCGTCGCGGCGAATGTGGCGATGGCGCTGCTTGGCGACACCGTCAACGCGTATTTCGGCGCCGACAAGGTCGACGTCTCCGAAGACGAGAAGACCGCCATCATGGACGACGGCCGCGTCCTCGCCAAGCGCATCGAGGGCGAGGGCATCGTCCTTCTTCGCAACGAGGGACAGACGCTCCCGCTCGAGTCGTCGACGAAGAAGGTCAACGTCTTCGGGTGGGCGTCGACGCAGTGGGTCGCCGCCGGGTCCGGCTCCGGGCAGGTCAGCGGCACGACCGAAGGTTTCCTCGAGGCGCTCTCGGCGGCCGGCGTCGAATACAACGCCGAGCTCACCAACATGTACAAGTCGTTCCACGGCGAGCGAGACTACAAGAGCGCGGGCGCGCTGAGCAGCCACGCGTCGGAATTCTGCCGCCTCTATGAGCCGAGCGTCTACGACGACGCCTGCTACTCCGACGGGCTTCTTTCCAACGCCGAGGCGTATTCCGACACGGCGATCGTGGTCATAGGCCGCATCACGGGCGAGAGCATCGACTGCCCGGCCGTCCAGTACAAGGTAAACGCCAAGGGCGGCGACGTGACCGCGGACGTCACGCGCACCTATCTGGAGCTCTCGACCGAGGAAGAGGCCCTGCTGCGCTACGTCGGCTCCCACTACGAGCACGTGTGCGTGGTCGTCAACTCGACGAACACGATGGAGCTCGGCGAGCTCGAGACCATCCCGGGCATCGACGCGGCGCTTCTCGCCGGGCCGACGGGCGAGGTCGGCGCCGACTCGGTCGTGGCGGCGCTGTGGGGCGACGTCAACCCGTCCGGGCGAACCACCGACACCTACGCGTACGACTTCGCGACGGCCGCGAGCTGGGCGAACTCGGGCGCCATGGGCGAGGGCATGTACACGAACGGCAGCGGCCTCTACCCGGCGGACGGCACGAAGAACTCGAACGTCGGCACCGACGAGAAGTACGACGGCGTCCGCTTCGTCGACTACGCCGAGGGCATCTACGTCGGTTACCGCTGGTACGAGACCGCCGACGCGGAGGGCTACTGGGACAACGTCAAGAACAAGCACGGCCAAGGCTACGACGCCGTGGTCCAGTACCCGTTCGGCTACGGGCTCTCGTACACGACCTTCGACTGGCAGGTGACCGGCCGCACGCCGGGCCAGGGCGCGCGCGTCTCGCGCGACACCCAGTTCACCGTGACCGTGCTGGTGACGAACACGGGCTCTTCGGCCGGCCGCGACGTCGTCCAGCTCTACTGCACGCCGCCCTACACCGAGGGAGGCATCGAGAAGGCCTCGACCGTGCTCGTGGCCTACGCGAAGACGAAGCTGCTCGAGCCGGGCGAGAGCCAGGAGGTCAGCCTCTCGTTCACGTTGGACGACGTGGCGAGCTACGACTGCTACGACGCCAACGGGAACGGCTTTACCGGCTACGAGCTCGAGAGCGGCGACTACACCGTCGAGCTCAAGCGCAACGCGCATGAGGTCGCGGACTGCGAGTACGCGTCGACGAGGCTTTACGTGCCGCGTACCGAGGAGTGCTCCGAGGACCTGGCCACGGGCGCCGAGGTCAGGAACCGCTTTACGGGCGACGACGCGTGGGACGGCGTCTCGATCGACGGGTCGAACTCGGGGGCCGACATCACGTGGCTCACACGCGCTGACTTTGCGGGCACCTTTGCAAGGAAGTCCGACCCCGACCGCGCGATGACCGACAACGTCGCGAGCCTTAACCTCTACACGGAGAAGGACGTCGAGGCCGACGCCGCCGGTTATCAGGGGCTTGTTGGGCAGAGCCTTCAGCTGACGCTGCGCGCGACGTCGGGCGGGTCGGCCTACACCCTCTCCGAGGACGGGCTTCTTACCGAGCTTGGGCAGCGGCTGGGCCTGAACTACGACGACGCGACGTGGGACGACCTTCTTGACAGCTTGACCGTGGACCAGATGAGCAAGGTCGTGTTGCACAGCTATATCTCCACCGCAGCCATCGACTCGATAGGCCGTCCCCTGACGAAGGAGGTCGACGGGCCTTCGCAGGTCGGGTCGTTCAACCAGCTGACGACGGGCGTCGGGTACCCCGCCGGGACCGTTCTTGCCCAGACGTGGAACGACGCCCTGGCGCGCGAGTACGGCCGCCAGCTCGGCCTCGAGGCCGCGGCGCTCGGCGTCGACGGGCTGTATGCGCCGAGCGTGAACATCCACCGTTCCCCGCTCTGCGGCCGCAACTACGAGTACTTCTCGGAAGACTCGACCATGTCGGGGCAGATGGGCGCGGCCGTGGTCGCGGGCATGAAGGACTCCGGCACGTATTGCTACCTGAAGCACCTGGCGCTGAACAACCAGGAGTCCTACCGCGACTCGCTCTACGAGTGGCTGACGGAGCAGACCCTGCGCGAGCTGTACCTGCGGCCGTTCAAGATCGCCGTGGTCAAGGGCGGGGCGACCGGGTTCATGACCTCGTACAACCGCATAGGCGCGACGTGGGCCGGCGGCAATAAGGCCCTGCTCACGGACGTGTTGCGCGGGGAGTGGGGTTTTGAGGGCAGCGTGATCACCGATTACGCGGACCACCACAAGTACATGAACGCGGACCAGATGCTGCGCGCCGGCGGCGACCTCTACATGGACGGCGTCTTCGGCAACGGCTCCTTCGAGTACGGCTTTACCGAGGATGAGCTCATGTCGGCCAAGGGCACCTCGTCCGAGACGCGGGCCATCAGCTTCCAGACGAACCTGCGCCGCGCCACCAAAGACGCGCTCTACACCTGGCTGAACGCCCGCGCGTCGCAGAGCTCCGAGATTTCCCGCCCGGTAAAGAGGAAGGGCATCCAGTGGATTCGCGTCGGCATCGGCGCGGCGGACATCGCCGTGCTCGTGGCCGGCGGTGTTTGGGCGAAGCGTCGCCGCGACCGCCGGCTCGGGCGTCGGGAGCAGTAAACGACGCTGGAAAGAAGGGCGCGCCGATGGGGGTTCCACCGGCGCGCCCTTCTTTCCAAGGAACTCGTTTAGATTGCTTAGAAGCTGACCTTCGGGTTTTCCGCGGCGTCGACACCCGCCGAGAAGCCCTGGCGCGGCTGCCGGCCGCCGGCGACGAGGCTGCCCGGGAAGGTCTGGATCGCGTTGTTGTACATCATCACGCAGTCGTTGTAGCTCATGCGCGCGTAGGAGATGCGGTTCTCGGTGTCGGCGAGCTCGCCCTGGAGCTGCTGGAAGTTGGCGCTTGCCTTGAGGTCGGGATAGTTCTCGGCGACGGCGAGCAGGCTGTTGACCGCCCCGGTCAGGCGCGCCGCTGCCTGCATTTTGTCTTCGGGCGTCGCGGCCTTCTCCTCGGCGGCCCGCGCGTCGGTCACGGCCTGCAGGGTCTTCGACTCGTGCGCGGCGTAGCCCTTGACGGTCTCGACGAGGTTGGGGATAAGGTCGTGGCGCCGCTGGAGCTGCGCCTCGATGGTCTGCCAGGCGTTGTCACACTTGTTCGACGCGCGAACGATGCCGTTGCTCACGGCAATCCAGGCGACGGCGATGACGACGATTGCTGCTATGACGATGACGGCGATGACCATGGGCGGCCCCCTTTGTCCGGGCGCGGCCATGCGGAGCCTGGCCCGCGCAGGAAATATGGCGGAGGAGGAGGGATTCGAACCCTCGGTACGGGGTTACCGCACGACGGTTTTCAAGACCGCTGCATTCAACCGCTCTGCCACTCCTCCGGAGATGCGAGCCTCTATATATTAGCGGACGCGAGAAGTGCGCGCCGCGGCATGGGTAAAATGAGCCACATATCCCTACGTGCAACGCATTCCAGAAGAAAGGAACCGACGCCTTGAATCGACGTCCCTCCAACCCTGTGCTGAATTACCTGCTCCTTGCGCTCGGCGCCGCGGTCGCGGCCTTTGCCATCGAGGAGTTCCTTGTTCCGAACACGATCTTGGACGGGGGCGTCATCGGCATCGGCATGATGGTGAGCCACCTGACGGGCGTGCCGCTCGCGGTGCTGACGGTCGTGCTCAACGCCCCGTTCCTCGTGCTCGGGGGTATGCGGCTGGGCAAGGGCTTCACGGTAAAGGCGGCGTTCTCGATGGCGGTCTTCTCGGCGTGCGTCGCGCTGTTCTCGGGCTGGGCGAACGCCACCGACGAGACGCTGCTGGCGGTCTGCTTCGGCGGCGTGCTCCTGGGCCTCGGCGTCGGCATCGTCATTCGCGCAGGCGGCTGCCTGGACGGCACGGAGGCCGTGGCCATCCTGCTGAGCAGAAGAACAAACCTCGCCGTCGGCGAGATGGTGCTGTGCATGAATGTGGTCATCTACGGGCTCGCCGGCCTGCTGTTCGGCCTCGACCGCGCCATGTACTCGCTGCTCACGTACTTTATTACCTCGAAGGTGCTCGATATGGTCGAGTCCGAGATGAACCAGGCGAAGGCGGCGCTTATCGTGACGGACGACGCGCGCCAGATCTGCGAGCGCATCTACGACCAGATGGGGCGCACCGTCACCATAATGGACGGGTCTGGGCTGGTCAGCGGGCCGAAGAAGGTGCTGTACTGCGTGATCACCAAGTTCGAGATGCGCGAGCTGCGCGAGATCGTCGACTCGGTCGACGCCTCCGCGTTCGTGACGATCCTGGACGTGTCCGAGATCATCGGCAACCACATCAAGCAGAACGACGGGCAGCTCGAGGACGGTGCGCGATGAGCGACGACGAGCGGTTCATGCGCGAGGCGCTCGAGGAGGCCCGTCTTGCCGCCGAGGAAGGGGAGGTGCCGATCGGCGCCGTCGTGGTTTGCGACGGCGAGGTCGTGGCGCGCGCCCACAACCGGCGCGAGACCGACCTCGACCCCTCGGCGCACGCGGAGTTCTCCGCCATGGTCTCTGCCTCGCGCGCGCTCGGCCGCTGGCGGCTCTCCGGCTGCACGGTCTACGTGACGCTCGAGCCGTGCCTGATGTGCGCCGGCCTTATGGTCAATGGCCGCATCGACCGCTGTGTGTACGGCGCGTCCGACCCCAAGGGCGGCGCGCTCGGCACGCTGTACGACGTGAGCCACGATGCGCGCCTCAACCATGAGTTCGAGGTCGAGTCCGGCGTGCTCGCGGAGGAGGCCGCGGGCCAGCTGCGGGACTTTTTCCGGGCGCGGCGCGCTCGGGCGAAGGAGGCCAAGCGTGCCGCGGCCGCCGAACCGACGGGTTGAGCCGGCTGTCGAGGGGATGCGCGCACAAAGTCTGACTATTTGCGGCTTGAATCGAATGCCGGTGAGTAGCCTAGGAATCCATAGGCCATATACCTGCGGAAACGTAAAGCACGACGCCCTCTCTACCGAGAGGGCGTCGTTTTAAAGGTGCAAAATGTCGGAGTTTGTGCGCCGGATACCCGGTTTACCCCAAGACAACCGAGCCGACGAAGATGAGAACAGCCATGCCGGCGGCGAAACCGAAGGCGTATTTGGCGATCTTGCCCAGGATCTCGCCGTCCTTGCCGGTCAGGCCGACGGCGGCGCAGCCGATGGCGATGTTCTGCGGGCTGATCATCTTGCCTGCCGAGGTGCCGAGCGAGTTCGCGGCGACGAGCCAGGTGGAGTCGACGCCCAGGGTCTCGGCGGCGTGGAGCTGGACGTTGCCGAAGAGCACCTCGCTCGAGGTGCCGGAGCCCGTGACGAAGGTGCCGAGCGCGCCGAGCAGCGGCGCGACCAGCGGATAGAACCCGCCGAGGAGCGCGACGAAGAAGGCCGCGATGCTCGCGATCATGCCGGAGTAGCCCATGATCTTGGCCACGGCGAGGACGCCGAGCATGGTGAGCACGGTCTTGCTCATCTGGACGCAGGTGTCCTTGAGGACGCCGAGCATCTCGCGGACGCTGCAGCCCTGGATTACGCCGCCGATGATGCCGCAGATCATGATGAGGATGCCCGGGGTGTCGATCCAGACGAAGGTGAGGGTCGCCGTCGGGTCACCCTGGTAGATGTTCACCGTGGTCGAGATGGAGGAAAGCGGGCCGTAGATGGCCGGGAAGAGCTTGCTCGTGAGCAGGAGCAGGATGAAGATCAGGATGAACGGGGACCACGCGAGGATGATCTGGAGCACGGGCGCGCCGAAGCCCTCGGTGTGGCTGGCGTTCGCCAGGCGGTACTCCTCGGGGACCTCTTTGTCGCGCGTGGCGACGGCGAAGGCGAAGACGGCGAAGAGCGAGACGACGGAGCCGATGACCACGGCGAGGTTCGGGCCGATGAACATGGCGCCCAAGAGCTCGGCCGCGGCAAGCGAGACGCCGGCCACGAGGGTGATGGGGAGCACGCCCTTGAGCCCCTTGGGGCCGCCGCCGACGAGCATGACCATGAGGATCGGGCAGGCGATGATGAAGGGCGCCGCCTGAAGCGTCTGCGTGGTGGCGAGCTGGATCGCGTCGATGCCGGTGATGGACGCGAGCGTCGTGGTCGGGATGCCGATGGAGCCGAACATCGTGGGGACGCTGTTGGCGATGAGGCAAGAGAGGATGGCCTCGACGGGGTTGAGGCCGACGGCTACGAGCATGGAGGCGGGGATGGCGACCGCGGTTCCGAAGCCGGCCATGCCCTCGAGGAAGGCGCCGAAGCACCAGCCGATGAGAAGCACGAGCACGCGCTTGTCGGCGGACACGGAACAGAGCATGGCCTTGATCGTCTCGATGCCGGCGGTGTGCACGGTGACGTTGTAGGTGAAGACGGCGGCGATGATCACGATGGTGATGGGCCAGATGGCCATCGCGAATCCCTCGAGCGCGGCGGTGGCGATGTTGACGGCGGTCATCTGCCAACCGATCGCGGCAACGACGATCGCGACCGCGAGGGCGCCGAGGCTCGCCTTCCACGCCTCGATGTGGAGGCCGCAGAGGGCGATGACGAGCCAGATGATGGGGGTGAGGGCGAGGACGAACATTCCAAACAAGCCGAGCACGGGCTTCTCCCTTCGTCAGGGACGAGTGATGTGGTATGCCGTTCACCGATACTATCACGCCGTTCGCGGGTAAGATATGCCGTTATGCATTTTGAAACTCGTGTTGCGTACTGAAAGCTAGAAATAAGAAAAGCGCAGGTGAGGGGTAACGTTAACCCTCGCCTGCGCCGACCGATGCTCTCTATGTGCGCGCCGTCTCCCGCGCGGCCCGCTACACCACCTGGAAAATGAAGAAGTCCAGATAGTGGCTCTCCGGCACGCCCCAGAGAATGGGGTGGTCCGGCGCCTGCTGACGCTCCTCGACCTGCTTGAGCTGAACATTCGCCTGGTGCGCAGCGTCGGCCACGGCTTGCGCGAGCAGGTCGCGCGTCATGAAGTGGCTGCAGCTGCACGTGGCGAGGTAACCGCCGCGCGGCAAGAGGCGCATGGCCTCGTAGTTGATCTCGCGGTAGCCCTTGGCGGCGTGCTTGACGGTGCCGCGGCTCTTTGTGAAGGCGGGCGGGTCGAGGACGATGAGGTCGAACGGGCCGCCCTCCTCGCGCAGGCGCGCGCGGTCGCGCGCGAGCTCAGGCAGGTACTCGAGCACGTTCGCGCAGGTAAAGTCCATACGGCCGTCGAGGTTGTTCAGGCGCGCGTTCTGCGCCGCGAGGTCGAGCGCGGTCTGGCTCACGTCGACGCAGCGCACGAAGTCGGCGCCGCCGGCAGCGGCGTTCAGGCCGAACGGCCCCACGTGGCAGAAGCAGTCGAGCACGCGGCGGCCGCCCGCGATCTCGCGCACGGCGCGGCGGTTGTACTTCTGGTCCAGGAAGAAGCCCGTCTTCTGGCTGTTCTCGATGTCGAGGTCGAAGGTAAGGCCGTTCTCGACGACCTTGATGCGCGGGGTCTCCGGCACCTCGGCGCCCTCGCCGTCCCACCAGCCCTTGTACTGGGGCAGGCCCTCCTTGGCGCGGCTCGGCGAGTCGTTGCGCTCGTAGATGGCGGTCACGTTCTGGCCGTCTGCCTGCAGCGTATTGAGCAGCAGCGGGTAGATCGCCGGGCGCAGCAGCTCCATGCCGACGGTCCCGACCTGCGTGACCAGCACGTTCTCGTAGCGGTCGACGATGAGGCCGGGCATCTGGTCCGCCTCGGAGAAGACCACGCGGCAGGCGTTCGTGTCCGGCGCGCAGCCGGGAAGGGCGCGTCCGCCCATGGCGACCTTGCGGTGGTTCCAGGCGTACGCGACGCGTCGGGCCCAGAACGCCTCGTCCACGCGGTCGTTGGCGTTGCGCGTGACGATGCGCACCCGGATCTTCGACTCCCTGGAAAGAAGCCCCGCGCCCTGCCAGGTTCCGTTCTCCTCGAAGACGTCGACCACGGCGCCGTTCTCGGCGGCCTCGGCCTCGAGGACCTCTCCCTCGAAGACCCACGGGTGGCCCGCCTTGAGCGAGCGCGCCGCCTTGCGCGTCACGGTGATCTTGGGGTAGGGGCGTGCCTGCTTCATTCCAGCGCCTTTCTCCATAAAAATAGGGACGTGCCACCCGCGCGCCGACGGCGCAACGGGCAACGCGCCCCTGGTAATCCTAGTAGTGCCTGCCGTAGCGCCCGCCGGAGATGCCGCGCCCGCGGGAGCGGGAGCCGGCGAACATCGTGCGGGTGGGCTTCTTTGTGCTGCGGCCTTCCTGCGGGATGATGCGCCCGGCGTCGTAGGTAAAGCCCTCGAGGTCCCACGTGGGCACGAGCTTCTTCGTAAAGTACTCGATCTCGCGCAGGGGGCTGATCTCGTCGGGCGCGACGAAGGTGTAGGCGTGGCCCGTGGCGCCCGCGCGACCGGTGCGGCCGATGCGGTGCACGTAGTCCTCGGGGTCCATGGGCACATCGAAGTTGACGACGGCGTCGATGCCCGAGACGTCGATGCCGCGGCTCATAACGTCGGTGGCCACGAGCACCTGGACCTTGCCCTCGCGGAACTTCTCGAGCGCCTTCTCGCGGGCCTTCTGCGGGCGGTCGGCGTGCATGACGTCCACCTTGACCTGCGCGTTCTTGAGCATCTTGCTCACGTCGTCAACGCGATGCTTCGTGCGGCAGAAGACGAGCACGCGCTCGGGCTTCTCGCCCGCGGCGCCCCCGGTGGCAAGAAGCGCCCGCAGGAGCTCGGGCTTCTGGGCCTGCGTGACGGGGCAGAGGTGCTCGTCGACGGTGTCGGCCGTCTCGCCCACGCGGGCGATCTCGACCGTGACGGGGTCGGTGAGCAGCGCGTCGATGGTGGACTTGATCGACGGCGGGATGGTCGCCGAGAAGAGCAGCGTCTGGTGCTTGGCCGGCAGCGCGTGCATGATGCGGCGGACGCTCGGCCAGAAGCCCATGTCCAGCATGCGGTCGGCCTCGTCGAGCACGAGCGTCTGCACGTTGGCGAGGCTCACGTGGTTGTGCTCCATGAGGTCGAGGAGGCGCCCCGGCGTGGCGACGAGGAGGTCGCAGCCCTGCTCGAGCTGCTTGATCTGCTTCTCGAAGCGGGCGCCGCCCATGACGATGACGGCCTTCTGGCCGGTCTTCTCGCAGACGACGCTCACGACCTTGTCGATCTGAGCGGCCAGCTCGCGCGTCGGCGTGACGACGAGCGCGTGCGGGCCCTTGCCCTCCGCGCCGGCGATGACCTGCAGCGTCGGCAAGCCGAACGCCGCGGTTTTGCCCGTGCCGGTCTGCGCGGAGGCGACGACGTCGCGCCCGGCGAGGACCTCGGGGATGGCGCCGGCCTGGACCGGCGTGGGGGTGGTAAAGCCGAGGGCGTCTACCCCGGCAAGGATCTGCTCGTTTAGCCCGAGCTCGGCAAATGTGGTAGTCATACCTGCAAGTATGCACCAAAACGCCCCGTCTCTGCACGCAGGGACGGGGCGTTGGTTGAAGTTCTGTGGCGAGAAGCGCCGAGCCGAGGAACGGGCCGCGGCGCTTCTTTCCAACGTTTAGAACACCGGGATGACGGAACCCTTGTACTCGGACTCGATGAAGTCCTTGGCAGTCTGGCTGGTCAGGGCCTTGATGAGCGCCTGGGTCTTCTCGTTGTCCTCGTCGCCCTTGCGAACGGCCACGATGTTCGCGTAGGTCTGGGCCGCCTCGGAGTCGGCGTCCTCGGAGGCGAGGGTCGCGGAGGTGTCGAGGCCGGCGGAGAGCGCGTAGTTGCCGTTGATGATGGCGAAGTCGACGTCCTCGAGCGAACGGGCCACGGCCGCGGCCTCGACCTCGACGAGCTGGATGTTGTGGGGGTTGGACTCGATGTCGTTGGCGGTCGCCTCGAGGCCGACGCCGTCCTTAAGGGTGATCACGCCCTGGTCCTGGAGCAGCAGGAGCGCGCGGGCCTCGTTGGTGGCGTCGGAAGGCACGGCGATCTGGGCGCCGTCGGGAACGTTCTTGATGTCGGAGCTCTTGCCGGCGTAGATGCCCATCGGCTCGAAGTGGATCGCGTACGCGCTCACGAGGTCGGTGCCGTTCTCCTCGTTGTAGTTCTCGAGGTAGGGGGCGTGCTGGAAGTAGTTGGCGTCGAGGTCGCCCTCGGAGAGCGCGACGTTGGGCTGGACGTAGTCGTTGTACTCGACGACCTTGAGCTCGTAGCCCTCGGCCTTGAGCTCGTCGGCCACGGCGTTGAGGATCTCGGCGTGGGGCGAGGGGGAGGCGCCGACGGTGATCACGTTGTCGGAGGCGGTGCTGTTGTCGGAGCTGGAGGAGCTGCTCGACGCGCCGGATGCGCCGCCGCAGGCGACGAGGGAGAGCGCGAGGACGCCGCTGGCGAGCACGCCGGCGGCCGGCTTGATGAAGTTCTTGATGGACATGACGGTTCCTTTCAAAGGTTGCTGAGTCTCTTTGCAAAGACAATTCGACATATGAGTAGCCAGGGGAATCTGGCGCGACTCCGTAAACAAAGAAGTGGGTTGGGGGCGCGAAGGCGCCAAAGTCTTATGTATGCGCTAGGAGCGCATTCGCTTGTCGCACCCGCGGACGAGCAGGTTACACAGCGTCTGGATGACCTGCACCATAACGATGAGGATGATCACGGTGGCGATCATGACGTCGTCCTGGTAGCGCTGGTAGCCGTAGCGGATGGCGATGTCGCCCAGGCCGCCCGCGCCGACGGTGCCCGCCATCGCGGTGTAGCCGAGGATGGTGATGATCACGATCGGCAGGCCGCGAAGCAGGGAGGGCAGGCCCTCGCGCAGGTAGACCTTGAGGATGATCTCCCAGGTGGAGGCACCCATCGAGGTTGCGGCCTCGATGAGCCCGCGGTCGACCTCGGCCTCGCTCGACTCGACCATGCGGGCCACGAAGGGCGCCGCCGAGACGATGAGCGGGAAGACCGCGGCCGGAACGCCGAGGGTGGTGCCCACGACGGCGCGCGTGACGGGGATCAGGAACAGCAGCAGGATGATGAACGGAAGCGAGCGGGCCATGTTCACCAGCCAGCCGATGACGGAGTAGGCCACGCGGTTGGGGCGCAGGCCGTCCGGCGCGAGCACGGTGAGCAGCGTGCCGAGCACGATGCCGATGACGTAGGCGCCGAGCGTGGAGGCGAGCACCATGACGGTCGTGTCGACCGTGCCCTGGGCAAGAAGCGCGCCGTACTTATCGATAAATGCCGAGAAGTCCATTACTGCGCGCCTCCCTCGAACTGGAGCAGGGCGCGGGTGACCTCGGCCTGCGGGTTGCCGAACACCTCGGCGACGGTGCCCTCCTCGACCACGTGCCCGGACTCCATGACGGCGATCCGCCCGCAGATGCGGCGGGCGACGGCGAGCGAGTGGGTGATGAGCACGATGGTCACGCCGAGCTCCTCGTTGATGCGGGCAAGAAGGTCGAGCACCTGGCTCGTGGTGAGCGTGTCGAGCGCGGAGGTGGCCTCGTCGCAAAGCAGGTACTTCGGGCGCGTCATGAGGGCGCGCGCGATGGCCACGCGCTGCTGCTGGCCGCCGGAGAGCTGCGAGGGGTAGGAGCCTTCCTTGCCCTCGAGGCCGACGAGCTTGAGGAGCTCGCGGCCGCGGTCCTGCGCGTCCTTGACGGAGATGCGGCCGGAGGCGCTGGCGAGGGTGGACGGGAAGATCACGTTGTCGAGCACGGTGCGCTGCTGGAAAAGGTTGATGCCCTGGAAGATCATGCCGATGTCGGCTCGCAGCTCGCGAAGCTCGCGGCCCTGCAGGCCGGTGACGTCCTTGCCGTCGATGACGACGGAGCCGCTCGTGGGGTGCTCGAGCAGGTTGATGCAGCGCACGAGGGTGGACTTGCCCGCGCCGGACTCCCCGATGATGCCGTAGACCTCGCCGGTCTGGATCGTGAGGGAAACGCCGTCCAGCGCGCGGTTCTGGCCCGCGGCGCCGTCGAAAACCTTGGTTATGTCGGTGAGCTGAATCATAGTGTGGAAGAGTTTAGCAGCCTGCCTTAAGGATTCGGCCGCCGTGCTTAGAGCGATATCCGATGGGTGGTTATCGCTTGGGCCTATAACCGGGCTTTCGTGAGGGGATATAGGGTTCTGTGCGCTGTCCGCGTACTCGCACGCGCGCGCCAGCGTGCGCCGCGCGCCGCCAGCTCGCCGCCCGCGCCGCCGCCCGAGTTCAGGCGACCCCTGCGCGGGGCTTCTTGCCAGCGTTGCTATACTGTGTTCGTCAAGAAGCGATTTTGAGGGGAGAAGCACATGCGCACGCCTGCCGTTCTCCCCATGCTGATGCGAATGCGGAAGCACTGCTGAGGCTGGCCGCCCGGTCGTTGCCCCTGAGCAGTGCTTTTTTCTGCGCTTCGCGCGCCCACCCGTCCGCTCGCATCTATATAGGAGAGTCGAACCATGCCGATTAACATCCCCGACGGCCTGCCCGCCAAGGCGACCCTGCATCAGGAGCGAATCTTCGCGCTCGAGGAGGAAGTGGCCAACAACCAGCAGATCCGCCCGCTGCACGTGGTCATCCTCAACCTCATGCCGACCAAGGTGGAGACCGAGACGCAGATCCTGCGCCTTATCTCCAAGTCGCCCCTGCAGGTGAGCTGCGACTTCATGCGCGTGGGCAGCCACGAGGCGACGCACACCTCGGCCGACCACCTGGTCAAGTTCTACGACACGTTCGACGCGCTCAAGGACAACTACTACGACGGCTTCATCATCACAGGCGCGCCGATCGAGCACCTGGAGTTCGAGGACGTCGACTACTGGGACGAGTTCTGCCGCATCGTGGACTGGTCGCAGACCCACGTGCTCTCGACCATGTACCTGTGCTGGGGCGCGCTCGCGGGGCTGTACCACCTCTACGGCATTCCGAAGAAGATGCTCGGGGCCAAGCTGTTCGGCGTGTTCAAGCAGAAGCTGTGCGACGAGTACAACTTCCTTACCAACGGCTTCGACGAGGTGCACTACATGCCGCACTCGCGCCACGCGGCTATCGACACGGCGGCGCTCGCTGCGCACCCTGAGCTGCAGGTTCTTTCCGAGGGATTTACGAGCGGCCCTGCGCTTATCGCCACGCGCGACTTCCACGAGGTGTACGTGACCGGCCACTTCGAGTACGGGCGCGACACGCTCGGCTCCGAGTTCTGGCGCGACTTCCACAAGGGGCTGCCTATCCGCGTGCCGGAGAACTACTTCCCCGACGACGACCCCGAGCAGCAGCCGCTCTTTACCTGGCGCGCGCATGCGAACCTGCTGTACCGCAACTGGCTCAACTGGATCTACCAGATGACGCCGTACGAGCTCGAGCGCATTCCCGAGGTCATCGAGGAGCTGCGCGGCGGCGGCGACATCATGACGGATAAGTTCTAGGCGCGGCGGCGAGAGGGACGAAGGACATGGCGGCAGAGGCGGCAACCACCGCACAGAAGGAAGAGCGCATTACCGAGGAGCTGCTCGAGCGGCTGCTCGCGTCGGCCACGCCGGAGGCATATCTCTCGGCGCCGGAGGCGACCGTTGAGCGCGCGCTGCCCGACTACCTGCACGAGCTGTTGGACGCCCACGGGCTCAAGCGCGCCGACGTGGTGCGCGCGAGCGGCATCAACGCCACGGTGGTCTACGACGTCTTTTCCGGCAAGAGCCGCCCGGGGCGCGACCACGCCATTATGCTCGCGTTCGGCTTAGGCTGCGACCTGCGCGAATGCCAGCGGCTTCTGCGCCTGGCCGGAGTGTCGGAGCTGTGGTGCAAGGTGCGGCGCGACGCGATTCTCATCTGGTGCGTGGAGAACGGCCGCACGCGCGAGGAGGCCGACGACGAGCTGTACCGCCTTGGCGAGAAGACCCTGCTCGGCACGGGGCCGCTGCGTTAGGGGCGGCTCGGTTGGAGTAATTGGGCTCCGTCGTGCAAGCTTTGGGCCTTTGTGCGACGTTTGGGCGCGTGTTGTGCAAGGTTTTGCCCTTCGTGCGACGTTGACCTGCGTCGGTCGGGGCGTTTGAAAGGCTTCGGTTCGGCAATTTGGCCCGTTTAGCCACCTTTGTCGGCAAAAGAACGTCGCACGAAGGGCAAAACCTTGCAGCACTATGGCAGTTACGTCGCACGAAGGCGCAAACCTCGCAATAGAAGAACCGGCCGCGGCTTTTCGGGGGTGTTCCATTGGCCTGGATGCGCGGTGCCATTCAACGATTCAGTTGCCAACTGAAGAACGGCGTTGTCGCCGGGCCTAAACTGAAGGGATGGCGTTGCGAGCTCCCGCAGGGGTGGGGGTATCCCGGACGCGCCGATTGAGACGGGAGCGGTTTGAACGACGAGCAGGTCATGCATGCCATGAGCCTCGACGACGTGTATCACGTCGATCGAGTGCTGGCGCACGGCGCGGGCGGCGTGACCGAGCTTGTGTCCATCGACGGCGCGGGCCCCTTCGTTCGCAAGAAGCTCCCGCTCGAGATCGCGAACCAGGGCGTTTGGTCGGCCATCGGCTCGCTCGACTGTAAGCGCTTGCCTAAGGTCGAGGCCACGTATTCCCTGCCTGACCAGTACGTTGTTGTGTACGACTACGTGCCTGGCCAGACGCTCGAGGAGCTGGTCACGGCTCGCGGTCGGCTGGGCGCGGCCGAGGCGGCCTCTCTTGCCGCCGACATCTGTGAGGCAGCGGCGGCGCTGCATTCCTGCGGGATCATCCATCGAGACCTGAGCCCGCGCAACGTGATCGTCGCGGCCGACGGGGCGCACCTGATCGACCTCGGGATCGCGCGGATGCGCGTGGAGGGCGCGACCCGCGACACGACGTCGCTGGGCACGCGCGGCTTCGCGTCGCCCGAGCAGTACGGGTTCGCGCAGACGGACGCCCGCAGCGACGTGTATGCCATCGGCAAGCTGCTCGGGTACATGCTCACGGGCCTGCAGCCGGACGGCGAGGAGTACGAGGCGCGCCTGGCGGACGGCTCGGCGGTCGACGCGGGGCTTGCGGAGGTGGTTCGCCGCGCGTGCGCGTTCGAGCCGAGCGCCCGGTACCAGACGGCGGAGCAGATGGCCGCGTCGTTGGCGACGCCTGGGAGGCCGGGGGCGGCCGACCCTGCACCGGGCTCGTCCCGCGAATCGGCATCCGAGCCCTCGCATGCTGCCAAGAAACTCAAGCTCAACGTATCTAAAGTGCTGGTTGCGGTGGGCGTCGCGGCGCTTCTCGCCGCCGTTGCGCTTACGGTGCGCCTGGCGCTTGGCGGGAGAGAGACGCCTGCCGTTTCCGACGGCTCCGGCTTTGTTGCCGCATCAACCGAACAGGGCGCCTCGTCCGAATCCGGCGTCTCGCGCAACTCCAGCGGCTCATCCAACGTTGCCGCCGCGCCGGACGATGACGACGAGGAGCTGCCTCTCGAGATCGTGGAGTCCGGTTGGTCGGTCGGCGCGGGCGGCTACGTCCACTTTGCCCTCGGTGTGAGAAACTCGAGCGCGAATGAGGCCTATGAGCTGGTCGGCATTAAGGTCGTGGGCTACGACGAGGCGGGCGCGGTTCTCTTTAGCCAGGACTGCGGCATCATGGTGTGCCTGCCGGATCAGGTGACGTACTACGCGAGCCAGGTCGGCGGGGGCTCGGTGCCTGATCGGGTCGAGTTCACGCTGCAAAAGAACTCAACCACCTCGGCGCGTCGGATGTCCAGCAAGCTCGAGATGAGCGTGACCGATCTTTCGATCTCCGAGCGCGGCGGTACGACGAACTTCGTGTGTACGTACTCGGTGGCCGGTTCCGACGAGGCACTTAAGAGCATTTCTTCGTACATGGACACGACGGCGGTCGTCATCGTGCTGCGTGACGAGGACGGCGCTATCGTCTACGGTACGAACGGGTTCGTTCACAGTCTGGAGGACGGCGAGGGCCAGACCACCCAGGTGAGCGCGAGCGGCCTGCCGACGTACGCGACCGCCGAGGCGTACGTCATGCCTTGGTAGGGGCCGAGTCAGGCTTTCTTGAAATTACTGTCGCAAACGACACTAATTTCCGGAAATAAGTGTGCGAATCGACATTAATTTCAAGTTGGTGATTGCTCAAGCATATTTGCGATGAGGGGCCTGTGTGTTGTGCCGCGGCGCTTACGGCCGCCGCGCGGCGCGCAATGCTTAGGGCGCCGCTCGCCAAATTTAGTTGACAACTGAGGAATTGCTTTCCGCTGCTTTTCAGAATGGACTTCATCCCAATCGTCGAGCGAACGGAGAGAAAGATGAAAAAGACCACGACTGTGGCGATGGCTCTGGTTCTGGCCGCCTCAATCGCCGGCTGTTCTGCTGGATCGGCATCTGGCGGCGGCGCGTCGACGGATAATACGTCCTCAACGACTACGTCGTCCTCGCAGCAAACGAGCGAAACGGACCAGAAGGCCGAGCCGGTGACAATTAAGCAGTCGCCCGATAAGTACACCTGGTACATCAAAAACTATGTCGGCATGAACGCTTCGGGTATCGGCTACACGGCGCTTAATGGCTACAGGATGGAAAGCTACGGCGCCGGTTATATCAAGATCGTATTTGTGACGTCTGACGGCACTCATATCGACTTCAGTGAGAATAACGACCAGCTCAAGCAGTACAAAGTGTCTGCCCAGAGCTATGAACCGAACACTGAGATCAAGTACACGTTCCAGGTTGACTCAGAGGGCAAGGAGTACGAGAACCTGGTTGATTACCAGAACATTGAGGAAATCGTCCTCTCGTTGGACAAGGTCGGAGAGAGCGGAAATGTCAAAGACAACACGCTCATTGATCCTGCTCCCGACAAATACACGGCGTACGTAAGGGATTACGTTGACCGTAACCTCGCGGACTGCGGCTACGTGTCGTTGAGCGGAAAGTACATGGACTCCTATAGCGCGGGCTACGTCACGCTGAACATCATTACTGAGGACGGGTCGGCTGTAGACCTTGAGGATGCCTCCTCGCTTGCCGGATGGGTTGTTACCCAGCAGGATATTCAGCCAAATACCGCTATATCGTTTACATATAGTACCGACTCTGATGGAAATGAGTATTCGAACCTCATTAGTTCCCAGTCTTTGGAGACTATCAGTCTTTATGTTTCTCCCGTAAGCGCTTCCTAGCCTTCGGCTTGGAATTCCAAAGCGATTGGAGCTTAAGATGAAGAAAACGGCAGCCATTGTTCTTTCCGCGATGCTCGCCCTTACGCTCGGGGCCTGCGGGTCCTCGTCCTCAAATAAGTCGAGCTCAGACACCTCGTCCACGACGACGCAGGAAACCACCAAGTCGGATGACTCCACGTCAAAGTCCGAGTCTTCCACGTCTGGAAGCGCCACGTCCACCTCGACCGAATCGAAGGACGCGTCCTCTGCGGCGTCGGCGCCGTCCGATAGCGGCGCGTCGAGCATGATCGACAGCGCGAAGAGCAGCGCCAAGAGCTTGGCCGACAAGGGCAAGAGCATCCTCAAGTCGATCACCGGCAACGGTGACACCTACGACTCCATCTACGAGGAGTACAGCGCCAAGCTCAACGACATGACTCCCGGCAAGATCGACGAGTTCAACTCCGAGGCCGATGCATCCGACGGCAGCATCGAGTCTCTTGCTGAGATTAGCAACAACAAGGTCGCTGACCTGGCCGAAGTTTGCACCGAGGGCATCCAGAAGATGGCCGAGCTCATGTATCGCAACGGCGACGACTACTCCGTCTACGAGGAGAACGCCCAGAAGCTCTACTCCGTGTACGAGGACTGCGGCACGCAGATTTACGATGCGTACCTCGCTCGCGCGGTGTAGCGCGCGGCTTGTTTGAGCGACGGCGCGCCCGCGGATGAGCTGAAGTCCGTGGGCGCGCCGCTGTTTTGCGGGTTTCGAGCTTCGTTGCGGCTTCCAGCAAACTTTTCTCATCCGCCGAAATTCAGTTGCCAACTGAGGAAAGCCGTCCAGCTGCTCTTCAGAATTGAGC
>CAVJHQ010000027.1:0-22882 GCA_963649365.1 Alloprevotella sp.
CGCGAGGGCCGACTCGGACACCTTGTGGGCCGACTGGAAGTTGCTCGTAAAGGCTTCGCTCGCGGAGCGGCCTCGGTAGCCGTAGCCCCCGTAGCACCAGCAGTAGCAGGGCATGAACAGGGGATCGTCGAGAACCTGCGGGGCGGCGACCTCGAGCTGCTTGATGACCTCCTTGGAGACGCCGAGCACCACGGACATAACGAGCAGGCGGTTCCAGAGCACGACGTCTTCGGGCACGGCCTCGTCGAGCTTGGTGAACTCCTTGAGCCAGCGGCGCAACGCCTCGAGCTCGGCCTTGGCCTCGATTCCCTCGCGGTTGAGCGGCTTCATCGTGGCGCCGACGAGAATCGCAGCGACGCCGATCGCCATCAGAAGCGCGGAGAGGCCGAGGACGTGGAGCGACGCGTCCTCCATGATGAAAAGGAAATAGAAGAACGCGGCGATTGAGCCCGCGACGTCAACCCCGCCGAGGATGAGGATGACCCACCTGTTCACCTGCGAGGGCGCGCCCTCGACGAAGCGGTCCTTGTAGCCGGCCTCGGCGACGCCCGACCAGGCGCTCCACGCGCTCTCGTAGGTGCGCGGGCTGCTCTTGGCCCTCTTCTTGAACTTGGAGAGAAACACCTCGTCGCCGGGACGGTTGTCCTTCTTCGCGATCTTGTTGAACACCATGTCGCACGCGGCGGCGTCGATGGAGTCGGCGATCGGACGCTTGGCGCCGTCCTCGGCCTTCGGCACGTCCTTGAGCTTGGTCACGAGGTAGTCGTTGACGGGCTTTTCCACCCCGCGCACCTTCTTCGTCGTGGAGGCCTTCTCGAGCTTGATCACGCCGTTGTCCGTCAAGCGCATGAGGGTCGCGGTAAGCTCCTTCGGCTCGGCGCCCCCGCCGTTGTAGAGAACGCCGAGCACAGCCGGGTGGTCGCCCGTCGGTACGTCGCGGAAGTATTTGTCCTGGAACCGAGGGGCGCTTTCCCTGGCCTCGCGCAGCCGTGCCGCGACGACGGCGACCGCCGTGACGGCGGCGAGGCCGATCGACCCGAACGTCCCGGCGTCGCGCAGCATGCGGGCCCTCTCGCGCTTGGCGTTGGCCTCGTCGGCCCAGGCCTGCTCCTCCGAGAGAACGGCGTCGAGCTTCGCGCCGGGCGTCTGCTCGCAGCCCGCCATCCACGCGGCCGGGAACACGACGCGCATCTCGGCGAATTCCTCGGTTCCGACGCCCGGGACCGTGTAGACGACCTCGTCGCCGCTGAACGCGACATCGGCGTCGAGAGGCCCGTGGCCCCAAGCGCGCACGTTGTTCCCCGCCGAGACGGAGTCCCCAGCCGGCACGGGAAGATGCAGGGTACAGGTCACGTTCTGGGACTCGACGTCCCACCCGTCGGAGACGAACTTCCAGTAAAGCTCGCCGGTGTCCTCCCACCGCGTCGCCACGCCCGTGAGCTCGTAGACGACGGTGAAGCGCGCCTCCTCGTCCTCGTGCGGCGAGTAGAGCTTGACCCGCGTGTACCCGTCGAGCTCGGCGAGCTCGTAGGTGTGGGCGTCGCCCGTCTGCGAGGACGTGAACGCGTCCAGGCTGTCGGCTGCCCCCTCGCCCACGGAGACCACGGTAAGCGCCACGTCCTTGCCGTTGTTCGAGTTGCGTCCCGTGGGGATCTTCCAGTACACGCCGTTGAAGGAGCCGTCGAAGTCGAAGGTCCTGGTCTCGCTCACGCGCAGCGCGCCGTCCTCGGTCACCGTCGCGTCTATGTCGACGGCCGTGATCGAGTAGTCGCGGGCCAGGGCCGCCGCAGGGGCCGTGATCAGCGCGAGCAGCAGCGTCGCGAGCACAGGGAGCCAAAGGCGTCCGCGCAGTTTCATAGGAGCCTCCATCCGCAATCGGTCCGTCCGCCCAGCTCAAGCATACCAGAGCGGGTATCAGGCCCCCGTCAGGCCCTTGAGGCGGACTGCGGGCGGGGCGCCGCCTTAAGGTTGCATGACGAGCGACGCCTCCCCCACCTGCACCGCGTCGCCCCATGGCACGACGACCGGCCCCGTCAGGCACGCGCCGCGGTATCGGGCCGGGTTCGTCGCCCCAAGGTCGATCGCCTCCACCCCGCCGTCGGCGGGAATGAGCCGCAGGTGCCTGCGCGAGACCGACTTGGCATGGATGACGACCTGGTTTCCCGACCCTCTCCCTATGTTGAGCCCCTCGTCGCCCAGCGGGACCAGCACGTCGGCGACGGGCGTCCTCACCCAGACGGCATGCGCGGGACGCTCCCCGCGCGCGTCGTCAAGAACCGTCGTCACCTCATCGTCGGGCAAAGCTCGAGGCGGGGCCGCAGGGAGCGAGGGCGCTGCGCCCGCCTCGCCCCCAAGGGCCCCGCCAGGCCCCGGCGCGGGCGGCGCAGCCGGCGCGGTGCCGCCTCCCCCGCCCGCCCCGGCGCGGTCCCCTCCGCCTGCCCCGGCGCGGTCCTCGGCGCCGCGCTTCGCGACAGCGGGCCCCGGACCCGAGCAGGCGTCCCCCAGGCCATCCGGCTCGTCAAGGGCCGCCGCGACCTCCGAGGGCCCGTTGTCCTTGCGCCGAAAGTCGTACAGGCACCCATAGCAGACCTCCATGTCCGCATAAAGAAGCTGGCCACACCTCGGGCAGCCCTTCTTCGCATAGCCTCCGCCAGCCACGTCGAGCTCCAATCCCGTAATCGCTAGAGCGCCTCGGCGCTCACGCCGCATACCCATAGATGCTCGCCCTCCGCGAGCCAGGGCTCCGCCGCCGTGGGCCGCTCTAGGACGCACGACGCCCCCTCGCAGCTCGCGGCCCGTCCGGGCCCGACGGAGAGAAGCGCCTTGAGCACCTCTCCCCGCTCGCCGACGAATGCCAGGTCGATCGCGTATCCCATACCGAAGGTGTGGACGGACGAGCACCTGGTCAGCATGACCGCCCCGGCGCCTCGGCCGGTGCCCAGGAGCCCCTTGAGCTTCTCGGCCCACGAGCACAGGACCCGGACCTCCACGAGCGCCTGGGGACGCTCGTCGACGCGAAGCCTCGCGTACGCCATGTCACATCACCACTCCCGGTCGGTAACGGTCGACGACGATCGAGCGCTCGTGCCGCAGCGCGAGCGGCGCCTCATAGGTAACCCCCGGAAGGCGCAGGTAACGCGGCCACGGCCGGTAGGTAAGCGTGCAGACGAATCTCCTTAGCAGCGGCGAGACGACGAACGCCTCCGTCTCGCCGCCGCCGTCCACGTCCTGCACGTCGACGGACACCTCGCAGGTTCCCTCGCGCCCAAGGGCGGAGGCGACCGCGTCGCGCACCTGCGCGGCGCCCGATTCCTGCGTCTGCGCCCCCGCCGGGGCCACCCCGTGCGCCACCACGGCGTCGAGCGCGAGCCTGTCGAACGCGGCGCACGCGTCGACGAACCCCATGAGGTTGTAGACCATGAGCGCGACGACGACGGCCACAGGGACCAGGCACGCGAGCTCCACCGTCATCTGCCCGCCGCGCGCCGCGCACAGACGCCCCAGCGCGCGCCTCACAGCGCACCCGCGAGCTTCTTGAGGTTCACCTTAAGAGGGACCTTGGCCCCGGTCCCCGGGACCGTCAGCTCCGCGACGGTAAAGTCCTCGTCGCCGTAGGTCTGCACGGCCCAGGCCCCGAGCGCGCGAACATAGTCTCCCACGTCGCCGGAATCCGGAAGAGAGCCGATGAGGGATCGGACGGTCGCGGCCCGGTCGTAGCCCGCCTTCGCGAGCACGTCGCCCGTGTTCACGAGCACCGGCTTGCGCAGGCGCATGTCCACGGGCTCGAGGCCGCTGGCCTGCATGATCTTCCCCAGCTCGGCCTTGAGCCACGACCCGACGGAGCCGCCGAGCACGCCGTCGAGCCTGTCGAGGAACCCGCCCCCGGCGTCGGCGAGCGACCCGTAGGCCGAGCCGTACCCCAGAAGGAGCCTTCCCCAGAGCGTGGCCACGCCGTCGAGAAGCCCGCCCGTCAGCGACCCTCCCGCCGAGAGCCCGTCGAAGAAGCTCGCGAGGACGTTGTTCTCGGCGGTCGACGCGTCGGGCGCCAGCGCCGCCGACGAGACGGCCGCGCCGGCGGGCAGCTCCGCCGAGGACAGGAACGCCGCGGTGAGCTCGCCCGGGACCGCAGCGCCCTCTCCCCTGACGACGATGCCGACGCACCCGTAGGCGCCGGGAGGGCAGAGCTTCGGGCGCACGACGGAGAGCGCCTCGACGGCATTCTTGAACAGGTCCGCCCCCTCGCGGGCTTTCTCCTTCAGGCTCTTCTTCGCCTCCACCTCCTCGTTTCTCGCCTCCTGGTAATCCTTCGAGGCCGCGACGACCTCACGCCACCAATGCTCGAAGCCGTTCTCGATGGAGGTGGAGGCCGCGGCCGCCCTCCCCATCTCGCCGATGTCCATGCCGCATTCCGCGCAAGGCGCAACGCCGCCCGCCTCGAGCTCGGCGAGCGACGCCGACCCCGCCTCGGCGCCTAAGGCGCCCGGGCAGGCGAGCGACGAGTGCAGGGTCCGACCCGTCTCCTCGCTCGTGCATGGCCAAACGGCATCGGTGTAGAGGCTCGTCTCCCGCGTCTGCGCGGCGTTGCACGGCAGGCTCGGCAAGTCGACGGCGACCGACCCGTCGGGCAGCTCCCGGTAAGACCCTTCCCAGACCTTCTCGAGCGCGAAGGAATAGAAGGCGCGGCGGCACGCCTCGTCCGTCAGCTGCTCGGCGCCCGGCCCCTCGACGGCACAGCCCGAGAGACGCGCGGCGTAGTATTCCCGCGCCCTGGAGAGCGGGGCGCCGAAGTTCCAGTCCCCGACCGAGGCGTAGTACGGGTTCGACGAGCCGGAGAGCCCCGCCAGCGTCGCCGCCCGCTGGTACATGCAGAACGAGGGCTCGTTGCCGCAGTCGGCGCGCCATCCGCGCTCGCGCGCCGCGTCCGCCCGCTCCTTGGCCTCTTTCTCGCGCTGCGCGAGCGAGCGCATCTGCCGCGCGAGGTCGTCGGCGCCCGAGTCGTCCGCGTCCGCCTGCAGCGCCGAGAAATCCGACTGGCTCTGCTGCGGGTACGGCACGGCGCAGCCGGAGTACGAGATTCCCCCGCTTCCGTTGGCCAGGACGCAGGAGGCCGAGTTCGCCACGACGATCGCCGGGAGAAGGCCCTCCAGGCGCTGCAGGCCCTCGGCGGCGCTTCTCGAGAAGTCGCGCCTGGACTCGAGGATCGAACGGCCCGTGGACACGAGCTCCGCCCCGGCGGGGGCGAGCGCCGGGACGCAGGACGCCACGAAGCCGGCCCCGTACACGACCATGCCCGTGAGGCCCATGGACAGGGCGCACGCGTCGAGGGCCTGCGCCACCGTGGAGTACGCCGCGACCGCGTTCGCCCCCGCGCTCGCCGCCGCGTCCGCGACCTCCTGGACCTCGGCCATCCGCGACGTCGCCCACTGCGCCGACGCCGCGGCGAACACGAGCGAGAAGCTCGCGAGGAGCGCCACCGCCATGGCGACCGTGGTGTAGCCGCCCTCGTCGTCGATGAAGGCGCCGATGCCCCACGCCGCGCGCCGGCGCGGCGCCGGCTCACCCCCAGATCCCGACCCAGTCGGAATAGGTACCCTCCACCCAGCTCGCATGAGCCTGCACCTCCTTGGTTACCTCCAGCCTCACCCCGTCCGCGTCCGACCCCGAGAGCGCCCCCGCCACGGCGGCGGTGAGCGGCAGCGGGCGGGCATGTCCCGTTATCGTCACGCTGGCCTTCCCCGTGCCCGCCCCCTCGACGTCGACCGACCAGTCGTCCTGCCCTCCCGTATGGAAGACGCCGACCTCCGGGACGGCCTTGAGCCTGCGTTTGGCAAAGGCGACGGCGTCGTCGGACGACGAGGCGGTGGCCGCCAGGCGCGCCGTCTCGGCGGCGGCCGACGACATGACCGAGCGCGTATAGAGCAGGCAGGCGGGTTGGATGAGGAGCGCGAGAACCACGAGCAGCGACGGGACGAGAAGCGCCGCCTCGACGCTCGCCTGTCCCTCTTGCCCCGCCGCCGCGGGCAGGACCTCCCCGCGCATCTCAGAACACCACGATGTCCTTGAGCGCGGCGACCACGCCCGCGCCAAGGTTGTGCGACGCGGCGCCCATGGCCAGCGTGAGCAGCCTGCCCGACTCCGCCGCCCGCCACATAGCCGCCAGGGCGCAGCACAGGGCGGAGAACGCCGCGGCCACCAGGAGGAACTCCATGGTCGACTGGCCCTCCTCGCCCCTTAAGGGCAGAGCCGTCCCTCGACGTCGCCTTGAGACAACCGCCATGTCCTGACCTCGCTTCCCTTCTCGCCCGCGAAGACCACGCAGATCTCCGCCCAATCGCCGCCGAGCACCACGCAGCCCCACGCGCTTCCGGTCACGTCCAGGTAGCCGGCCTGCCCGAGGGCGCAATCCGACCGGGCGGCGTAACCCTCGAGCACCTCGGCCGAAGCCTCGGGAACGTCGAGCTCGGTCGCGGAAACCTGCGCGGCGGAGTCGCCCAGAAGCCCCTCGGCGAGGCCCTGCGCCCGGGCGTCGACCTCAGGCGCCTCCGCGAGCTCCTCCCGCGCCGCCTCCTGCAGGGACATGCTCCCCGCGCCGGGCTCCGTCGGCGCCCTCGCGGCCCTTGTGAGAAACCCGAGCACGGCCGCGAGGACCCCGAGAGCCGCGAGGGCGACGACCTTGCCCCTGCGGGCCCTCACAACGAGTTGACGCCGTCCGCGATGGCGTTCCAGAGCTCGCTGACCTTTCCGCGGAACGCCACGATGGCGACGATGGCGATAACCACCAGCACGCCGACGAGGATGGCGTACTCGGTCGTGCCCTGCCCCTTCTCGTCGCGCAGGAAACGCGCGGCTTTTCCCAAAAACGTCGTGTCGCCGTCAAAGACTCTGTTCATGCACACCATCGGTTCCTCCTTGCCCGAACATGCGCCGCCCGCGGGCGGCCTTACCCTATGACCAGCGCGGCCCCCAGCAGAGGGCCGAGAATGGCCAGCAGCATCGCCGGCACGATGAGCGTCCCCAGGGGGATGAGCATCTTCACCGGCACGCGCTCGATGTCCTCCTCCACCCGCGACCTCTGCTCGTCGCGGATGACCTGCGCCTGGCGCTCCAAAGACTCGGCCAACGGAGACCCGAAGGCGAGCGCCTCGCAAACGGCCGCGGAGAACCTCGCCAGCGACTCGACGCCCAGGTCCCGCGCGGCGGCCTGCAGGGCCTCCTCCCTGGTCGCCGCGCCGATGCGCCACGAGAGAATCGCCTGCCGAAGCCTCCGCGAGAGCACGTCGTCGTATCGCTCGCAGTACAGCTCGAGCGACGAGTCGAACGAGAGCCCGGCCGTCAGGCCCAGCGTGACGACGTCGATCATCACCGGCATCGACTCCGAGCAGCGGCGGCGGGCATCGGCCGCCTTGCCGCGCTCCCGGGCCAGCTCGACGAGGGCGGAACCCTGGAGCGCCTCGGCGGCCTCGCGCATCCTCCCGGGCACCCGGGCGCGCCGCGGCCCGTCGACGCCGCCGAGCAGCGCCGCGCAGAAGCACCCGGCCGACGCGGAGGCGGCGAGGCCCGCGGCGAGGGCGAGGGCGCCCATCAGAGCACGCCCTTGGCCAGGCGGCGGATGATAAGGACGGCGAGGCCGTCGAGCACGGCCGCCGCGCAGACGCACATGATGCCCGAGGCCGTGGCGAGGCCCTTCTGGAAATCCGGGGAGATGGTGGCCAGGATCGCCACCATGACCGCGGGGAGCAGGCACACGATGCGGACCGAGAGCCTGACCTGCGCCGTCTTCACGGACAAGAGCCTCTCGAACTCGCCTTGGCGCTCGACCAGCACCGCGGAGCGCTGGAAGAGCCCTTTTAGCGGACTCCCTGTCCGGTGCGAGATCACGAGCGCCGTGGCAAGAAGCCCCACCCCCGGGGCCGGCAGCTCCCCCGCAAGGGCCGTCAAGGCCTCCTCCGTCCCCATGCCGCACCTCAGCCTGAGGCCGAGCCGGGCGAGCGCCTCGCCAGGGGCGCCCCCTACATGGGCGCCCGCGTACTCGGCCGACTGCACGAGCGTCATGCCCGAGCTCATGGCGACCGCGAGCGTGCGGAAAACCGCGGGCATCGCCGCCGCCTGTTCCCTGCGGAGCGCCTCTCTCCTCCTCGCCGCGGCCGCGGGCACGCCCATAGCGAGGCAACCGGCGCCGAGGGGCAGGCAAAGCCAGGTTGCGAAGAGCGCCGATGCCGCGCATGAGGCCGCCGCCCCAAGGCACAGGATGGCCGCGCACCCGCCGCGCTCGTCGAGCTCGAGGCCGCCGCCGGCAGCCGCGGACGAGACCCGCCGCGAGCAGGAGCGCCAGCCGTCGAGCCGCAGCAACGCGTCGACCAGGCGGCTCCCGGCCAGAGCCGAGAACGCGGCGCCGGCCCTCCGGCCGCAGCGACGCAGACCCCTCGAGAGGACGCCCAGGTCATCCTCGCCCGCGCCGCCGAGCAACAGGTAAGCGGCCCATGCGGCGGCGATGGCCGCTCCTAGCGCATAGACTGCCTCCATCCCCGCACCTCCTCCTCCGAGAGCAGGCCGCACTCGAGCCCGGCGGCCACGAAGGCGGGCTCGGAAACGAGCCGCCAGCTGCGGTCGCCCAGCCGGTACTCCACGCAGGTCCTGAGCTCCACGCCGCCCGACGCCGCCCGACAGACCTCGGCGAGCTCGGTTATGACGCGCGAGCCGTCCTTGAGCCGGCGGGACATGACGATCAGGTCGAGGGCGCTCGCTATCTGCTCCTCGACGAGCTCGGGCGGCAGGTCCATCCCGAAGCGGGCCATGAGCACGAGCCGCAGGACGGTCTCCTGGGGCGTGCCGGCGTGCAGCGTGGTCAGCGATCCGTCGTGCCCCGTGTTCATGGCCTGCAGCATGTCGATGGCCTCCTCCCCGCGCACCTCCCCCACCACGATGCGGTCCGGCCGCATGCGAAGCGCGTTCTTGACCAGGTCGCGGATGCGGACCTCCCCCATACCCTCGATGGACGCGTCCTGCGCCTCGAGGCGAACCACGTTGGGGTGCGCGTCGAAACGCAGCTCGGCGGAGTCCTCGATGGTCACGATCCTCTCGCCTTTAGGGATCTCGCACGAGAGGGCGTTCAACAGGGTCGTCTTGCCCGAGCCCGTGCCGCCGGAGACCGCGATCCCCTGGCGGCACACGACCGCCCAGCGGAGCAGCTGCGCATACCAAGCCGGCAAGGCCCCGAGCGAGACGAGCACGTCGAGCGACCTGATGGCGTCGGTGAACTTCCGGATGGTCACAGCCGGGCCGTCTATGGCCACGGGACAGGCCACGGCGTTCACGCGGTCGCCGTTCCTCAGGCGGGCGCTCACAAGCGGGCTCGACCGGTCAAGCCGGCGACCCAAGGGGGCCAGGATCCTGTCGATGACGATGGTTATCTGCTCCGCGGAGTCGAACGCGACGTCGGCCTGCTCGATCGACCCCGCTCTCTCGTAGAAAATCGCCTGGGTGCCGTTGACCATGACCTCGGTGACCTCGGGATCGTCGAGAAGCCCCTGGATGGGGCCAAGGCCGCAGACCTCGTCGACAACCTGCTCCAGGAGCTCGCCGCGCAGGGCGGGCGGGACCGACTCGTAGGCGCCCGTGTTCAGGATCGCCTCGATGGCGACGCCGAGCTCCGCCCGCGCCCGGGCGCCGTCCCCGTCCGACAGCATCGAGGCGACCGTCGCGAGCCCCAAGCGCTCGACGAGGTCGCGCTTGAGCTGTTCGCGCCAACGCCTTCCGAGCTCCGCGCGGCCTTCCTCGGGGCGCGCGGCCTCTCCGGCCGACGCCTCCGCCGCCTGCACCCGCTCAAGCACGCTCATGCGCTTCTCGCCTCCCTCTTCCTCCCGAAGAACGAGCGCTTCCTCGGCGTCGCCGCCGCAAGCGCCCGCGCCGCCCCCTCGGACTCCGGCAGCTGCCCGAGCTCCGCCAACACCTGCGCCAAAAGCGTCGCCGCGGACTCCCCGAAGGGCATCCCCGGCTCCGCGAGCTCGACCGCCCTCCCGGCGCACAGGAGCTCACGCGTCTCTTCGCCGCCGTCGAGCACCTCGAAGGTCCTCGCCCCCTCGAGACCGACCGCCGCGGAGGGGAAGACGGGCGCCGGGCGGCCCCGCGCCGGAGCCCTGTTCTCCAGGCGGGCGATCCTCGTCCTCGCCACGCCGAGGCGCACGGCGAGCCCCGCCACGCGGGCGCACGACGCCGTCGAGCCGCCCGCCCCGTCGGAGACGATGAGCACTCGATCGGCGAGCTGTATGGCCTGCGCGACACCGTCGGTAAAGGTCGTCGACGTGTCGACAAGCACGAGGTCGAAAGAAGCGCTCGCGGCGCTGATGAGCCCCTCGACCTGCGGCATCGCCTTCTCCGCGAGCTCCGGGCGAGAGCATGGGCCGAAGAGGCGGACCCCCTCGCACGCCGCCAGGCCCCGCAGGGAGGCGATGTCGAGCGGCCCCTGCGCCCCCTCGCCCGAGAGGTCAAGGCCCTCCGGCAAGCCGAAGCAGCTGTAGAGGTTCCCGCACGAGAGGTCGAGGTCGAGCGCCGCGACGCGCAGGCCCCACCCCGCGGCCGTGGCGGCGCAGGCGGCGACGAGCGCCGTCTTGCCCACACCGCCGCGCCCGGAGCAGAACACGACGACCGGCGCGCGGCCCTTGACCGCGGGCGGGCACGGAACCACATGGCGCCTCTCGACCTGACGCACGACCAGCGGCGGCACGTCCGCGCAGGAAGGGGCGGCCCCGAGCATTCCAGGAGCCTCATTAAGGTTGTCGGAGACCCCCGCCGGCGCCGGCTCGGCCAAGGGCGCTCCGTCCGGTACGCGCGGCTCGTGAGCCAGGTCCATGGGGTCGATGACCACGTCGACCCCGGCCCGCGCCGCGCGAGAGCGCAGGGAGCCTGAGGCGCCTCTCGCCACCAGCGCGACCTCGAGGAAATCGCCGCTTGCCGCGAGAGCGGCGGCCAAGTTCACCTCGGAAACGCCGGATATGCCCTCTCCAACGACGACGGCATAGCGGCCGGGCTCTTCTTCGCCGAGCCGCCGCAGGTCATCGGGCCCCTCGACGAACTCGGTCCCGAGCGAGGAGCCCAGAGAGCGCACGGCCCGCCGCGCGTCATCGCGCCCCGTGCGCCCGCAGCAAACGAGCCATTGTGCCTTCACCGGGAATCGCCTCCCGTCGCGCCGGCGTCGTCCGTGCCGGCCTTCGAGCCGACCGATTCGGGCGCTGCCCCCGCGACGTCGACGCCGTCGGCCGGCATCACGAGCCTCAGCGAGCCCTCGGCGCTCGCGGCGAGAAGGGCCGGCACGTCCGACGGCCGCGCCGCGACGCTGATGGACCCTCGCGTAAGGCCGGATGAGCTCGTCTGGGCCAGGAGCACCTGAACATCGCCGGAGAGCGTCTTCGTTCCGTCGTCCGATACCTCGTAGGCGACCAACCTCGTGCCGGCGCAGACCGACCCCGGAAGCCCGAGCTTGTCGGTTATCGGCACCTGGATGGCGACATAGCCGTCGGGCACGGCGGGCATCTCGTCACTCTCTCGGAAGTTGAGCTCCGTCAACGGGGCGCCGGCCGCAGCCGGAACCGTGACCTTGCAGTCGATGACGTCGTCCAGGCTCAGGTACGCGCCCTCGGGAACGAGGTCGCCGGCCCAGTCCTTCTCGACGACGTTCTGCTTGCTGGCCACGTCGCCCGCCTCCAAGGCCTCTGCGGCGACCACCAGGCGCACGGTCTGCCCGCCGAACCGCTCGAGGACCTCGTTTCGCTGCCGGTCCGCATCGGCGTGGACCTCTTGCGCGTACAGGGCACAGAGCCCTGCGGTCAGGACGGCGAACCCGCCCGAGAGCACGAGCCTCATCCTGCGGTCCATGCAAGCCCCCTATCCACGACGCGATTTTGAAGTGTGGGGTAGTTTGCACCAATCGCAGTGCTTTATCTGCGTATATCTCGCAATTTTTTATTCATCGCCGACGGAATGCAAACCCATAGCCGACGGATTCCCGACAGCTTGCCGACACTTCGCCGACCGGCTGTAAACAACCCGAAGCTCGCAGGCGCACGGCCAGCGGCATCGGCGGAGGCTCTATTCCAGGCCCTGGGGACCTACTCGACGCGCAATCGAGGCGACGGCGCACAAACCCTCCACAATTACGGCGAGTAGGGCGCACGACGGATTCCTACGCACCGACCCGCATCCAAACCAACGAAAGGCCAATCGCAAGATGATCGCGGCGACGGCGCATCAGCCCCAGACCCGCGCCGCCCAGTAACCGTGGGGCGAGAAGCGCCCTGGATTCG
Source organism: Alloprevotella sp. (assembly GCA_963649365.1). Lineage (GTDB taxonomy): Bacteria > Actinomycetota > Coriobacteriia > Coriobacteriales > Atopobiaceae > Paratractidigestivibacter. The sequence goes on from CAVJHQ010000027.1 coordinate 12,300, forward strand.
CGCCACACAGCAACGACGAGGCGAGAAGCGCCCTGGATTCACGTTGCCCAGTAACAACGGAACGAAAAGCGCCCCGGATTCACGCCGCCCAGCAACGGGGCATTGCTGCGTGGCGCAATTCCGAGGCTCCACGACCCCGACGATTACTGCGCGGCGCGCCTCCGGGGCTCGCAACCGGCCGCGTCTGCTGCGCGGCGCGCCTCCGGGGCTCACACCATCCTGCACGCCGTCTCGGGCCCGCGACCCTGCGCAGCTCCGTCCCCGCGGCTCCTACAGGCTCACGTCGGGATCGAGCGAGGCTGCGCTCACGCGCATCTCGTCGGCCAGGCGCTCGAACGCCTGCCATCGCACCTCGGCGACCTCGCCGCTTGCCACGGCCTCGCGCACGGCGCAGCCAGGCTCGTGCGTGTGCGTGCAGTCGTTGAACCGGCACGCCTGCGCTGCCCGCACGACCTCGGGGAACATCTTCGCCAGGCCGCGCTCGTGCCCCACCAAAGGCAGGCTCCGCAACCCCGGCACGTCCGCCACGACGCCCGCGCCCGGCAACGAGATAAGCACGCGGGACACGGTGGTGTGCCGCCCGGCGTCGTCCTTCTCGCGCACGCCGCCCGTGGCCATCGCGTCATGGCCGAGAAGGGCGTTGAGCAGCGTCGACTTACCGGCGCCCGACTCGCCCAGGATCATCGAGCAGGTCCCCGCCGGCACGCAGGCACGCACCTCGTCGAGGCCCGCGCCCTCGGCGGACGACGTGACGACGACGCGCACGCCCTCGCCCACGAGCTCGCGCACGCGGCCGGACTCGCGCTCGAGCTCACCTGAGCCGCAGCGGTCGGCCTTGGTCAGGACCACCACAGGCTCCGCCCCGCAGTCGAGCGCGAGCACCATGGAGCGCGCGATCCTGTCCAGCAGGACCTCGCCCGCGCCGAGCGCCTGCACGATAAGGATCGTGTCCACGTTGGCCGCGAGCACCTGTCGCTCGCCGCGCGCACGCCCGCGCCAGCGCTCGAAGGACGTGCGCCGCGGCAGCACGCGCTCGATCACGCCCATGTCGTGGCCCGGAGCCACGCGTACCGCCACGCGGTCGCCGGCGGCGGGCAGCAGCGTCTCTTCCTCCCCGCGCGACTTCGCGAACCCGACGGCGTGCTCGGCGCGGAACACGTCGTCGGCCGTCACCACCAGCGGGAATCCGCGGTCGAGCCTGACCACGCACCCGAGGCGCATCTGCGCCGGTTCCTCGGCCTCGGCAAGAAACGCCTCATAGGCGGCCCGCTGCCGCTCGTCCGGCGCGACCTCGTCGAACGCCGGCAGATCCTTCAGCGACTCGACGGCGGGCACGCTCGCGAGCACGGCCTCGGCGCTCTCCTCGGTGGCCGCACGGCGGCGCTTGTCCCGCTTGGCCCGCGCGCCCGTCGTCTTTTTCGCCTTGGCCTTGCCCATGCACGCTCCCTTGAAGCCACGCCGACTCGCAGCCGGCCGAAAAAACACCGCAAACAACCTGCAGTTTATCGCAAAACGCCCCGCATGCCGTGAAGCATGCGGGGCGCATCGGTCGCAAAACCGGTTAGCAGATGCCCGGGTCCTTGCGCTAGTCGTCCTTCTCGACGCCGCGCATGATCGCCTTGTAGACCTCGTTGATCGGGATGATCAGGAAGGCGATGCCGAGCGCGGTGAGCGAGCCCTGGAGCTCGAGTCCGGGCACGCCGAAGAACATCATGGCGAGCGGCTCGAACTCGACGACGATGAGGGTGAGCACGAGCGCCAGCGCCGCGGCGCCCCACAGCCACACGTTCTGCTTCTTCATCGAGAAGAGCGACATACGGCGGCTGCGCATGTTGAAGCAGTGGAAGATCTCGACCATGTTCAGCGTGATGAACGCCATCATGACGCCCTCTTCGTCCGCGGTGCCGGCGATCATGTCGGCCACGTTGATGTAGCCCATGTCGAAGTACACGCCGGCGAAGAAGCTCGCGAGCACGAGCGCGGTGATGATCAGGCCCTGGACCACGCAGTCGAGGCCCATGTGGCCGGCGAAGACGCCGTCGGAGGCCTTACGCGGCTTGCGGCTCATGATGTCGCCCTCGGCCTCCTCCATGCCGAGCGCGAGCGCCGGGAAGCAGTCGGTCACGAGGTTGACCCACAGCAGCTGCACGGGCTGGAACAGCGTGAAGCCCACGAGCGTCGCGATGAAGACCGAGAAGACCTCGGCGAGGTTCGCGGAGAGCAGGAACTGGATGACCTTGCGGATGTTGTCGTAGATGCGGCGACCCTCTTCGCAGGCGGAGATGATCGTGGCGAAGTTGTCGTCGGCGAGGACCATGTCGGCCACGTTCTTGGTCACGTCCGTGCCGGTGATGCCCATGCCCACGCCGATGTTGGCGCGCTTGATGGACGGGGCGTCGTTCACGCCGTCGCCGGTCATGGCGACGATCATGTCGCGGCTCTTCCACGCCTCGACGATGCGGGTCTTGTGCTCGGGCTGGACGCGGGCGTAGACGCCGTAGTTCTCGATGCAGGCGTCGAGCTCCTCGTCGCTCATCTTGTCGATCTCGGCGCCGGTGATGGCCTGGGAGCGGTCCTCGATGATGCCGAGGTTCTTGGCGATGGCCACGGCGGTGTCGATGTGGTCGCCCGTGATCATCACGGTGCGGATGCCGGCCGCGTGGGCCTCCTCGATGGCCGGGGCCACCTCGGGGCGCTCGGGGTCGATCATGCCGGAAAGGCCGCAGAAGGTGAGGTCCTGCTCAAGCGCCTCGGCCGAGAAGTCCGTGGGCTTCTCGACGTAGTGGCGGGAAGCGAGCGCGAGCACGCGCAGCGCCTGGTCGGCCATGGCCTTGTTGGCGGCAAGAAGCTCCTCGCGCTTGGCGTCGGTCATGGGGACGACCTTCTCGCCGTCGAAGACGCTCGTGCAGCGGCCGAGGACGACGTCGGGGCCGCCCTTGGTGTACTGCTCGAACTCGCCGTCGAGGGTCTCCACCACGACGGACATCATCTTGCGGCCGGAGTCGAAGGGGGCCTCGCCCACGCGCGGGTGCTCCTCGGAGAGCCCGGTCATGCCGGCCTTGGCGGCGTCGTTGACGAGCGCGCACTCGGTGGGCTCGCCCACGGCCTCGCCGGCCTCGGCGTCCCACTTGGCGTCGGAGCACAGGGCCATGCCGGCGAGCAGGGTGCGCTCGTCGCTGGCCAGCTCGTGCTTGACGACGGTCATCTTGTTCTGGGTGAGGGTGCCGGTCTTGTCCGAGCAGATCACCTGGGTGCAGCCGAGGGTCTCGACGGCGGAGAGGTTGCGGATGATCGCCTGGCGCTTGGCCATCTTGGTCACGCCGAGGGAGAGCACGATGGTGACGACGGCCACGAGGCCCTCGGGGATGGCGGCGACGGCGAGCGAGACGGCCACCATGAAGGTGTTGAGCAGCAGCGTCGGCTCCTCGGCCATGTTGGAGAAGCCGTGGCGCAGGACGTCGACCGCGAAGATAACGACGCAGATGACGATGACGAGCTTGGTCAGGATGTGGGAGAGCTCGTCGAGCTTGACCTGCAGCGGGGTGAGCTCCTCCTTGGCCTCGGAGAGGGCGCCGGCGATCTTGCCCATCTCGGTGTCCATGCCGGTGGCCACCACGACGGCGCGGCCGCGGCCGTAGACGACGGTGGAGCCCATGTAGCACATGTTCTTGCGGTCGCCCAGGGGCACGTCGTCGGCGCCGGCGGCGAGCTCGATGGCGTCGGTGTGCTTCTCCACGGGCACGGACTCGCCGGTAAGGGCCGCCTCCTCGATCTTCATGGAAGCGCTCTCGAGCACGCGGCAGTCGGCGGGCACGGAGTCGCCGGCCTCGAGAAGAACGACGTCGCCGGGCACGAGCTCGCTGGAGTGGAGCATGACGAGCTTGCCGTCGCGCATGACCTTGGACTGGGCGGCGCTCATCTCCTGCAGGGCCGCGAGGGCCTCCTCGCTCTTGGCCTCCTGGATGACGCCGAGGGCGGAGTTGATGATGACGACCGTCATGATGATGATCACGTCGGCGAAGTCGATCTCGCCCTGGATGGCGCCGGTGATGGCGCTGATTGCCGCGGCCGCGATCAGCATGATGACCATCGGGTCGGCCATCTGCTGGAAGAAGCGGATCCACAGCGGGGTCTTCTCCTCTTCCTTCAGCTTGTTCGGGCCGAACTTGGCCTGGCGGCTCGCCGCCTCGGCGGAAGCAAGGCCCGCCTCGGCATCGGTGCCCTGCTCATGCAGGACCGCGTCGGATGAAGACAAGTACTCTTTCATTCGATTCCCCCTCCTGGGTTATCTCTTTATGCGACCGCCAGATTGATGCCCGATCATAATTCCCAGGAGAAGGGCAAGGGCTCATCAAGGTTGCCATGTCGGCCGCGCTTACAAACTCGCTTATTCTACCGTAGCCGCAGCCCGGTGAGTTCGCTTCATTTCTTCCTTAGGAGAAGCAGGCAGAACAACGTGCCGAGAAACACCGTAGCCTTGCGACGCCGGCCGCGGGCGCCTCATGGGCAAAAGCCCGCGCCGGGCGGCGACGCGCCCGGACGCGGGCTTGCCCAAGGAAGCGCTAGACCTCGTCCCAGAACTCGTCGGCCAAGACCTTGAAGCAGATCTTCTTGATGGGGCCGACCTCGGCGCCCTCGCAGACGAGGTTCGGCATGTGCGGCTCGCCCACCATGAAGACGGCGAAGTGCCCGGCCTCGAGCGTGCCGTCGAGCAGGTCGTGGTTCTCTGAGGCCTCGTGGCAGTAGCCCTTGTCCCCCGCCTCGTCGAACTCGCCCGCCGGCACGGTCGCGCCCGGGGTGGTCTTAAAGGCCTCGGCGCCCTCGAGGTCGATCTGCACGTCCATGTACCTGCGGTGCGTCTCGAAGCGGGCGTCCTCGAACCTGCGCGTGCTCGCGTTCATCACGTTCGCGAAGACGCGCTCGCCGTCGATGCAAGTCTTGCCCAGCGGCAGCTCGGCGGGGTTGTTTCTTTCCAGCCAGCCGATAAGCACATCAAGGCCGCGGGAAAGCCCGCGGTAGCGCCCGATGGCCTCGAGCCCGTCATAAATCATTGGAGCCTCTCCTTTCCGCGAAGGCCCGGGACCGAGGCCCCGGGCCGTCCGTTCATCGGCGTGCCCGCGCTAGTGCGCGCCCACGTCGCCCGAGGTCGGGTTGTAGGTGCCCTCGCCGCGCGTGGCGCCCATGACGTCGGCCTCGGTGAGCTTGACCCACTTGACGCCCTGGCGCGTGCGGTACGCGTAGGCGCAGTGGATGGAGCCGTCGGCCGCCTCGATGATCGTGGGGTACTCGTACTGGCGGTTGTTGAACTTGTTCTCGTCGCCCACATAGCCCTCGCCGCGCTCGATGTTGCGAATCAGCGGGAAGGTGAGGCCGCCGTCCTCGGAGAGCGCGATGGACACGGGGTTGCGCAACGCGGGCCAGGCGCCCTTCTTGCCGTAGGTGGCGGGGGCGGAGTTGTGGTTGTAGATAAGCGCGATGCGGCCGCTCGAGAGCTTGGTCACGCCGATGCCGGAGTTGTTGTTGGGCAGCGGCGTCGGCACGGGCACGGTCCAGGTGTCGCCGTAGTCGTTCGACTCGCTGCGATAGACGAAGTCGGCCTCGCGCGAGCGCATGAACGCCACGAGGTGGCCGTCCTCGAGCTCAACGACGCTCGGGTGCACGCGGCCGGAGGACTCGGGCACGTCCACGCGACGCCAGGTCTGCCCCTCGTCGTCGGAGACGGCGAAGGCGGACGGGTCGCCGGCCAGTCCGCTCGCGGAGTCGGTGCACAGCCACAGGCCGTAGATCCAGCGCCCGTTGGAGAGGACCTGGACGCACTGGCGCGCGAAGGTGCCCTCCTCGGGAAGGACGACCTCAGGCTCGGACCAGGTCAGGCCGTCGTCGGTCGAGACCTGCTTCTTTACCACCGAGGTGTACTGCATGTTGTCCTTGCCGGGCTGGCGGCCGAGCTGAGAGGTGTACATGGCCCAGATCTCGCCGTTGGGGGCGAGGAAAAGGGACGGGTTCTGGTCGGAGCGATCGTCGTTGTGGCTGATGTAGGTCGGCTCGCTCCACTTGTCGGAGCCCTTCTCAAGGCGAGAGACGACGATGTTGATGTCTGTGTCGCCCTCGTAGGTGCCGGCGAACCAGCAGCACAGAATGGTGCCCGCGGGGGTCTCGAGAAGTCCCGGGCCGTGGGCGGTCTTCCAGGGGCCGGGGTTGACGAAGGCCTCGGTCAGCCCCATCTCGGGATCGTAGTAGACCTGGCCGTCGGGGGTGAGCCCGGGGAGGGTCTGGATGGACATGTCGGTTCCTTTCTCTCGTGGCGCCGCGGCGCCTCTACACAGCTTATTCAAACGGCGGAAACCCGCCGCGTTTCCTCAGTCGGCGCGACCAGCCTGCTCAAGAGAGCCGTCGGGGCGGCGCGACCAATGCCGCACAACGTCCCACCCGCGCTCGATCTGCGCGAAGTCGACGGCATGGGGCATGCGCTCGGTCGAGACCAGCCGGTAATACACGGGCGCGCCGTCGTCCGACGAGCGCCAGGCCTGCTCGACCATCCGCTCCCCCACGCGCTCGCACGCGTCCGACGCGAAGCCCGTCGGGGTTGGCTCCCCCGCCGAGAAGCCCTCGGCGGACCGGTCGTACTCGAGCCACCAGCGCACCGTCCGCGGCCAAAGGCCGCCGTCCGCCTCGGCCACGGGCCATAGCCCTCCGGGCTCGAACCCGACGCTGTCGAGAAGGCCCACGAACTGCACGACGGGCATGCGGTAGTCGTAGGCGGCCTTCTTCTTTTCCGCGAGGTCACAAGCAGGCGAGAAGGGCGCGTCGCTCGGCGCGATGGAGGCGACGGCCGAGCCGCGCCGGAACTGCAGGACCATCCCGCGCGACTCGTCGAGCGTCCTCAGCACACCCATGGAAGGGCCGTTCAGCGCCACGACGCCCGCGAAGGCCTCGGGATGCGCCGCCGCCAAGGCGTTCGCGAACATCGAGCCCATCGAGAAGCCCGAGAGATACACGCGCGAACGGTCGACCGGGTGAACCTGGTCCATGCGATCGATAAGCGCGAGGATATAGCCCATGTCGAGCGGCAGGCGCGGGTCGTCCCACACGTTCCAACGCATCTCGGCCGTGGCGTCCGGGAAGACCGCCATGAAGCCGTCGCGCGCAGCCAGACTCCCCCACTCGCTCTGCTCGGCGCCGTAGGTACCGCAGCAGTTGATGCCGTGCAGATAGATAACGAGCGGCGCGGGGCCGGGAGACTCGGCCACGCTCGCCGGGACGAGCTCGTGCCAAGTCCGCGGCAGGCCGTCGGGAAGCCCGAGCGAGGTGTCGTCCACATGCGCCGCGTACCCCTCGCCTGCGAAGTCGACGCGCGGCCGGTAGGTCCCGAACACGTCGTTGCGCCAGCGACGCGTCGTCGAGAACATCCGCTCCCAGGCGCGCAACACCTCCTCGGCCGTGAGCCCGGCATCGGACACGCCGGCGACAGGGGTGCCCGCGGCGGCGAGCCACGCCTCAAGCGCCTCGTCGCGCTCGTAGGCCCAAGCGACCTGTGGCGCCTTCGGCTCCGGGGGCAAGAAGCCCTCGGGAAGGGCGCCGACCATGACGGCGGCGGCGTCAAGGGGACGCGTCGCGGCGATCCTCACGGCCATCGCGGATGACGCGGAATCGCAGGCAAGGTGGAAGATCATGCCATTGAAGCCTGCCACGCCGGCCGCGGAACCGGGCAGCGCGGCGAAACAGCGGACGATGAAGTCCGCGTCGTCCTCGCGCGCCGGGTCGCCGGCATAGTTCCATCCGTCCGCCGGCGGCTCCGGGAACACGACCACGAAGTGACGGTCCTCGGCGAGGCGCGCCAGCCCCAGGGAGCCCAGGAGCCGATCGGCGCTCTTCTCGCCCGGCTCGCTCCTCAAGACCATGAGGACCTGCGTCTGCTTGGGGTGCGGACACCCCGACCTCGGCGCGTACACGAGCATCGCGCGGTCGGAGCCGGCCTTGACCTCGACGTTGTTCTCGGGGTTCAGGGCCCCGGAGGTCAGCCCGCTCACCGTCTCTAGCTTCAGCGAGCCGCCAAGGGCGGAACGCTGGACCAGCGGCTCGTAATCGTTTCTCATGGCTTGAGCACCTCCACGCTCTTTGCGCCCAGGGGGCGGCGAAACCTTCTCATGAACTCCCAGGCGGCACGCGCCTCGTCCGCAATGGCCCCGTGGGGCAGGTCGCGGACCTCGGTGAGGCCGACGCGCGGCGAGCCGTCCTCGTCAAAATAGACGCGGGACTCCATCCGCCCGCTCTCCTCGTAGCCGAGCTCGGGAAGGTAGCGGTTGCTCCCGTCCCAGACCACAAAACGCTCCTTGTCGCACCCGTTGGGGCCGAGCACGAACGCGAGGTCGCCCTCGTGGTCGCGGCACATGGCCCCGTCCGCGGCCCCGCAACAGATCCAGAACGGCATCTCGGCGTCGCCCTCGGAGAACCCGTCGGCAAACACGCAGTCGCCCAAGCCGCCCGCGACGACCGCGTCGAGGCAAGGCCCGTTCCAGGCGGATGCCGCGGCGAAGCGCTCAGGGTACGCGCTCGCCTGCTGGCAGGCATACACCGCGCCGTTCGAGAAGCCGGTCAGGTAGACGCGCGAGGCGTCCAGGCCGAAGGCGGCCACGGCGTCCGCGGCTATCGCCCCGGCCGCGCCGTCGTCGCGAGCGTCCATCCAGACGTTGCCGGGAGAGTCAGGCAGCGCCACCGCAAAGGCCCCGGTCTCGTCGGCCAGGCGCTCCCAGCCGTTCTTGTCCGAGAAGACCCACGCGGGCTCGCCGCGGCCGTGAACAGAGAGCACGAGCGGCAGCCCCCGGGCGTCCTCCTCGCTCATGCCGCGGGGAAGGTACACGGCATAGGGGTACTCGACGCCGCGAAGAACGACCCTGCGATGCCGGTACGCCGGCCCGGCCAGGAACTCGTCCTTGGTGTGGTGCCAGGCAAGCCGGCCGTCCGGACCGCTTTTCCAGCGAATCACATGCGAGAGGTAGTCGAGGGCACGGGCGGCGAATCCAGATCCGAGCGACAGGTCGGCCTCGTCGACGCGCACGCATCCCTCAGGCGCTCCTCGCACGCAGAACGACTCGGCCGCGCGCCCCTTGGCGGCGGAGCCCACAAGCCAGACGGCCACCGGCACGTCCTTATTCGCAGGCGCGCGGTACCCTTCGGACGGCTGGGCGACGAACCAGTGGTCGGAGGGGGCGTCGAGCGGCACGGCCGCGGACATATCGCCGCCGACAATCACGCTCGCGGCCGCGAAGCTCGGATGCTCGGCCACGTAGTCGGCCACATACGTCGCCCCGTCCCCATAGCCCACGAGACCGATGAGGACCTCCCACAGCCAGGCGACGTCGTTCTTCCCCGGGATGCCACGTCCATCGGCGACCCGAAACGCGCTCCTGACCTCGGCGTACAGCGCATGAAGAAGGTCGCCCGGCTCTTCGGGCCACCCGCCCGGCGAGGCCGGCGCCACGAGCGCCGCGCCGGCCTGCTCGACCGCGTCGAGCCAGCCGCTGCGCCTCGCGAACTCCTCGGCCGCGCGGGCCGTCGGGCATTCGTCCGCGGGAGCGCACAAAAAGACGAGCCTCACGGGATCGGCCCCGGCCTTGGCGGAGATATGGCAAAAGCACTCGCTCAACGACATGGAGCCCTTCTTTCCTCTGACTCGAGATCCGGCAAAACAAGCGCTGGCAAAACCGCTCACGCACGAGGGAGCGAGCGAAGCGGCCTTGCCAGCGCCGCCCGCCTCGTCGGATAGACGGGCAGCGCTTCGACCCGAAGGTGCTGGCCTACATCGGGAAGATGAGGACGGCGCCGAGGGAGAGGGCCGCGATGCGGATGAGGTACATCGGGATGGTGAACTTCCAGAACTCGCTGAGCTTGTAGTTGCCCATGCCGAAGATCATGGCCGGCAGGCCATCGACGGGCATGTAGCCGCCCTGCCAACCGGAGATGACGACCGCGCCGGCAGCCGCGAGCGGGGAAACGCCGAGCTGCATGCAGGTGGCGACGGCGATAGGCGCGAAGATGTACACGGAGCCCATGTTGGAGCCGGTGAAGGTCGCGCAGGTCGAGGTCAGGATCGAGAAGATGAAGACGATCAGGAACGGGCTCATGCCGCCCGCGACGCCGGCGACGGCGTTGCCGATGAGGGCGGTGAGGCCGGAGTCAGCGAGCGCGTTGGCCACGGGGATGACGCCGGCCATCATGAGGACGACGGGGGCGAAGATGCCGTCGCGGAACTCCTTCCAGGTGACGACGCCGGCGAGCATGAGGATGAAGGCGGCGATGCCGGGGAGCACGTAGGCGAGGTTGCCGAGCACGTTCATGAACATCATGCAGACGACGGTGCCGAAGAAGAGCACGACGGTGAGGGTCTCCTGACCCTTGCTCATCGTGACGATCTCCTCGTCACGACGGGCCTTCTGCTCGTCGGTGGCCGCGGCGATCTCGTGGTCGGGCAGGAACTTGAAGCCCACGAGGGCGGCGATGATGAAGCCGACGGAAAGGGCGAAGGTGAGCAGCGAGAAGCTGACCATCGAGACGTCGGAGGCGGCGCCGGCGGACTGCAGGAC
>CAVJHQ010000028.1:0-22585 GCA_963649365.1 Alloprevotella sp.
GCATTGTACCAACTGGGGAATTGGAAGGCCGGCAAGACCGCAGTGCCTGGGACTCCGCCACCTTCTGTAATTGTACCAACTGGGGAATTGGAAGGCCGGCAAGACCCCTTCGGGCCTTGCGGGCCTTGGCCGATGATTGTACCAACTGGGGAATTGGAAGGCCGGCAAGACCTCTCTCCTTAGCCTGTCGTATAGCTGACCATTGTACCAACTGGGGAATTGGAAGGCCGGCAAGACCGGGTGTAGGTGTACACGACCAGGTCTTTGATTGTACCAACTGGGGAATTGGAAGGCCGGCAAGACGACGCCTGCGCGATGGTAAAGCAGATCAACATTGTACCAACTGGGGAATTGGAAGGCCGGCAAGACACGATGTGATGATCGCCCCCGGCCAAAAGGCCGGTGAGCAATCATCACATAAGTCCCGCCAGCATCCATCCTGAGAATTCAGCGAAGCAGTTGGCCCATCCGCATATGACCACAGCTATATTAGCCAACCGCTTCAGCAGCAGTGGCACTCCGAGTTCGGAAGTCTTCCAAACTCGGAGGGGGCGGGTTGCGAATTCATGACGACCTTCTTACCTGCGGATATACGTTATCTAACTAGAGTTCGGAAGCCTTCTCAACTTTGGAAGGCTTCCGAACTTGGGGACGGGGGCAAGAAGGGGCGAAACCGTTACCATCAGGGGTGCCCCACGCACGCAGGGGCACCCTTTCTTTGTAGGCGACGGAAGGCGGGTAGGCGGCATGAGCGAAATCAACGGCAAGAAGAAAATCGCCATCGTCACGGGCGCGTCCTCGGGCGTGGGCCGCGAGTTCGTGCGGCAGCTCGACGCGGGCGCGGGCGGCGTGATCGACGAGCTGTGGCTCGTCGCGCGTTCGGCCGAGCGGCTCGCCGAGGCGGCCGCCTGCTGCGCGCACCGCGCACGGACCTTCCCGCTCGACCTCACCGAGGACTCGTCCGTCGACACCATCGCCGCGGCCCTTGCCAACGAGAACGACGCGCAGGTCACCTGGCTCGTCAACTCCGCCGGCTTCGGGCGCTTCGGACGCCTATGGGACATTAGCCGCGAGGAGAACGTGGCCATGGTGCGCCTCAACTGCGTCGCGCTCACGGCGCTTATCTCCGCCGCCCTCCCCCACATGGGCCCCGGCTCGCGCATCGTCAACCTCGCCTCGGTCGCAGGCCTCATGCCGCAGCCCGAGCTCTCCGTCTACTGTGCGACCAAGAGCTTCGTGTTCGACCTCACGCGCACGCTCGACTACGAGCTGCGCGGCACGGGCATCCACGCCACGGCGCTCTGCCCCAAGTTCATGGACACGCGCTTCCTCGACGGCGCGGGCGACTCCCAAGCCGTTCGCCGCATGACGAGCATCGGCTTCGAGGATGTAGGTCGCGCGGTCTCGCGCGGAATCGCCGCCGCGAAGAAGGGCCGCTCGATCTGCATCCCCTCCGCGGACATGCGCGCGGCCTACGCGCTCTCCAAGGTGCTGCCCAGCGAGGCCATGCTGCGCGCGCAAGACCTTCTCTTCACCTTGCGAGAAGGGCCGTCGGCGCCGGCGTCGCTATAACGGGCCCGCCGCGATGGCCCCCCGCCGCGCACGCGCCAGGAAACTTGAAGCGCTCCAGGTGGTGTTCAAAACACCACCTGGAGCGCTTATCCACAGGTTTTCGCACCACCTCGAGGCGTTTCTTGCCGAGGTGGCGCCACCTGGAGGCGATATTGCTCGAAGTGGTGTTTGGGACACCACCTGAAGGCGATATTCGTCGAGGTGGTGTTTGGGGCACCACTTGGAGCGCTCCAACGGCGTATTTCGCACCACCTGGAAGCGTTTCTTGCCGAGGTGGCGCCACCTCGGCGGAAACGCCACCTCAACGGAAACGCCACCTCGACGCATTCGCCCTCCGGCCCGAGCGACAAGGCCGCCGGTGCCCCGCCCGTAACTACCCCGTGTACGCGTCCTCCGGCCCGTTGCGGAAGTCCTGCGCGGCCAGCCATTCTCGCTCGGCCTCGTTCTCGGGCTCGTCCACGCGCTCGATACGGAAGATCACCGGCCGCGTCCCGTCGTTGCAGCACGCGATCATCATGCGCTCGTCGTTGGTCCAGCCGTGCATGATGGAGCCGCCCTGCAGCGCGGTGTACACGTAGCGGCTCACGGCGTCCCACGCCTCGCCGCAGAAGCGACCTTGCGCCAGGTGGTAGAAGTCGTCGCGCTCGGCCGTTCGCTCGAACCAGATCTCCTGCCCCGGCTTGAAGAAAGGGCACGGGCCGCTCGCGGGATCGGCCAGGTAGCGACGCTGCAGGTCCTCGCGAACCGTGGTCTCGAGCACCGTGACCTTGCACTTGTGGCGCATGGCCTTAAGCCTCTCGGCCCTCGGCCGCCTCGCCGGCGTCCTCGTCGCGGTAACCCCAGACCCACACGAGCACGAAGGTGACCACGAAGCCGATGACGGCGGCGATGCAGGCGTTGATGAAGTTGCCCATGCCGTCGCCCCCGATGAACGCGGGCATGGAAAGAAGCCCCGGCGAGATGAACGCGTAGCACTTCACGCCCGTGATGCCGGAGTAGAAGCCGCCGCACGCGCCGCCGATCATGACGCAGGTCAGGACCTTCTTGAAGTTGAGCGTCACGCCGAAGAGCGCAGGCTCGGTCGTGCCGAGGATGGCGGTGACGCCGGCGGTGATGGCGGTCTCCTTGAGCTCGACCTTCTTGCTCTTGAGGCCGACGGCGAGCGCCGCCGCGCCCTGCGCGATGTTGGACGGCAGGTTGCCCGGGCAGCAGATCTGCTCGAAGCCCTGCGCCGCGATGGACTGCATCATAAAGGGCACGATGCCGTAGTGCATGCCCGTGGTCACCATCAGCGGGAAGATGCCGCCGACCACGGTCGGGACGAGCCACGGCACGTAGGTCGAGAGCGCGTCGAGGCCCGCGGAGACCAAGTTGCCGAAGAGGAAGCCGAGGGGTCCAAGCACGACGAAGGTGAGCGCGCCAACGAGCACCATGCAGACCACGGGCTTGAAGAAGAAGCGCGCAAGCTTGGGGATAAAGCGGTCGCAGGCCTTCTCGACCCAGAAGAGCGCACCCACCATGAGCAGCGCGGGGATGACCGAGGAGCTGTAGGTGGCAAGAGTAACCGGCAGGCCGAACATCGACGAGAAGTTGATGGCGAAGGCGTCGGTGATCATGGCCGTGTACGTGGGGTGCAGCATGGCGCCCGCGATGGCGACCGCGAGGAAGCTGTTGCAGCCGACCTTCTTCGACGCCGTGTAGGCGAGCATGACCGGCAGGAAGTAGAGCGGCGCGTCGCCGATGAGGTTCACGAAGACGTACGTGGTGTCCTCGGCCGAGATGCCGAGCAGCACGGCGATGGCCAGGATCGACTTGATGAGGCCGGCGCCGATGATGGCGGGCAGGATCGGCGTGAAGACCGAGCTCACGAAGTCGAAGACGACGTCGAGGGCGCGCCTCTTCGCGGGGGCGGCGCCGGGCACGTCGCCCGCGTCGTCGGCGGCCGCCTCGCCCGCGCCCGCGTCCTTGGGAAGAAGCTCCTGCAGCGCGGCGTAGACGCCCGGCACCTCGGCGCCGATGATGCACTGGTACTGGCCGCCGCCGTGCGCGACGTTGATAACGCCCTCGATGGCCTTGACCTCGGCGTCGTTGGCAAGAGACTCGTCCGCCAGCGTGAGGCGAAGCCGCGTCGCGCAGTGCGTCGACGCCTTGACGTTGCTCGCGCCGCCCACCTTCTCCAAGATCTTTGCCGCTACCTTCTTGTGGTCCATGCTTTCCTCCTTATCCTTGGGGCCGCGCTCCGCGGCCCGGGTACCCGTTGGTTGCCGTGCTTTAAAGCCCGGCCGCGATCACGTGGCCCTCCTCGACCGCCGCCGCGATCTTCCGCGCGCGGACGGCGTCGCCGATCTCGTAAACCTCCGGCACGACGTCGCGCAGCTCGTCGGCGAGCGCGTTCGTGTTGCGGTAGCCGACAGCGACCACGACGGCGTCGCACGCAATCCTCATCGGCGCCTTCGAGCCGCCGGCGCCCGCGACCTCGACCTCGATGAAGCCCTCGCCGACGCCGGTCAGGCACGTCGACTCGTGGACCTGGGCGCCCGTGGCCGCGAGCGTGGCCAGCTGCTCGCCGCGCGTCACGTAGCTCGCGTCGAGAAGCACCTCCTCGCGCATCTCCACCAGATGGCAGGCGCAGCCGGCGTCGGCCAGCACGCTCACCGTCTCGCAGCCCACGAGGCCGCCGCCGATGACCGCGACGGTGCCCGCCACCTGCGCAGACCCGCTCAGCACGTCGTCCGCCACATGGGCGAAGCCCGAGGCCAGCGCCTCGGTCATGCCGGGCACGCGCGGCACGATGGGCGTCGCCCCCACGGCCACGATCGCCGCGTCCGGCGCAAGCGCCGCCACGGACTCGCGCGTGGCCTCGGCGCCCGTGCGAACGTCCACCGCCGAGCGCGCGAGCTCGAAGCGCAGGTAGTCGCGATAGGCCAGGTACTGCTTCTTGTAGGACGGGGCCGCCACGATGCCGAGCTTGCCGCCGACCTCGCGCTCGCGCTCGAGCAGCACCACCTCATGCCCGCGGCGCGCGGCCGTGAGCGCCGCCTCGACGCCGCCGGGACCGCCGCCGGCCACCACCACGCGCTTCTTCTCGCAAGCGGGCGCGACCCCGCCCTCGAATTCGTGTCCGAGCTCCGCGTTGACGGCGCACTTCGCGCCCTTGCCCTCCCACAGCGTGTGCAGGCAGTAGTTGCAGCGCAGGCATTGGCGGCGCGGGAGCTCACGGCCATAGCGCTCCACCAGGTCCGGGTTCGCTATCCACATGCGACCGAGGCTGAAGAAGTCGGCCTCGCCCGCCTCGAGCATGGCCTGCATCCTGGTCGGGTCGTCCAGGCGGTTCTCGAAGATGCAGGGCTTCTCGACGCCGGCCTTGAAGCGCGCGAAGTTCTCGACGTAGGGCGTGTTGTCGTGGTAGCAGGACGGCACGATGTCGGCCTGGTCGTAGTAGTTGCCGATTCGCAGCTGGTAGGCGTCCACGAGGCCGCGGCGCTCGAGCTCGCGCGCCACCTCGACCTGGTAGTCGACCGTCACGCCGGCGCACGGCGCCACGCCCGCGGGGAGCAGGTCGTCCATGTTCACGCCGAGGATCACGGGGTAGCCCTCCCCCACCTCGGCGCGCACGGCCTCGAGCGTCTCGATGAGAAAGCGCATGCGCTTCTCGGGCGTGCCGCCGTACTCGTCGACGCGCCGGTTCCACGCCGGCGAGAGGAACTGGTTGATCAGGTAGCCGCCTTGGCCCATGACGAGCAGGCAGTCGAAGCCGGCGCGCTTCAGGCGGCCGGCCGCCGCGGCGTAGGTGCGGATCATGTGGGCGATCTCGGCCCTGGTCATCTCACGGGCGCGCAGGCTGGGGTCGTACTGGGTCTGGCACTCCGAGGGCGCGACGGCGTCGATTCCGGGCTGCGGGGTGTCGTAGTAGCGCCCCGACCCCATGGTGAGCTCACAGCCGATCTTTGCCCCGTAGACGTGCACCATGTCGGCCGCCTCGGCGAACTCCTTGATGCGCTCGTCGCGGTCGATGAGCGGGAACTGCATGTCGTAGGGGTAGGGCATGACCTCGCGCTCAGCCTGGACCGCGCAGGTGAAGATAAGCCCGCAGCCGCCCTTGGCGCGCGACTCGAACACCTTGGCATGCCGGTACGTGAGCGTCGAGTCGAACGAGTTGCCCGTGAAGTACTTGAAGTCCATCGGCGCCATGCAGATGCGGTTCTTGAGCCGCATCCTCCCGATGCTCGCGGGTTTAAGCAGGTCGCCGTACGTGTTCCAGGTCATGCGCATCCCCTCCGAAGGCCGGTTGCGCGGCCGTGGCGGGCCCCACGCCCGCTGCGGTCGCTTCTCTTGGCCACAGAATCGCGCACGCCGCCGATTCGTTCTGTAGCCTGGGTTACACAGGGGTGTATTTTTTGGGTTGCGCCGCGATGCCGCCGCGACGGTAGCGCGGCAACGACGGTTCGCCGACGGCCGCCTAACGACATCCGCGCGCGACCACCCGATGAGAAAGGCGATCCCTTGCTCGTTCCCCGCTATATGTACAAAGACGACTTCTCGCCGTTCCTGGGAAAGCTCGAGGAGCTCCCGCACGTCGAGCGGCGCTTCTCCCGCGGAGAATACCTCTGGCGGCCCGGCGACCTCATCGAGCGCGTGCACTATATCGAGGAGGGGGTCGCGCGGACGTCGTTCATCAACGAGGACGGGCGCGCCAAGGTGCTCTTCTACCACGGGGCCGGGATGGTGTTTCCCGGGTGCCACGAGTCGCAGTTCGCCATCGAGCGCTCCATCGTCACCGAGGCGATGGGCCCTGTGAGGACGCTCGAGTTCAGCCGCGCGGACTTTCTCGCCCTTGCCCGCGCCGACGCCGCCATAGGCTCGGCCATGTTCGAGAACTACGCGCGCTACATCAACCTGCTCATCTTCGAGACCGCCCACCAGGAAAGAAACGAAGCCCTGGTCAAGCTCTGCAACGTGCTCGAGCTGCTGGCAAGAGACGCCGCGGGCGGGCGGAGCGCCGGCGGCGGGCGGGGTGGCGACGCCGGCCGGGGAGCCGGCCGCCGCATCGACTGCAGCCAAGAGGACCTTGCCGAGATCCTCGCGATGAACCGCGTGAGCGTCGCACGCCTCATGGGCAGGCTCGCCGACGCCGGCGTCGTGGCCACGCACCGCGGCTGGGTCGAGATCCTCGACCGCGAGGCGCTTCTCGCCCGCTGCACCGGCGAGGTCGCCGTCTAGCGAGCAGACCCGCGCCCTTTACCCGCTTCTGAGAACTTTCGCCGGGTTTTCGCCCGTCGCTGCCGCGGCTCACGCGTGCGCGGCATAATCGACTGCGAAAAATCTCGCACAGAAGGAGTCCCGCACGTGAGCACCACCGACCAGGCATCCGCCGCCCACGACACCCTCGCCGACCGCCCCGCCCGCGGCTTCGACCTCATCGCCTTCGACCTCGACGGAACCGTCTTCAGCATGCCGACGAACCAGGTCATCAGCCCGCGCGTCTGCGCCGCCTTCGAGGCCGCCCACAACGCCGGTGTGGCCATCGCGGTCGCCTCGGGCCGCCCCGCGTGGATGCTCGGGCAGCAGATTCCCGCCGCTCCCTGGATGGACTGGGCCATCACCTGCAACGGGACGCGCGTCTCGGGATACCGTCGCTCCGACCTCGACTTCGCCCACGGGTTCTCGCGCGAGCTCGCCGAGGCGGTGCTCGCCTGCCTGGACGAGCTCGGCGGAAGCGCGAGCATCCACACCAACCGGGCCTCGCTCATGGAGCGCCGCCACCTCACCCACATGGCGTCCGACTTCAAGAAGCAGTCCGCGGAGGTCGGCGAGAAGCTCCCCGACAACCCTATCGACGAGCTCTTGGGCACGTTCGGCGGCATCGCCGTCGACTCGGCCGTCGAGGCGTTTCGTGCCCGCCCGGACGAGCAGCTCGACAAAGTCGACTGCAAGCTCCCCACGCCTGAGGCCGCCGACGAGCTCGCCGAGCGGCTCGAGGCGCTCGGCGGCGTCGGCATCGCCCGCCTGAACGCCGTCAACTTCGAGCTCACGAGCGCCGACGCCTCCAAGGGAGACGCCACGACCGAGCTCTGCCGCCGCCTCGGCATCGACCCCGCCCGCGCCGTCGCGTTCGGCGACTCCGGCAACGACCTCTCCATGACGGGCCGCGAGCTCACCTTCGTCGCCATGGGAAACGCGAGCCCCGAGGTCAAGGCCGTGGCCGACGACCTTACCGACTCCGTCTTCGACGACGGCGTCGCCACCTGGATCGAGAAGCACCTGTAGGTCGGCGGGCTTCTTGCCAGCGCTTCATCGACGCGTCGAACTCCCGCCGAAACCCCCCGCACACCGCGCTACTCGTCCTCGACGTACTCGAGGACGTCGCCGGGCTGGCAGCCGAGCTCGCGGCAGATGGCGTCCAGGGTCGAGAAGCGGATGGCGCTCACCTTCCCCGTCTTTATGCGCGAGAGGTTGACCTCCGAGAGGCCGATCCTCTCGGCAAGGTCCTTGGAGCGCATCTTTCTGTCGGCGAGCACGCGGTCGAGACGCAAAACGATCATGCGCGCACCTCAGACCGTCTCGTCGTCCTGGCGCTGCAGGATGCAGCCGTACTCAAGAACATTGATCAACGCGGCCATACCCACGAGGAACACGATGACGTCGAGCGCGCCCACCGTGTGCCCCTGGTTGGTCACGAACTGGGCAAGACCGCCATTGGGAGGGCAGAGCAGGTTCACGGGCAGCGCGAGAACGACCGGGTACAGAACAAGGGCGATGACGAGCCATTTTATGGCCTTCATGTGCTTGACCGCATCGGGCGTGAAGGGCGTGCCCGCCTCAACTATCGCCTTGAAACAGCGCGTCCCCTCGGCGCAGATGACGAGCATCAGCGTCGAGGAGAAACCAAGGGTCACGATGGTGGTCATGGCGTTGCCCCAGGTGTTGCCGTTCGAGGTCGTCGAGCCGGCCACGCCCTCGACCATCGTCCAGAGCGCGAGCCACCAATCGTCCCCGCAGGCGGCGGCCGTCTCGTGCAGGCAGTAGTTGACCGTCGAGGCGCACAGGAACAGCCGGACGATGCACAGGATGCCGCCGAACATGAACCAACCCTGCACGTGCTCGCACGACTTGCGCATGCGCTCGGCCACCTCGGCCCTGGTCGGCTCGGGCTTCGGCTTCGGGTTTCTTCCCAGCTTGAACATGACGGCCCTCCTTCCCGTGGAAGGTTCTTCTTAACGAGAGTTTATTACTTCTTATCGTTTATCGTTAATCTCACTCGGATGCTAATCCGTTGGAGTTCTGCTTGGCTAACGTTTCCGCAGGTCAATGCATACAAGATTTTTCGCTTCTCCGTGAATTGTCGGCGAACGGCGCTTTTTGGGTTGGCAACGGCGCATTGCGCGGCATAATGGAGTGCAACCGTTTTTCAGACACCTACGCCAAACCACCTGGGAGGTTGCGCATGAAGGAGCTCGAGGACCGTATTCGCAGGGACGGAATTGTTCGAGAGGGCAACGTCCTCAAGGTCGACAGCTTCCTCAACCACAAGTGCGACGTCGCGCTCTACGACCAGATGGGCGCCGAGTGGGCCCGCCTCTTCGAGGGCAAGCAGGTCGACAAGATCCTGACCATCGAGTCCTCCGGCATCGGCATTGCCTGCGTCGCGTCCCGCCACTTCGGCAACGTTCCCGTCGTCTTCGCGCGCAAGACCGAGTCCAAGAACCTCGACGGCGACCAGTACCGCACGCAGATCAAGAGCTACACCAAGGGCCGTGTCTACGAGGTCATCGTGGCCAAGCGCTTCCTCGAGCGCGGCGAGCACGTCATCGTCATCGACGACTTCCTGGCCATGGGTTGCGCGCTCAACGGCCTGCTCGAGATCTGCGAGGAGGCGGGCGTCGTGGTCGAGGGCATCGGCATCGCCATCGAGAAGGGTTTCCAGCCCGGCGGCAAGCAGCTCCGCGAGCGCGGCTACCAGGTCGAGTCCCTCGCCATCGTCAACGGCATGGACGCGGAGACCGGTGAGGTC
This sequence comes from Alloprevotella sp., assembly GCA_963649365.1. Classification (GTDB taxonomy): domain Bacteria; phylum Actinomycetota; class Coriobacteriia; order Coriobacteriales; family Atopobiaceae; genus Paratractidigestivibacter. The sequence continues at coordinate 9,584 of CAVJHQ010000028.1, forward strand.
GACTTCGCGTAGGTCGCGCTGAGACCGACGAGGACACATGGCGTAAGGCACGCCGACCAAGCAGCCACACAAAGTGCCTCCAAGCACCCTCCGGGGTGCTTTTTTCTTACTCAGATGGCCTCCCTGCCCGGCCGAGCATGCGCCCTGCAGCTCGACGCCCGGGACATACTCACGCATCTCTGCGTCTTGCATGGGATTTCCAGGTAGCCACGGCCATCTTGCGGCTAATTACGCAGGTCAGCAACTGGGCCATGCCTTGAATCAGGCCTGTGTACTCGGTAACTTCGAATTAAGACGCAGAGATGTGTAAAACCCTCCCCCACGAAGCCCGGCGGGACGCTCGGGGAAGGCAAGGTTGCGACCAAATTCCCCTGCTGCGCATTCCTTGCAACGTCACGCCACAAGGCGTCGGCGCCTTGGAGGCCGAAGTATGCATTATGTCGCTCGTCAAACTAAAGAATTTCGTGCTTGACGTATGAACGGGTGCTCATATAATCAAGTGGACAGGCAAGCACTATCCGCCGACCCCGAGAGGACCGACCATGTGCGAAGAACCCAAAGGCCCCATCCCCGTGGGCACCGCCCCCGAGGAGCTGCCCGACGAGGAGCTGCTCTACGACCTTGCCGACCTGTTCAAGGTCTTCAGCGACACCACGCGCATAAAGATTCTCTTCGCCCTCATGGGACGCGAACTCTGCGTGGCCGACATCGCCGAGGAGACCGCGACCACCCAGTCCGCCGTCTCCCACCAGCTGCGCACTTTGAAGCAGGCGCATCTGGTCAAGTTCCAGCGCGAAGGCCGCAACATCCTCTACTCCCTCGCCGACGACCACGTGTACACCATGCTCAACCAAGGCATGAGCCACATCTGCGAATAAGCGCGGAGCAGGCCGCGAGCCTCTCCCCGACCGAAAGGAACGACCATGAAGAAAGCGTTCAAGCTCGACGAGATCGACTGCGCCAACTGCGCGCGCGAGCTGCAGGACGAGCTGGCTAAGCTCGAGGGCGTCAAGTCCGTCTCCGTGAACTTCATGACCCAGAAGCTCACCCTCGAGGCTGACGACGCCGAGTTCGACGAGGTCCTCGAGCGCGTGGTCGACTTTACCGCCGAGGCCGAGCCCGACTGCGAGATCATCCGCTAGCAGCGCTTTACTGCCCGTCAGCAAAGGCGGGCATTCTTCCGACTCACATATGAGGGATTGTTCATACATTCAAAGGAGAGGACATGTCCACCAAAGCCGATGGCGCGAAGAAGAAAAAGAAGCGCCGCAAGAAGGAGTCCCAGGAGCACAAGCTTCATCGCATCCTGCTCGCCCTTGCCATCTTTGCCGTGGTCTACGCCGCAGACGAGCTCGGCGCCCTCGCCGCGGTCTTCGGGGAGCCCGGCGCCCTCTACGCGAGCTTCGTGCTCTTCCTCGTGCCCTTCGTCATCGCCGGCCACGACGTGCTCGAGAAAGCCTGGAACAACATCCGCCACGGCAAGGCCTTCGACGAGAGCTTCCTCATGGCCGTCGCCACCATCGGCGCCTTCGCGATGATCTTCTTCCCGGACACCGAGCCGCACATGGCCGAGGGCGCGGCCGTCATGCTCTTCTACCAGGTCGGCGAGCTCTTCCAGGCCTACGCCGTCGGCAAGAGCCGCAAGTCCATCGCCGCCATGATGGACATCGCGCCCGACTACGCCAACGTCGAGCGCGACGGCCAGCTCGAGCAGGTCGACCCCGACGAGGTCGAGGTCGGCAGCATCATCGTGGTCAAGCCCGGCGAGCGCGTGCCCATCGACGGCGTCGTCACCGAGGGCGACTCCCAGCTCGACACCGCCGCCCTCACCGGCGAGTCGGTGCCGCGCCACGTCGAGGCCGGCGCCGAGGTCGTCTCGGGCTGCATCAACATGACGGGCGTGCTCCACGTGCGCACCACGAAGCCCTTCGGCGAGTCGACCGTGAGCCGCATCCTCGAGCTCGTAGAGAACGCGAGCGAGAAGAAGGCCAAGACCGAGAACTTCATCACCCGCTTCGCGCGCGTCTACACCCCCGCCGTCACCGGCTCGGCCGTGGCGCTCGCCCTCATCGGCGGCCTCGTGACCGGCGCCTGGCCCGACTGGATCCTGCGCGGCCTCACCTTCCTCGTCGTCTCGTGCCCCTGCGCGCTCGTCATCTCCGTGCCGCTCAGCTTCTTCGGCGGCATCGGCGGCGCCTCGCAGATCGGCGTGCTGGTCAAGGGCTCAAACTACCTCGAAGTCTTGGCCGAGGTCGACACCGTCGTCTTCGACAAGACGGGCACCCTCACCAACGGCACCTTCGAGGTCGTGGCCATCCACCCCGAGGGCGGCCATGACGAGGCCTTCGTGCTCAAGAACGCGGCCTACGCCGAGTCCTTCTCCGACCACCCCATCGCCGTCAGCGTGAAGAAGGCCTTCGGCAAGGATATCGACCAGGCCCTCGTCGCAGACGCCGCCGAGGAGTCCGGCCACGGCGTCACGGCCAAGGTCGACGGCCACGAGGTCCTCGTGGGCAACGACAAGCTCATGGCGGCCCACGGCCTGGACGCGCGCTCCTGCGACGTGGTCGGCACCATGCTCCACGTGGCCGTCGACGGCGCCTACGTCGGCCACGTCGTCATCGCCGACACCGTCAAGGCCGACGCCGCCCAGACCATCTCCGACCTCCACGCCGAGGGCATCCGCCGCTGCGTCATGCTCACCGGCGACCGCGAGGAGGTCGCGGCCGACGTCGCGGCGAAGCTCGGGCTCGACGAGTACCACGCGCAGCTGCTCCCCGCCGACAAGGTCGAGCGAGTCGAGGCGCTTCTTGCCGACGAGGGCGAGAAGGGCAAGCTGGCCTTCGTGGGCGACGGCATCAACGACGCGCCGGTGCTCACCCGCGCCGACGTGGGCATCGCGATGGGCGCCATGGGCTCGGACGCCGCCATCGAGGCCGCCGACATCGTGCTCATGGACGACAAGCCGTCGAACATCGCCCGCGCCAAGCGCGTCGCGCGAAAGACCATGCGCATCGTGTGGGAGAACATCGTGTTCGCGCTCGCGGTCAAGCTCGTGATCCTCGTGCTCGCCGCCTTCGGCGTGGCCAACATGTGGCTCGCCGTGTTCGGCGACGTGGGCGTGGCCATCATCGCGATCCTCAACGCCATGAGGGCCATGCGGGTGGAATAAACCGCAGGTCATCGATTGTCCGCGCGCCCTCCCGGCTCTCTCTTCACGCTCAGCGCTCACTGCGTTCGCTCGCTGCGCGATTCGCGTGAAGAGAGAGCCGGGAGGGCGCGCTGCGTTGTTGGCGGAGTTTCTTCGACGTCGGCCCTCGTGGTGTTGAGGGTTGCGCCGGCGGCCAGGGGCCACGACGGTCGGCACGCTCGCTGGTGGGGAGGATCCGGAGCGCAAAACGCCGCGACATAAAGGAAGCCCCCGCCGAGGAAGGGAGCGGCGGGGGCTACAAGGAAAGAAGGTAATTACTTTGTTCCCGTCCCGCGCACGCTCAATCACGCGCAGGTCAGGTACACATTCCCAACACCTCCCCTCCACGCGCGCGCCACAAATCCCGACGCAGGCCAAACCCGCCGCGCTTGCTACCATGGAAGGCGACGACGCGAAGGAGCCCCATGACCGCAACCACAAAGAAGAACGCCGGCGGCAAGAAGCCGTCGCCGAAAGCCGCGAAGAAGCACGGCGCCCCCAAGGCCGGCGCCGCCAAACCTACGGCCAGCGGCAAGCCCACTCCCAAGGTCCCCGCCGGCCGGCCGGGGCGCGAGGCGTTTCTTCCCACCACGCGCGCGGACATGGAGGCGCGCGGATGGGACCAGTGCGACTTCGTCTACGTCTGCGGCGACGCCTACGTCGACCACCCGAGCTTCGGCATGGCCATCATCGGCCGCGAGCTCGAGGCCCACGGCTACAAGGTCGGCATCATCTGCCAGCCGGACTGGCACGACCCGGCGAGCATCGACGTCCTCGGCGAGCCGCGCCTGGCCTTCCTCGTCTCGGCCGGCAACATGGACTCCATGGTCAACCACTACACCGTCGCGAAGAAGCGCCGCTCGAAGGACTTCTACACCCCCGGCGGGCGCATGGGCGCGCGCCCGGACCACGCCGTCGTCGTCTACTCCAACCTCATCCGCCGCACGTACAAGCACAAGCCCATCGTGCTCGGCGGCATCGAGGCGAGCCTTCGCCGCCTTGCCCACTACGACTACTGGTCGGACTCCCTCAAGCGCTCGATCCTGCTCGATTCCGGCGCCGACCTGCTGCTTTACGGCATGGGCGAGCGCTCGATCGTCGAGATGGCCGACGCGCTCGACGGCGGCGTCGCGGTGAGCGACGTCACCTGGATCGCCGGCTCCGCCTACAAGGCGCGCGACCTCGCGGACGTCTACGACTACGAGCTTCTTCCCAGCTACGACGAGCTGCGCGCCGACCGCGCCGCCTACGCGAGAAGCTTCGCCGTCCAGTACGAGAACATGGACTCGATCACGGCGAGGCGCCTGGTGGAGCCCTACCCCGCCGACAACCTCTACGTGGTGCAGAACCCGCCCTCGGCGCCCCTCTCCACCGAGGAGCTCGACGCCGTCTACGAGCTGCCCTACGCGCGCGGCTGGCACCCCGACTACGACGAGGCGGGCGGCGTCCCCGCGTTCGACTTCGACGAGGTGCGCTTCTCCATCGCTGCCAACCGCGGGTGCTTCGGCGAGTGCAGCTTCTGCGCCATCACCTTCCACCAGGGGCGCGTCCTGCAGGTCCGCAGCCACGACAGCGTCATGCGCGAGGCCGAGGCGCTCACGCGCGACCCGAGCTTCAAGGGCTACATCACCGACGTGGGCGGCCCGACCGCGAACTTCGGCCGCCCCGCCTGCGACAAGCAGGCTAAATACGGCGTCTGCTCGAACCGCCGCTGCATGTGGCCCGAGCTCTGCAAGAACATGGTCGTCGAGGAGGACTCCTACGCCGACCTGCTGCGCGACCTGCGCCGACTCCCCGGCGTCAAGAAGGTCTTCGTCCGCTCGGGCGTGCGCTTCGACTACACCCTGGCCGACAAGTCCGACAAGTTCCTCGACGAGCTGATCCGCCACCACGTCTCGGGCCAGCTGCGCCTCGCGCCCGAGCACGTGAGCGACACCGTGCTCGCCGCCATGGGCAAGCCGCCGCGCGCCGTCTACGACGCGTTCTGCCGCCGCTTCGAGCGCGCCACCAAGGCCGCCGGCCTCGAGCAGTACGTGGTTCCCTACCTCATCAGCTCGCACCCCGGCTCCACGATGAAGGAGGCCGTCGAGCTCGCCGAGGCCGTGCGCGACATGGGTTATATGCCCGAGCAGGTCCAGGACTTCTACCCCACGCCCTCCACGATGAGCACGTGCATGTTCTACACGGGCCTCGACCCGCGCAACATGCAGCCCATCTACGTGCCGCGCGACCCGCACGAGAAGGCGATGCAGCGCGCGCTCATCCAGTACCGCAAGCCCGAGAACTGGAAGCTCGTCAACGAGGCCCTGCACAAGGCGCACCGCACCGACCTCATCGGCTTCGGGCCCAAGTGCCTCATCCGGCCCTACCCGCCGAAGGAATCGGGCGCGGCCGGGGGCGCGGCTAAGGGCGGCAAGGGCTCCAAGCAGGGCGGCGTTGGCAAGAAGGACGCCGGCAAGGGCGGCTACGGCAAGGGAGGCAACGCCGGGAAGAAGGGCGGCCCCGGGGGCATGAGCCGCTCCCAGAACACCGCCGGCCGCAACCGAGCGGCCCAGGGACGCCAGGGCGCGAACAGCCGCCGCGGGCACCGCTAGGCCCTCGGCCGGGGCGCTTCTTCGCAAAAAAGGGGCTGCGACCTGACCTACCCTGCCTTTAGAGTCACTTTGAGCTCCAAAAGTGACTCTAAAGGCAGGGTAGGTTGCCATAAAAGACGAGCGCCGGGAAAAGTTACTCCACGAGCCCGAGTGCGCCCGATGCCGCGAGCGCTCCCGCCCCGAGAACCGCCGCGGCCATAGCGGCGGCCCCGGCCTCGTCGCCCGTCGCGGGGACCCGGCCGGCACCCCGCGAGCCCGGCGCGCCGGCTTCCGCGCCGGATCCGCCGCCCGTGCCGCCTCCCTTCCCGCCGGCGCCTGAGCCGGAATCGTCGCCGGACCCGTCGCCCGAGCCGGACCCCGAGTCGTCCTCCTCGTCCTCCGGCCCCCAGGTGTCCTTAATCGTAATGCGTCCCTCGCCGTCGACGTTCGCGTAGCGCTGCCCGATCACGCCCTTGAGGTTCGTCTTCAGGTAGTCGATCAGGGCCTCGATATCCGTGCCCAGGAACTCCGCCTGGTCCGCGTTCTCGGGAATGGGCATGGCATTGCCGCCCTGCGTCATCAGGTAATCGGTGGTGACCACGGTGTAGGTCGCCGCGGGGTCGATCGCCTTGCCGTAGAGCCTCGCCTTCCTCACGCGGCGCTCGCCCTCGATCCTCTCGACCTGCGAGCCGTCGGCCGAAAACACGATCGGCGTCTGGATGTCGGTGCGGATGGTCATCGAGAACCCTTCCGAGACTTGGAGGAACCGCCCGTGCATCTCGGGGCTCAGGCTCGCGCCGACCTCGAGCATATCGAGCAGGTGCTGTCCCGTGACCTCGAGCGAGCACAGCTGGTTGTTGAACGAGAGCACGGCGACGAGGTCTCCGTAGGTGAGCTTCCCCTTGGCGATGTTCGCCCGGACGCCGCCGCCGTTGACGAGCGCGACGTCGCAGCTCTTCCCGCTGTTCGTCGCGTGATAGAAGAAGGCGTCCGCCACGAGGTCGGCGAGGTTCGTCTCGCGCTTGCGGACCACCCAGGTAACGCCGTCGTCCTCCTGCGCGAGCAGGAAGACCTCGGACGTTCCCACCTCCTGGCTCGTGATCTCCCGGAGCTCGTTCTCGAGCTCGGACACGAGCGCCGCGACCTCCTCGTCGGAGCCGTCCCACCGCTCAATGAGCTCTGCGTCCACGCCCGTGGCCGTCAACGAGACGCTCACCTCGCCGGTAAAGGGGTCGATGACGAGCGAGCCGAAGCTCTGGAACTTCGTGCCGGTCTGGGAAATGACGACGTCCTCGCCGCGGTCGTTCTTCGCGGTCTGGACGTACATCTCGTGCGAGTGCCCGTCGACCACCGCGTCGATTCCGTGTGTGTTCGCCACCACCGTGTCGCTGCGCCAGCGCTGCTGGGAGCCCTTCTGTCCCAGGTGGGCAAGAAGCACAACGTAGTCGGCGTCGCCGCCCGCAGACGAGCGAGCCGCGTCGACGGCCGACTGGACGGCGGCGTAGAGCGCCTGCCCGCTCTCGTCGCCGCAGAAGCCGTAGATGAGGTTGCCGTCCTTGTCCTTGAAGCTCGTCGGGGTCGAGGACGTCAGCGTCGAGGGGGTGGCCACGCCGACGAAGGCGATGCGAACCGCCTGGCCCGCCACCGAACACTCCTTAACGCGATAGGCGTCGAATATCCGATTGCCGTCGGCGTCGACGAAGTTGCAGCACACGTAGCGGACGCCCTCTTCCGCGGAGTCGCCGTCGACCGCCCCTTCCGTCTGGCGCAGCGCGAAGAACTTCTCCATGCCGTAGTCGAACTCGTGGTTGCCGCAGGTCATGAAGTCGTAGCCACAGGACTTGATAACCTTAGCAGGAGACTCGCCCTGGGTGAGCGACCCGATGACGTCGCCCTGGACGTTGTCTCCGGCGTCGACGAGCACGACGTTCCCCTCGCCGTAGCAGGCCTGCCGGTCGGCGACGAAATCCTTGAGCTTTGCGTAGCCGAGATCGGTCTTCTTGCTCGCAAAAGCGCAGTGCGCGTCGTTCGTGCTCACGATGGCGATGCCCGATTTCTGCGCTGGAGAGCCGGTCCCGCCCGCGTCGTCACCGGATGCGTCCGCGAGCCGCCCCGCCTCGTCGGCGAACGCCTTCGCGGGTCCGGAGGCGAGCGAGACGGTCGCAGTCGCGAGCACCGTGCCGGCGCCGGCGAGGAACCCGCGGCGGGACAGGTTGTCTGCAGGTATGGTCATGGCATGCCTTTCGCTGGGGAGGCGGCGAGGCCCGGCCTTGTGCGGGCGCGGCCGTAAGGGCCCGTCTTCACCAAAACTCACGGCGAGGCGGGCGCCGGTCAATGCAAGAATGATACCTCGGTATCGTCTCCTGCCGAGAAAGGCCCCTGAACATGATCCGCCAGATCGTCAAATCCCCTATGCTGCTCCGCGTGCCCAGCGAGCCCGCGACGCCCGGCCACCCCGGGGACGCGGCCATCGGACAGGACCTCCTCGACACGCTCGCGGCGCACGCGCACGAGTGCGTCGGCATGGCGGCGAACATGATCGGCGAGCGCAGGCGCATCATCGTCGTGTCCAACGGCGCGCGGCACATGCTCATGTACAACCCTCAGATCCTCGAGCGCGTGGGCGAGTACCAGACCGAGGAGGGCTGCCTCAGCCTCGACGGGGTCCGCCCCTGCACGCGTTGGCGCCGAATCAAGGTACGCTACCTCGACGACTGCTGGAACGAGCGGACCTTCAGCTTCACCGGCTACGTCGCCGAGATCATCCAGCACGAGATCGACCACTGCGACGGCGTCGTCATCTAAACGCACCGGCAAGAAACGCCGGCAAGACGCGCAGACAAGAGACGCCGACACGTGCCCGAAACCAACCGCGCGGGCTCCTCGGCTACAATCGCTGTGATTGTGCATCGCCGCCGGGAGGCCCGCGCGGCCGTTACAGCAAAGGAGACCTCATGCGAACCGTGAACGTCGGCATCATCGGACTCGGCACCGTGGGCGGCGGCGTGGCGCGCCTCATCCTCTCCCACCACGACGACTACGTGGCCAACTACGGCATCGACCTCGCCATCGTGCGCGCCTGCGCCCTCGAGCCCGAGGCGGCGCGCGCCTGCGGCATCGCCGACGAGGCCTTTACCACCGACTGGCACGACGTCGTCGGCGACCCGTCCGTGGACGTGGTCGTGGAGCTCATCGGCGGCACCCACCCCGCCACCGAGATCTACGAGGCCGCCTTCGCGGCCGGCAAGCACGTCGTCACGGCCAACAAGGCCCTGCTCGGCCGCCACGTCGAGCAGTTCGCGAGCAAGGCGCGCGAGAACGGCGTGCAGCTCAAGTGCGAGGCCAGCTGCGGCGGCGGCATCCCCATCGTGAGCACCCTCGAGCGCGACCTCGTGGGCAACAAGGTCCTCACCATCGCCGGCATCCTCAACGGCACCACCAACTACATCCTGTCCCGCATGGAGTCCGAGGGCGCCGACTACGCCGACGTGCTCGCCGACGCGCAGGCCAAGGGCTACGCGGAGGCCGACCCCTCCGCCGACGTCGACGGCTTCGACGCCGCGAGCAAGACGGCCATCCTCGCCTCCATCGGCTTCGGCACCCGCGTGACCACCGACGACGTCTTCCAGCAGGGCATCCGCACCATCGCCGCCGAGGACATCGCCCAGGCCCGCGCGCTCGGCTACACCGTCAAGCTGCTCGGCATCGCGCGCAACACGCCCGCCGGCGTCGACGTACGCGTGCACCCCACGCTCATCCCGCTCGACCACCAGCTCGCCAAGGTCTCCGGCGCGATGAACGCCGTCTACGTCGTGGGCGACGCCGTGGGCGAGACCATGTTCTACGGCGCGGGCGCGGGCTCCTTCCCCACCGCGAGCGCCGTCGTGGGCGACATCCTGACCCTGGCCGACCCCATCTCCAAGGGCGCCGAGCCCCTGCCCGAGGCCGAGCCCTTCGAGCAGACGCTCCCCATCCGCCCGATGGACGAGCTCGAGACCAAGTACTACGTCCGCCTCAAGGTCGCCGACCGCGTGGGCGCGCTCGCCGAGGTCGTGGGCGTCTTCGCGAAGAACGACATCTCGATCAGCCTCATCAACCAGGTCGAGGACGCGGCCTCCGACGGCGACGCCTGCTCCGTGATCTTCCTCACCCACAAGGCCGTCGAGAAGAACATGCAGGCCGCCGCGGCCGAGCTCGCCGACGCCGCCTGCGTCTCCGAGGTTGCCAACGTCCTGCGCATCGAGGACGTCTCCGCCTGGACCGAGGGCGTCTTCGAGAACTAAGGGGCAAGAAGGGCCGAGCTTGCCTCGCGCCGCGTCCCCGCCGACACAAGAAAACGGGCTGCCCTCCAAACGGAGAGCAGCCCGTTCTTCTTGCCGCGAGGCCGTCGGCGCGTAAGGCCTACTCAGCGAGCTTGTCGGAGATGAGGTCGGCCAGGACGTCGCCGAGCTCGTGGCCCGCGACGCGCATCATCTGCGGGAAGCGGCTGTAGTACGTCAGGCCGGGCGTGGAGTTGACCTCGTTGAAGACGACCTCGCCCTCGGGCGTGACGAAGAGGTCGACGCGAGCGAAGCCCTCGCAGCCGAGCGCCTCGTAGACGCGCTCGCCGGCCTCGCGCACGCGGGCAAGAAGCTCCGGAGCGAGGTCGGAGGGGCAGCGGAGCTCGGTGTTCTGCCCCGGGTTCTTCTCGAGGTGGATGCGGAAGAAGCCGTCGCCGGTGACCACGATCTGGTCGACCTCGCCCATCTTCACGCCGTGGACCGCGTCGCCGATGACCGCGCAGCCGACCTCGTCGCCGACGATGGCCTCCTCGACGGCGACCTTGCGGTCGAGCGCGAAGGCGGACGCGATGGCCTTCTGGTAGCTCGCCTCGTCGACGGCCTTGGAGACGCCGATGGAAGAGCCGCCGCGGGCGGGCTTGACGAAGACGGGGAAGCCGCCGCAGGCCTTGACGGCCGCGAGCGCGTCGGTGATGGTCGCGCCGCGGTAGAGGACCTCGCACTTGGGCGAGCGGACGCCGGCGGCCGCCGCGAGGCGGTGCGAGGCGTCCTTGTCCATGCAGACGGCGCTTGCCAGGACGCCGCAGCCCACGTAGGGCACGCCGCAGGTCTCGAGCGCGCCCTGGAGCGTGCCGTCCTCGCCGCCCTGGCCGTGCATGACGGGGAGCGCCACGTCGACGTCCAGGCGCACAGGGGCCTCCTCGCCCTCACGCAGGACAAAGAAGCCGCCGGCGTGCTCGCCCATGCCGGGCATGAGCAGGACGCGCTCGACGTCGTGGCTCTCCCAGTCGCCGGTCACGTCGGCCGCGTCGCCCGTGTAATGGAGCCACTCGCCCGCCTTCGTGATGCCGATAAGCACGAGCTCGAAGCGGCCGTCGAGCGCCTTGATGACGTTGTCGGCGGACTTGCACGAGATGTCGTGCTCGGTGGAGATGCCGCCGAAGAGGATCGCGAGTCTGGTCATGTATGTCTGCCCTTCTCTAGGGTTCTTTCCAACCCGTCTATCCTACCCTAGCCTCCGGGCCGCCATGTGAGGGTTGCGGCCGACGGCCCTAAAGCCCCGCAACTCCGCGCAAAGAAAATACCGCCCCGGCGGCATGGTTGCCGGGGCGGTAGGGGTCGTTACGGCTGCGCAGCGGCGGCAGGCGGCGCTACTCGGCGCGGTACTTCTCGGGCACCTGGTCCATGGTGGTGTAGGTGTCGAGCGCGGCCTCGACGCTCATGCCGCCGGCGATGGCGTCCTTGCGGCAGGCGTTCACGGCCTGGATCTCCTTCATGCGCTCGCCGGTGAGGGTGTAGCCCTTCATGGCGATGAGGGTGAGCACCCAGGCGATCATCGGGATCACGCAGAACAGCACGATGGTGAGCCAGTTCATGCCGGAGGCGTAGGCGGTCGTGGTGTCGGGCAGCTCGGTCAGGCCCACGGCCAAAAGCGCGATGCCGACGACGGTCGTGGAAAGCGAGCTGACGAGCTTGTCCACGAAGGAGAAGAGCGTGCCGATGACGCCCGGGGCGTAGTTGCCGGAGCGGTACATCTCGTAGTCGGAGCAGTCGGCGATCATCGGGATGGCCATGTCGGCGGTGGAGTAGTACGCGCCGTAGCCGAGGCCGTAGAGCACGATGAAGATCACGGTGTAGGCGTTGAGCGTGAGGTGGAAGCCGCCCTCGGTGGAGAAGATCGAGAGGTTCATGGCGGCGTTGTTCGGGTCCCACATGGCGAGCAGGATGACGACGCCCAGGTAGAGCACGAGCGCGAGCGAGGTGAAGGTCACGAGCGTCTTCTTCTGGCCGTGCTTCTGGCTCATCTTGAGGCCGCCGATGAAGAACGGCGCGGAGAAGACGTAGCCCATCACGTACATCGGCAGGTAGAGGCCGTTGTAGTTGTGCATCATGCAGCTGTACAGAAGGATGCCGACCGAGGTGTTGGTGGCCACGGCGAAGGCGAACTTGGTGCCGGACGCGGCGACCATGAGGCGCTGGAGCTCCTTGTTGGCCTTGAAGATCTGCACGTAGTCCTTGATGCCGAGCTTGTTGGCCTCATCGTCCTCCTCGCTGCCGCCGAGGCCCCAGTACTCCTTCTTGTCCTTGCCGGCGATGCCGATGACGGCGAGGGCGGTAAGCGCCGCGGAGAGGATGATCACGAGCGGGATCAGGAAGTTGAAGAAGGCCTCGGTGCCGAAGCCGACGTTGCCGCCGACGATGGAGGCCACGGCCATGGTCACGCCCATGCCCACGAGCGAGGCGATGGTGTTGAAGAGCGTGAAGGTCGGGCGCTGCTTCGGGTCGTTGGTAAGGCAGGTCTGGCCGGAGCGGGTGCAGGAGGTCTGGATGGAGTAGCCGACCATGAGCAGGATGTAGAAGACCGTGTAGAGCACGTACTTGACCGCGGTGGCGTCGGCGGGGATCAGGCGGGTGCCGTAGAAGAGCAGCAGCGACGAGACGATCATCACCGCGTTGCCCAGGACCATGAACGGGCGGAACTTGCCGAACTTGGTCTCGGTGCGGTCGATCATCATGCCCACGATCGGGTCGATGAAGGCGTCGAGCGCGCGCGTAACGGTGACCATGGTGGTCGCGAACGCGAGCACGAGGCCCAGCACGCCGTTGGCGTAGTAGGCGATGTAGTTCATGAGCAGGACGTAGTACACGTTCGTGGCGCCGTTGTTAAACGGGAACAGCACGAGCTGGTAGAGCTTGGCCTGGTTGAGGGAGCTCGACGCGCCCTCCGTGGCCTTGGTTT
>CAVJHQ010000029.1:0-22238 GCA_963649365.1 Alloprevotella sp.
CTTAATCCTCGAGCGAGCGGTTGTGGGTCTCGAAGAGGCCCTTGGGCTTGAACTGGAGCAGGATCACGATGCAGACGAAGATGAGCACCTGGCCCATGGACGCGTCCGTGAGGAACTCGAAGGCGGACTGGCCGATGCCGATGAAGCCCGCGCCGAAGACGCTGCCGAAGATGGACCCGACGCCGCCCACGACGACCGTCATGAAGGCGTTGACGATGTAGTTCTGGCCGAGGCCGCTGCCGATAAGGCCGATCCAGGTGAGCGTGCAGCCGGCGAGGCCCGCCAGGCCGCAGCCGAAGGCGAAGGTGACGCCGTCGACGCGGCGCGTGTTCACGCCGAGCGACGAGGCCATCTGGCGGTTCTGCATGACGGCGCGGATGTTGCGGCCCCAGCGGGTGCGGAACATGAGCACGTAGACCGCGGCGAGCGAGACGAGCGCGATCACGAGGATCCAGATGCGCGTGTAGGGCAGGTAGACGCCGCCGATCTGCAGGGACCCCATCATGTACTCGGGGACCTCGACGCCGACGTTGGACGCGCCGAAGATGTTGCGCGCCGCCTGCTGCAGGATGAGGCTCACGCCCCAGGTCACGAGCAGCGAGTCCTCGGTGCGCCCGTAGAGCCGGCAGATGACGAGCTTCTCGAGGACGAGGCCGAGCGCCGCCGCCACGAGAAACGAGGCGACGATGGCCACCGGCACGTAGGCGCCGAAGGCCGGGCTGCCCGCGAAGAGGTTCTGCACGACGTAGGCCGTGTAGGCGCCGATCATCATGAACTCGCCGTGGGCCATGTTGATCACGCCCATGAGGCCGAAGGTGATGGCCAGGCCGATGGCGGCCAGAAGCAGGATCGAGCTCAGGCTGATGCCGTTGAACACCTGCATAAGGATGGTTTCCACGTCACACCTCCTAGGAAGAAAGGCCAGCGGCCCAGTCGTAGCTCTTCAGGTACGGGTCGGGCTTGACGGGGTCCCCCGTCGACCAGACCTCGTCGATAAGGCCGTCGGCGTTGACGCGGCCGATGCGCACGGGCTTGTACATGTGCTGGTTGTCGCCGTCGATGGTCATCGTGCCCTCGGGCGCCTCGAAGGTGATCCCGCCGGCGGCCGCGCGGACCTTGTCGACGTTGGTGGACCCGGCGGCCTCGACCGCGGCCTTCCACAGGTAGACCGCGTCGTAGCCGGCCTCGATGGGGTCGTCGGTCACGCGCGTCTCGCCGTAGGCCGCCTTGTAGGCCGCCACGAACTTCTGGTTGGCCTCCGTGTCGGTCGACTGGTAGTAGTTCCAGGAGACCAGGTGCCCCTCGCAGTAAGAGGCGCCGATGCCCTTGACCTCCTCCTCGGCGACCGAGACCGAGCAGGTCATGACGTCGTCGCACGAGATGCCGGAGTCCTTGAGCTGCTTGAAGAAGCTCACGTTGGAGTCGCCGTTCAGGGTATTGAAGACGAAGTCGGGCTTGGCGGCGCGGATCTTGTTGATGATCGTGGCGTAGTCGGTGTGGCCCATGGGGGTGTAGGTCTCGCCCACGATCTCGTAGCCCTTGGCGGCGGCCTGCGCCTTGATCACGGAGTTGGCGGTGCGGGGGAAGACGTAGTCGGAGCCCATGAGGAAGATGCGCGGGCCGTAGTGCTCGGCAAGGTAGTCGACCGCGGGCACGATCTGCTGGTTGGGGGCGGCGCCCACATAGAAGATGTTCTTGGAGGACTCCATCCCCTCGTACTGGACGGGGTACCAGAGCAGCCCGTTCTTCGACTCGAAGACGGGCAGCACCGCCTTGCGGGAGGCCGATGTCCAGCAGCCGAACACCGTGGCGACGCCGTCGGAGTCCAGCAGCTTCGTCGCCTTCTCGGAGAAGGTCGCGTTGCTGGAGGCGCCGTCCTCGACGACGGCCACGATCTTCTTGCCGAGGACGCCGCCGGCCTCGTTGATCTCGTTGATGGCGAGGATCTCCGCGTCGCGCACCGAGGTCTCCGAGATGGACATGGTGCCCGAGAGCGAGTGGAGAATGCCGACCTTGATGGTGTCGCCGAACACGCCGTCCGTGCCGTCGGAGGTCGAGGACGCCTCGCCGGTGTCGGGCGAGGTCACCTGGGCGACGGCGCTGCCGCTGCAGCCGGCGAGGGCCGCCGAGGCGCCCGCGAGCCCCATGAGGCCCACGAACGAGCGTCGGGTGAGCTGTGCCTGAGTTGCTGCCATCCAGCCTTCCTTTCGTCGAATCCGTTGGATGGCTGAAGTTATATGCGCGACCGGCGAACGGCACGTATGAGGCGGCGAGCGGCGAAACACAAACGTTGCGCTAAGTAACATACGTCGTGTTTTAGCTGGTAAAGCTGCCGATAAATCGAAACGCGCGGGAAACCACGGGCGCAGGCGGACGCTCAACGGAAACACGCCGGCCATGTAGGCGCCCGGCGCCCGGCGACACGCGACCGCCTTCAGGTTGACCGCCGTTATTCAGGAGCTTTAAACTTCTGGTTGAAAGATTTGGTCGCCACGCACACGTCGGAGCAGGTCCGCCGCGACGGCGAAGGCTTCGGAGAGCCCATGAACATAAACCAGGTCAAGTACTTCGTCTCTTCCTTCGAGCACTCGAGCTTCTCTTTGGCGGCCAAGAGCCGGGGCGTCACCGTCCAGGCCGTGTCGAAGGCGATAAACGACCTCGAGCGCGAGGTCGGCGTCAAGCTCTTCACCCGCGAGAAACGCTCGATCTCGGCCACCGAGGCGGGGATCGCGTTCTATAAGAAGGCCCGTGTGGCCGCGGCGGCCTTCCACGAGCTCGAGGTGTTCCCCGGCGAGGCGGAGGGCGCAGGCGACGGGCTCACGCGCCTGCGCATCGCCCTGTGCGCCCCGGCCTTCCAGGGGTCTGACACGCTCACCAAGTCGATGTCGAGGTTTATCCGCGAGCGGGTGGGCATAGAGGTCGACTACTTCACCGTCGACCCCCGGACCGTCGCCGAGGATATGCGCCGCGGCTCGGTCGACGCCCTCGTGACCATCGGCGTCCTCGAGCGCGAGGGCGTCAAGTGCACCCCGGTGGGCAGGCTTCCTACCGGGATCATGATCAGCCGCGACCACCCGCTGGCCGCCAAGCAGGTCGTCTCGGTCGCCGACCTCGACGCCTACCCGGCCGCGATGTCGCCGTGGTACGACACGTTCAACAAGTCGATCCTCGTCATGTACCGGGACGCCGGCCTCATCAAGAACATCCGCCCCGTCGACTCGCTCGACGCGAGCAACCGGCTGCTCCTGGAGGAACAGGGATATTACTTCTCGGCCATGTACCCATGGCGCGACGAGGAGGGCAACCCCTTGACGCTTCGGCCGATCGACCCCGCCGAAGGCATCGCCGTCCCCATCTGCATCGCCTCGGTCGACGGCGTCAAGTCGCCCCAGCACGAGACGGTCATGCGCTACCTCGCGAAGCTGCCGGCGCTCCTCGGCGCCAAGGCCGGGGGCGCGGCGCAGTAGGGCGCCGGACGCTACCCGCAAAGAGCCGTGAGATGAGAAAGGCGCCGGGAAGCACTTCTCGCCGAGCCGAGCGACGCACAAAAACAGGGCGCGCCCCAAGGGAAGGGCGCGCCCTGCTTGCGCTAGTAAGCGACGAGGCTAGTCGTTCTTGCCGTTGAGGCAGCGATAAACGACGGCGGCGAGGGCGGCGCCCACGAGCGGGGCGACGATGAAGACCCACACCTGGGAGAGGGCGACCGAGGAGCCGCCGCAGACGGCCATGAGGAGGGCCGGGCCGAAGGAGCGGGCCGGGTTCACGGAGGTGCCGGTGAGCGCGATGCCGAAGAGGTGGACGAACGTGAGGGTAAGGCCGATGACGACGCCGGCGAACGGCGACTGCTTCTCGTCGGCGGTGACGCCCAGGATGGTCATGACGAAGACGCAGGTAAGGACAACCTCGACCACGAAGGCGCCGAGAAGCGAGACGCCCATGGAGCTGGCGTCGCCGTAGCCGTTGCAGCCGAGGCCGAGCTCGGCCACGCTCGAGCCCGCGCAGCTGACGATGATGAACGCGAGAACGGCGGCCGCGGCGATGCCGCCGAGGAACTGGGCGACCCAGTAGCCGACGAGGTCCTTGGAGCTCATGCGCTTGTCGAGAAAGACGCCGAGCGAGACGGCCGGGTTGATGTGGCAGCCGGAGATGTTGCCGATGGCGAAGGCCATGCACACGATGGAGAGGCCGAACGCGAGCGCGATGCCGACGGTGCCCACGGCGGAACCGGCGATGGCGGCGGTTCCGCAGCCGAACAGCGTGAGGGTAAAGGTGCCGATGAACTCGGCGACGTACTTCTTCATAGCGTTATCCATGGTGCTCCTAACGAATTATGGACGAACTGTGAACGCTTGGGGCAACCTTATATCAGGCCCCCGGCGGACTCCGGTGACGCGTTGAAGCTAAACGCCAAGTTGACGATTGATAGCTCCCGGGAGACGGCCCGCGCGCTGCACTCAAGAAAGTGCAACGAGGTCCGTGTTTCGGCCCCGTATCACGCATTTTTCCTGTTGTAAACTGAAAGCTTGTTATTTAGGTTCAGTGCGCGACCCAAGGAGGAATCGTGCTCAAATTCGAGCAGTATGCTCGCCCCGGCACCACCAAGGAGGCCTACGATCTCCTGCAGGGGAACCGACTCGCCACCGTCATCGGCGGCATGATGTGGCTCAGGCTCTCGGACCGCACCATCCCGCTGGGAATCGACCTCGCGGGCTGCGGGCTCGACCGGATCGAGGAGACCGAGGACGCCTTCGTCATCGGCGCGATGGTCACGCTCGGCCAGCTCGAGAACCACGCCGCCTTCAAGCGCATGACGCGCGGAGTCTTCACCGACGGCGTCCACGACATCATCGGCACGCAGTTCCGCAACCTCGCCACCGTGGGCGGGTCCGCCTATGCGCGCATGGGCTTCTCGGACATCGTCACGGCGCTTCTCCCCCTGGACACCTGGGTCGAGTTCACGGGCGCCGGCACCATGCGGTTCTGCGACTTCGTCAACGGCGGCGCCGCGCGCGACGTCCTCGAGCGCATCGTGGTCAAGAAGCACGACTACCGCGCGAGCTTCCAGTGCCTGCGCAACTCCGCCACCGACTTCTCGACCCTCAACGTCTGCGCGGCGCTGTGGGACGGCGAGTGGCGCCTCGCCGTGGGCGCCCGGCCCAAGAAGGCCAAGTTCCTCGAGGGCGAGGACCTCGCGCTGCCGCGCGACTTCACGCCCGAGCAGCTCGCCGCCGCCTGCGAGAACGCCCGCTACCTCAACTACGGCACCGACCGCCGCGCGAGCGCCGACTACCGCGCCGAGCTCGCGGAGGTCCTCACCCGCCGCGCGGTTCTCGCCGCCGCGGCGCAGCAGAGCGTCGAGGACGAGCTCGCGGCAATCGCCAAAGCCAACAAGCCGAGGGGGATCTCACAGTAATGAAGATGACGTTTGCCCTCAACGGGCGCGAGGTCACGGGCGATTACGCGCCCGACCAGACGCTCTTTGCCTGGTGCCGCGAGCACGGCATCAAGTCCGTCAAGTGCGGCTGCGAGACGAGCAACTGCGGCCTGTGCACGCTGTGGCTCGACGGCGAGCCCGTGCTCTCCTGCTCCGTGCTCATGGCGCGCGTCGACGGCCACGAGGTGACCACGCTCGAGGGCGTGGGGCCGGCCCGCGAGGACTTCGCCCGCTGCATGGCCGAGGAGGGCGCCGAGCAGTGCGGCTTCTGCTCCCCCGGCCTCGAGATGGACGTCCTCGCGCTCGACCTGAGGAACCCCGACGCCACCGACGAGGAGATCCGCCGCGAGCTCTCCGGCAACCTCTGCCGCTGCTCGGGCTACGCGAGCCAGATGCGCGCCATCCGGCGCTTCCTCGCGCGGCACAAAAACCCCGCAGGCAAGCTCTCCGAGCGCTCGGAGGCCGCCGTCCAGATGGAGAAGCAGGTCAAGAACGCGGGCAAGGGCGTGACCTCGGAGGACCGCGGCAGCTCGCTTTCCTCCCCCGCCGTAAAGAAGGACGCCTACGCGCTTCTTGCCGGCAAGCCCGCCTACACCGACGACCTCGCGCCGGCCGACTGCCTCGTCGTCAAGATGGTGCGCAGCGGCCAGGCGCACGCCCGCGTGACCAAGATCGACACGACCCGCGCGCTCGCCGTGCCCGGCGTCGTCGCCATCTGGGGCCCCGACGACGTGCCGCACAACCGCTTCACGCTCGCCGGCCAGTCGTACCTGGAGTGCTCGCCCTACGACACGGTGATCCTCGACTCCACCGTCCGCTACGTCGGCGACGAGGTCGCCATCGTCGTGGCCGAGACCGAGGAGGCGGCCGCCGCGGCCGTCAAGCTCGTCAAGGTGACCTACGAGAAGCTCCCCGCCATCCTCGACTGCTCCGAGGCCCTCGACAACCAGACGGTCATCCACGACGAGGACGACTGGGCCTACGGCGCCGACCGCACGGGCGACCCCAAGCGCAACCTCGTGGCCTCCGACTGCATCGAGTTCGGCGACATCGACGCCGCCTTCGCCGAGGCCGACGTCGTGCTCGAGCGCGACTACCACACGCAGGCCGCCGAGCAGGCCATGATGGAGACGATGCGCTGCTACGCGTACACGGACGCCTTCGGGCGCCTCACCGTGGTCTCCTCCACGCAGGTCCCCTTCCATATCCGCCGCCAGGTCGCCACCGCGCTCGGCATCCCCAAGAGCCAGGTGCGCGTCATCAAGCCGCGCGTCGGCGGGGCCTTCGGCGCCAAGCAGACCGGCTGCTGCGAGGTCTTCGCCGCGCTCGCGGCCTGGCGCCTCGGCCGCCCCTGCAAGAGCATCTACACCCGCACCGAGACGATGAGCTGCTCGAACTCCCGGCACGAGATGAAGCTCAAGGTAAAGATGGCCGCCAAGAAGGACGGCACCATCACCGCCATCGACCTCTACGCGCTCTCGAACGCCGGCGCCTACGGCTACCACGCCACGACCACGATCGGCCTCGTCGGGGCAAAGAGCCTGCCCGTGTACAACCGCGCGGCGAGCCGCTTCCACTACGACGTCGTCTACACCAACACGATGCCGGGCGGCGCCTTCCGCGGCTACGGCGCCACGCAGGGCTGCTTCGCCGTCGAGTCCACCGTCAACGAGCTCGCCGACATCCTCCAGATGGACCCGTGCGAGCTGCGCTTCAAGAACATCGTCAAGTCCGGCGAGACCCTCTGGCAGCTCGGGCAGGAGCCGCTGCGCAGCTGCCGCCTCGACGAGTGCCTCGAGCGCGTCATGCAGCTCACCGGCTGGAAACGCAAGCCCATGGTCGAGGAGCTGCCCGACGGCCGCGTGCGCGCCCGAGGCGTGGCGCTCACCATGCAGGGGTCGGGCATCTCGAACGTCGACATCGCCAACGTGGACATCACGCTCGAGGACGACGGCTTCTACGTGCTCAAGATCGGCGCGACCGACGTGGGCACGGGCGCCGACACCATCCTCGCGCAGATCGCGGCCGAGATCTTGGGCTGCGACGTCGACCGCGTGGTGACCAAGGGCGTCGACACCGACACCTCCCCCTTCGACACGGGCGCCTACGCGTCGTCGGGCACCTACACGACGGGCGGCGCCGTGGTAAAGGCCGCCACCGACCTTCGCGAGAAGATCTGCGGCCTCGCCGCGGGCTGGTGGGAGCTTGACGTCGAGGACGTCGAGTTCGACTCCGGCGTGGTCTGCTCCTCCGACGGCATGCTCAAGATGACCGTCGCCGAGCTGGCCAACCGCGCTATCGGTTTCGGGCTGAACCCCGGCATGCTCTCGGGGCACGGCACGAACACCCAGCCGCAGTCGCCGCCTCCCTTCATCGCGGCCGTGGCCACCATCGACCTCGACCGGGAGACGGGCAAGTACGACCTCGTCGACTACGCGGCCGTCGTGGACTGCGGCACCGTCATCAACTCGAACCTGGCGCGCGTGCAGGTCGAGGGCGGCCTGGTGCAGGGCATCGGCATGGCCATGTGCGAGGACGTGAGCTACGACGCCCGCGGCCGCATGCGCACGGACTCCTTCATGCAGTACAAGATCCCGAGCCGCATGGACGTGCCCGACGTCCGCGTCGAGTTCATGCCGAGCTACGAGCCCACCGGCCCCTTCGGCGCCAAGTCCATCGGCGAGGTCGTCATCAACACGCCGTCGCCGGCCATCGCGAGCGCCGTGGCGCATGCCACCGGCAACTACGTGCGCACGCTGCCCATCACGCCCGAGAAGGCCCTCCACGGCGACCCGGTCGAGGCGCCGGCGCCCCGAAACGCCGCCAAGCCGGCGGCCGAGTAGGCCGCCAGGGCGACAGCCCCCGCTCACGCCAAAGCCGCCCGCCCTTCTTCCCATTGCCCAGCGCTCGCTTTGCTCGCTCGCTGCGCGATTCGCATGGGAAGAAGGGCGGGCGGCTCCTATTTGCGTAGAGCGTGGAACGAACGACTCCCGCCGCCTACTGCGCGAGGGCGATGGCCTCGACGAAGCCGGACTCGTTCGTAACGGAGACGAGAATCTCGGAGATGCCCGCCGCGGCATAGACGTCGGCAAGGGCGCCGCCCATGGTCACGACCGGCTGGCCGGTCGGCGCGTCGATGGTCTCGACGCGCCGCAGATCGAACCCGTCGCAGGTCAGGGGCGCCACGGCCTTAAACACCGCCTCTTTGCAGGCAAAGCGGCCGGCCAGGTACTGACAGGCGTCGTGGCGCCCGCGCGCCTGGGCGAGCTCGGCCTCGGTAAAGGTCCGGGCGACGAAGGGGCAGGGCGTGGCCGTGTCCGCCGAGAAACCCTCGCAGATGCCCCGGAACTCGTCGAGGTCCACCAGGTCTATGCCGACGCCGCGAACCATGTCTTCTCTTGCCCCCTAGCCTGCGCCCAGAGCCTTACGTATGCGCACTACCCTATCACGAGCCCGCGGCAAGGCCCTAGAGCATGGCGCCGAAGTCGCTCACGAGCACCTGTCCCGTGAGCGCGCGGGACTCGTCGCTCGCAAGGAACAGGGCGATGTTCGCCACGTCCTCGGGCATGCAGGGCTGTGTGCGGAGGTTCGAGTGGGCGGCCATGGCGCCCATCATGTCGGGGTCCATGTCCGCGGCCGTCGTGCCCGCCACCATCGGCGTCACGATCGTGCCCGGGCAGACGGCGTTGCAGCGGATGCCCTCGGCCTGGAAGCGCAGCGCGGTGTGCTTGGTCACGCCGATGACGGCCGCCTTCGTGCTCACGTACACGGCGCCGCCGCAGCCCTTCTCGCCGGCGACCGACGCGATGTTCACGATGCTCGCGCCCGTCTTCATGCGCTTGGAGGCAGCGCGCATGCAGCGCATCGTCCCCTTCTGGTTGGTGTCGACGATGCGGTCGAGGTCCTCGTCGGTAAAGCGGTCGACGGGCTTCAGGCCCTCCTCGAGGATGCCGGCGTTGTTGACGAGCACGTCGATACGGCCGTACCTCTCCTCGACGGCGGCCATGAGGCGCTCGGGGTCGTCGGGCTTGGAGATGTCGGCGGCCATCACGAAGGTCTTGCCGCCCGCGGCCTGGATCTGCGCCGAGACCTCCTCGAGCGCGGCCTCGCGCCGGGCGCACATGACGACGACGGCCCCCTCGGCGGCGAAGAGCCTGGCGATGGCGGCCCCCACGCCGGAGTTCGCGCCGGTGACGACGGCGACCTTGTCCTGCAAACGGTTCATAACGCGCCCCTTTCCACGGGTTCCTGCGCAAAACGTTGGAACGCACCGTAACGTGCGAATCCGCAGCACAGAAGCACAATTCGGCGTGCGGAACCCTCGGTTCGCCAGGCGAGAAGGGACGGGCAGGCCGGGCGCCTGGCCGCCACAAAACCCACAGGCGCAGCAACGCGGGCCAGGCCTCCCGGCGCCCCAAATCGACGCCGCGCAGCAACGGCGGGCCTCCCGGCGCCCCAAATCGACGCCGCGCAGCAACAGTCGATTGCTGCGCGGCGCGGTTCCAGGGCTCGGTGGGGCTTCTCGTTGCTGCGCGGCGCGGTTCCGGGGCTCGGTGAGGCTTCTCGTTGCTGCGCGGCGCGGTTTTGGGGCGCGGGGCCGGCCAGGCCCGGGCAGCTAGGCCTTCTGCGCGAACGCGACCGCGAAGGAGCCGGGGCCGCAGTGAGAGGTGATGACGTTGCCCGTGTCGTACCAGCGGAAGCGCTCGAACCCGAGCTCGCGCGCGTGCTCCTCGGCGGCGCGCTGGACCGACTCGGGCAGGCCGCAGGAGCGCACGAAATACACGAGCCCGCGGTCGTAGTCGCCCTGGGCGACAAGCAGGTCGATGAGCTCGACCGCCGCCTTCTCCATCGACCCGCGCAGCTTCTTCGTTGCGACGAGCCGCCCGTCGACGAGCTCGATCACCGGCTTGATGCGCAGCAGCGTCGCCCCCACGAAAGCGGCGTTGGAAAGGCGGCCGCCCGCGCGAAGATAGCCGAGGTCGCCGGGAATGAACCCCATCCGCACCCGCCGCGCAAGGTCCTCCCCCCACGCCTGGAGCTCCTCGACCGAGATCCCCGGGTTCTCCGCAAGATGCCGCGCGACCTCGGTAACGACGAGGCCCTGCCCGATGGTCACGTGGGCCGTGTCGAACATGTGCACATAGTCGCGCCCCTCGGCCGCCGCGCGGGCGGACTCGAAGGAGCACGTGGTCACCGCGGAGTACGCGACGTAGAGGACCTGCGCCTCCGGGCTCTCCTCGTGGACGCGGTCGAACACGGCGGCGAAGTCGGCGGGCGAGCAGCCGCTCGTGCGCGGGAGCACGCCCAGCTGCCTGCACTCCTCGAGCATCTCGGCCGGGGGAAGGTCGCCGTCGTCGACGGTCTTCTGGCCGATGGAGACGTGCATGGGCACGAGCTCGACGCCGAGCTCGGCGGCTTCTTTGGCCGAAACGTCGCAGCCGGTCTCGGCGACGATGACGATCTTGCGCATGGTATTGCCCTTCTTCGCGGCGCTGGCATAGTTTCAAACGCGGTTCAAAAAATTGAGACACGTTTTCGCAGGTAGACAAAACAGCGCAATAATACACTCTCGCACTGGTCAAAACACAAGCTCCATAGCACGGCCATCCGCAGGACCCGTCGGCAACCCCAGGCGGCTGCACGCCGAAAAGTGACAAGGTATACTACACAAGCTTGCTACGCTAGGAACGTTGCTTACGCGATTCGGACGAGAGGGGGAGCGCGTGTACTTGGAGAAGATCAGGGGCCCGAAGGACGTGAAGGCCCTCTCCGAGGAATCCCTCCCCGCCCTCTGCGAAGAGATACGCCGCGCCGTCGTCGACTCCTCGGCCTCCGTGGGAGGCCACGTGGGGTCGAACCTCGCCGTCGTCGAGCTCACCGTCGCCCTTCACCGCGTGTTCGACTCGCCTAAGGACAAGATCGTCTTCGACGTCTCCCACCAGTGCTATGCCCATAAGATGCTCACCGGCCGCGCCGAGGCGTTTCTCGACCCGGTCGCCTACGAGGACGTGAGCGGCTTCACGAACCCGGGCGAGTCGGAGCACGACCACTTCGCCGTGGGGCACACCTCCACGGCCGCGAGCCTGGCCTGCGGCCTCGCCAAGGCGCGCGACCTCATGGGCGACGACTACGACGTCGTGGCCGTGATCGGCGACGGCTCGCTCTCGGGCGGCCTCGAGTTCGAGGGGCTCGACTGGGCGGCCGAGCAGGGCGGCGGCATGATCTTCGTCGTCAACGACAACGAGTGGTCCATCGCGCCGGACGCCGGCGGCATCTACCGCAACCTCGCCGAGCTGCGCGCCACCCGCGGCGCCTGCCCGAACAACTATTTCCGCTCGATGGGCCTCGACTACCGCTACCTCGAGGACGGCCACGACGTGCGCGCCCTCCAGAACGCCCTCTCCGAGCTCCGCGGATGCGCGCGGCCCACGGTCCTGCACGTGCACACCGTCAAGGGGCGCGGGTACGACCCGGCCGAGAAGGACCCCGAGGGCTGGCACCACGTCGGCCCGTTCAACGCCGCCACGGGCGAGAAGCGACGCTGCGCGGCCCCCCACGCCCTCGACGAGGAGGAGCGCGACTACGCCCAGCTCACCGGCGGCTTCCTGCTGCGCCGCATGGCCGCCGACCGCCGCGTCGTCGCGGTCTCGGCCGCCACGCCCTACATCATGGGCTTCGGGCCCGAGCGCCGCGAGGCCGCGGGCGACCAGTTCGTGGACGTGGGCATCGCCGAGGGCCATGCCCTCACCTACGCCTCGGCTCTTGCCAAGGCCGGCGCGCGGCCGGTCGTGGGCCTCTACGGAACCTTCCTGCAGCGCGCGTTCGACCAGCTCATGCACGATATGGCCTTAAACGACGCCCCTCTGACGCTGCTCGTCTTCGGCTGCTCGGTCTTCGGGACGAGCGACGCCACGCACCTGGGCTTCTTCGACATCCCCATGCTGGGCTGCGTGCCGGGCCTCACCTACCTGGCCCCCACCTGCGCCGAGGAGTACCTCGCGATGCTCGACTGGTCGCTTTCCCGCGACCCCGAGGGCGAGAAGGGCTCAGGGCCCGTGGCCATCCGCGTCCCGGCCGCCGCCCTCGTCAACCGCCCCTCGTTTCACCCGCTCGCCGACTACTCCGCCCCCGCGCTCGACGTCGTTCGGCGCCCCCGCGGCGCCCGCGCGGCGATTCTCGCCCTCGGCGACTTCTTCTGCCTGGGAGAGAGCGCCGCTCGCGAGGCGTCGCGCCTGGGCATCGAGGTCGCCCTCGTCAACCCGCGCCGCGCGAACGCAGTGCCGGCAGACGGGCTCGCGGCGCTCGCCGACGAGGGCGTCGAGCTCTTCGTCACGCTCGAGGACGGCTGCGTCGACGGCGGCTTCGGCTCGCGCGTGGCCGCGGCGCTGGCTTCGCGCAGGGATGTGCGCGTGTGCCCGCTCGGGCTGCCGAAGGCCTTCCTGGACCGCTACGACGCCGACGAGGTGCTTCGCGAGCAGGGCCTGACCCCAGAGGCTATCGCGAGCCTTATTTACCGCAGCCTAACCGAATAGGGGTTACGATTCTATGAGGCCTCCCGGCACCGCGCCGGGCGCCTTTTCGTTTCGATAACCTGTATCGGGAGTTCTATGTTCAAGCTTAGGCGCTACCTGCGGGGGCACTACGCCGAGTGCGTGCTCGCCCCTTCCTTCAAGGGCCTGGAGGCGATACTCCAGCTGCTCGTCCCCATCGTCATGTCCCAGGTCATCGACGTGGGCATCGCCAACGCGGACACGGGCTACATCCTGTTGCACGCGGGATCGCTCGTGCTTCTCGCCGTGTTCTGCTACGCCATCTCCATCGTGGCGCAGTACTTCTCGAGCAAGCTGGCCGCGCAGTTCGGCACCGCGCTGCGCGACGACCTCTTCCGCCACGTGATGACGCTCTCGCGCGAGGACATCGACCGCATCGGCCGCTCGAGCCTCGTCACGCGCATAACCAACGACTCCCAGCAGACCCAGGACGGCCTGAACCTCTTCTTCCGCCTCATCCTGCGCGCGCCGTTCATCATCATCGGCTCCGTCGTGGCCGCCTTCCTGGTCGACGGCTGGGAAGGCGCGGTGCTGCTGTGCTCCACGACCGTGGCCGTCGCGCTCATACTCTGGTTCATGGGCATCACGACCAAGCGCTACCGCGCGACCCAGCGCTCGCTCGACGAGGTGCAGCTCAAATGCGCCGAGAACCTCGAGGGCGCCCGCGTGCTGCGGGCCTTTTGCCAGGAAGAGGCCGAGAAGGAGCGCTTCCGCGCCGCCGCCTCCGAGGTGCGCGACCTGCAGCTCTCGGCCGGCGACCTCTCGTCCATGGTGAACCCCCTCACCTACTGCGCGGCCAACATCGGCCTCGTGGCCCTGCTGTGGGTCGGCGGCCTGCAGGTGAACGTGGGCAACCTCAGCCAGGGCCAGGTCGTTGCCTTGGTGAGCTACGTCTCGCAGGCGCTCGTCGAGCTGCTCAAGCTCACCATGCTCATCACCACCATCTCCAAGGCGCAGGCCTGCGCGAACCGCATCAACGAGGTCTTCGACGTCTCGCCGACGCAGGTAGACGGCAAGAAGGCCGCCGACGCCTCCGCGGCCGGCGTGCCCGCCGTCGCCTTCGACGACGTGAGCTTCACCTACCCCGACGCCGGCGGCGAGTCGCTCAGCCACGTGAGCTTCGAGCTCGCGGCCGGGCAGACGCTCGGCGTCATCGGCGGCACGGGCTCGGGCAAGTCGACCCTCGCCGCCCTCGCCATGCGCTTCTACGACGCCGGCTCAGGGCGCGTGCTCGTCGGCGGGCAAGACGTTCGCGACCTCACGCAGGAGAGCCTGCGCCGCGAAGTCGGCCTCGTCGAGCAGGGGCCGCGGCTCTTCAGCGGCACCATCGCCTCCAACCTTCGCTGGGGCGGCACGGACGCCACGGACGACGAGCTCATGGCCGCCGTCGAATGCGCGCAGGCCACCGACGTCGTCGAGGCGAAGGGCGGGCTTGACGGCGAGGTCGAGCAGTTCGGCCGCAACTTCTCCGGCGGGCAGCGCCAGCGGCTCGCCATCGCGCGCACCCTCGCGCGCAAGCCGCGCGTCCTTATCCTCGACGACGCGTCCTCGGCCCTCGACTTCGCGACGGACGCCAAGCTCCGCCGCGCCATCAGGCGCGAATACCGCGACGCGGCCGTGATCCTTATCTCTCAGCGCGTGGCCGCCGTGCGCACGTCCGACCAGATACTCGTCCTCGACGGCGGCAGCGTCGCGGGCATCGGCACCCACAAGGAGCTTCTTGCCACCTGCGAGGTCTACCGCGAGATCTGCGAGTCGCAGCTTTCCAGCGAGGAGGTCGACCGATGAGAACGTCCAACGCCCCGGCCGAGAAGGACCAGACCATCCGCCGCATGCTCGGCCTGTTCGCGGCGCGGCACAAGATGCTCGCCGCGCTGTTCGCCCTCGTCGTCGTGGTCACCGTGGGCACGCTCACGCTCCCCACGCTCTCCGGCGAGGCCGTCGACTGCATCGTTGCGGCCGGCCAGGTCGACTTCGCCGCGCTCACCCATGTGCTGCGGCTCATGGCCCTCGTCGTCTGCACGACCGCCGCCGCCCAGTACGCCCTCGCGCTCGTCACGAACCGGCTCGCCTACGACGCGGCCTTCGAGCTGCGCCGCCAGGCGTTCGACCGCCTGCAGGGCATGCCGCTCTCCTACGTGGACACCCACGAGCACGGCGAGATCGCGAGCCGCATCGTCAACGACGCCGACCAGCTCACGAACGGCTTCGTCATGGGTTTCCAGCAGCTGCCGACCGGCGTCCTCACCATCGTGGTCACGCTCGTCTTCATGTTCCGCTTAAACCCGGTCATCGCCGCCGTGGTCACCGTCCTCACGCCGTTCTCGGTCTGGGCGGCCAAGTTCATCTCGAGCCACGCGAGCCGGCACTTCGCAGGGCAGACCCAGCTGCGCGGCGAGCTCACCGGCCTCGTCGAGGAGATGATCGGCGGCGTGGGCACGATCGAGGCCTTCGGCGTCGCAGACTCCGTGTGCGAGCGCGTGCGCGACGTCGACGGCCGTCTCGGGCGCGAGAGCTACAAGGCGGTCTTCTTCTCGTCGCTCGCCAACCCCACCATGCGCTTCATGAACTCGCTCGTCTACGCCGCGATCGGCATCTTCGGCGCGTTCGTGGTGCTTTCCGGCGGCATCACGGTGGGCGGGCTCTCCGCCTTCCTCTCCTACGCCGACCAGTACGCGAAGCCCTTCAACGACATCACGGGCGTGGTCACGGAGCTGCAGAACTCCATCGCCTGCGCGCGCCATCTCTTCGAGCTTATCGACGAGCCGCTCGAGGAGCCGGACGCCGCGGACGCGGCCGTGCTCGGGCAGGTCGAGGGACGCGTGGCGCTCGAGGACGTCACGTTCTCCTACGTGCCCGGAAAACCGATCCTGGAGCACGTCGAGCTCGCGGCGAAACCCGGCCAGCGAATCGCCCTTGTCGGACACACCGGCTGCGGCAAGACGACCCTCATCAACCTGCTCATGCGCTTCTACGACGTCGACTCCGGCCAGGTGAGCGTCGACGGGCACGACGTGCGCGGCCTCACGCGCGCGAGCCTGCGCGGAAGCTGGGGCATGGTCCTGCAGGACACCTGGGTGCGCCGCGCGACCGTCCGCGAGAACATCGCCATCGGCAACCCGGAAGCCACCGACGCCGAGATCGAGGCCGCGGCCAAGGCCGCCTACGCGGACGGCTTCATCCGCAGGCTCCCCCACGGCTACGACACGGTGCTCGACGGATCGACGAGCCTCTCGGCCGGGCAGAAGCAGCTGCTCTGCATCGCGCGCGTGATGGTGTCCAAGCCCCAGATGCTCATCCTGGACGAGGCGACCTCCAACATCGACACGCGCACCGAGCTCCTCGTGCAGCGAGCCTTCGACAACCTCATGCGCGGGCGCACGAGCTTCGTCGTCGCTCACCGGCTCTCGACCGTGCGCGACGCCGACGCCATCTGCGTGGTCGACCACGGGCGCATCGCCGAGAAAGGCACGCACGACGAGCTTCTTGCCAAGGGCGGGCTGTACCGGGACATCTACGAGAGCCAGTTCGCCCCCGCCGAGTAGCCCCGCATCGCCGCCAAAGTTCGGAAGCCTTCCAAACTTGAGAAGGCTTCCGAACTTTACTTTATAGTTATATATTCGCAGGTAAACGGCTTGCAGCGTTTCTCTTCCTCAGCCTTCCGAAGTTTGGAAGGCTTCCGAACTCGGGAGAAGGGGGCCGTCGTTACTTGTTCGCGTCGGACTTCTTCGCGGCGGCCTTGCCGGCGGCGATCTTGGCCGCGATGTCGACCTGGGGAGCCGGCGCGGTCCCGGTCACGACGGTCTTCGAGCCGCGGGTCGTCACCTTGGCGCCGTTCTCGAGGGTGCGCGTCGACGGCGCGGAGGCCTTCGGGCCGGACGCGCCGGGGCCCTTCTTGGCCTTCGGCTTGACGGTGACGGCGCCCCTCTGCTTGCGCTTGGCGCCCGAGGACGCGCCGCCGCGCGCCTTGAAGGACCCCGTGTCGATGAAGCTGCGGATCGCGCCCGTGAACCCGCCCCAGACGCGGTGCCAGCGCCGGTTGATCGAGACGCCGCTGTTCGAGCGCATGCCCATGCACGGCGCGGCGATAAGCACCGGCAGCAGGTACTCGACGGCGCGCCAGATCACGAAGCCGGCGGCCAGGTGCGTGCCGAACATGCCGCTGAACAGGTACGCGAAGCCCACCTCGGCGCCGCCCGTGCCGCCCGGCAGCGGGACCGCGTTGATCAGCAGCTCGAGCATCGAGCCGGAGGCGAGGCAGATCATGAAGTCCGCCGGCTCGCCGAACGCGCGGAGCACGAAGTACGGCAGCGCGTACATGCAGCCCAGCTGCAGCAGGGTGACGACCATCGTGGCGCACATCTCGCCGACGTTCTTCGCCGCGCCCTTGAAGGCCGCCGAGAACTCGGCCACCTGGGTGTTCACGAGGTTGTAGTACTCGTCGTACTTCTCGTCCTTGAGCCAGCCGTGGCGGTTGGCCAGGCGCAGCGCCCAGTTGCCCAGCGCCGTCACCGGGCGCGGGAAGAGGCACAGGAAGAGCACGGCGCCCACCTGGACCACCTTGAAGCCGAAGAGGAAGACGCCGATGAGCGTCACGTCCCCGAACTGCTCGTAGAAGTAGCCGCCGCAGAAGATGAGCATGATCGCCGCGAAGACGCCCTCGCCAGCCTCGTAGAGCACGAAACGCGTGAAGTTGAGGGCGCTCGCCTGCCCCACGTTCAGGCCGGCGCGCGTCAGGCGGTAGATCTGCGCGGGCGGGGCCGCGGCGCCGTTGGGCGTCAGGCGCATGAAGAAGACGCCGGACGCCTCGACGCTCATGAGGTCGCGGATGCCCACCGGGGAGTCGGGGTCGGCTATGACCGAGAGCACGTAGGCGAGGACGCCGAAGACGTAGTAGAAGAGGAAGCAGACCACGCCGGACACGATCCAGCCCGTGTCGACGCCGGAAAGAGACTCGACGAACTCGTCGAACTGCCCGGAAATCACGAGGTAGGCCACATAGGCGACCACCACGAAGGCAAGAAACACGAGGCTCTTTCGAACCTGGCCCATCGATTCCTTGTCGGCCTCGGCGTCCTCGGCGGCCGCCTTCGACGAGGCGGCGCCGCTCACCTTGAGGGCGACCTTCTTCTTCGGCTTCTTCAGCTCGTCTGCCACGGATAGCCCCTCTGCTGTGTTTGCTGGTACGTTCGGTGCAACAGGCCTATTCTACCCCGCGGCCCCCGGGGCTTGCCCACGGTCCTCGAGCCGCGTCGCCCCACAGCGCCCCTCACGGCTGGATGATGCCGCCGCCCAGGCACCGCAGCCCGTCGTAGAGGACCGCGGACTGCCCGGGCGCCACGCGCCGCTGCGGCTCGGAGAAGCGCACCTCGCGCGTCCCGGGGTCCCAGGAGCACGCGACGAGCTCGCCCGTGTGCCGCATGCGCACCGCGTACCGCCCCGCGCGCGCCGGCTCGCCGGAGACCCAGCGGCAGTCGCCGAGCTCGAGCGATGAGGCAAAGAGCGCCGGGCTCATGCGGTCGGCCGTCACGTAGACGACGTTTCGCTCGACGTCGGTGCGCACGACGTAGCGTGCCGGCCCTCCCCCGAGGTCGAGCCCGCGCCGCTGCCCCACGGTAAAGAGAAACGCCCCGTCGTGGTGGCCGAGCACGGCGCCCGTCTCGAGCTCGACGACGTCGCCGGCGCGCCGCTCGAGCGTGTCGAGAAGGAAGGTCCGTATGCCGACCGGCCCCACGAAGCAGATGCCGTCGGAATCCGGTTTTCTCTCGAGCCCCAGCCCGCGCTCGGCGACCATGCGCCTGACCTCGGCCTTGTTCGGGACGTCGCCTATGGGAAGGAGCGTCTTGGCCAGCACGTCGGCGCCCACGCGCCACAGGAAGTACGTCTGGTCCTTGTGCTCGTCGGCGGCGCGCAGCAGCTGCGCGCGCCCGTCCTCGCCCGTCCGGACGCGGCCGTAGTGCCCCGTCGCCACGAAATCGGCGCCCGCGGCGAAGGCCATGTCGGCGAAGGTGCCGAACTTGATGGTCTGGTTGCACATCACGTCCGGGTTCGGCGTGAGCCCGTGCGCGTACGCGTCCACAAGGTAGTCGACGACCGTGGCCTTGTACTGCTCCTCGCAGTCCCAGACCTCCAGGTCGATCCCCAGGCTCACGGCCACGCGCTCGGCGTCGGCAAGGTCGTCGGCCCAGGCGCACTTGAAGCCGGGAAGGTCGCGCGACCAGTTGCGCATGTACACCGCGTGGACGTCGTGCCCCGCCTCGCACAGGAGCGCGCAGGCGAGCGCCGAGTCGACGCCGCCGGAAAGACCCGCATACACCTTGGCCATCTATGCCTCGCCGCCCTTCTCGCCGCATACAGCCTCGCCCGTGCCCGCGTCGAGCCCCACGCGCCCGGCCTCGGCGCGGACGGCGCGCGCGATCGCCGCCGCCGCGTCGTCGACGTCGGCCTCGGTCGTCGGGCGCCCGAGCGTGAGGCGAAGGCTCCCCGACGCGACCTCCGCGGGCACGCCCATGGCCGCGAGCACGTGGGAGGAGCGCATCTTGCTCGCGGCGCAGGCCGAGCCCGTCCCCGCGCACACGCCCTCGCGCTCGAGCGCGATGACGAGCCGGCGGGCCTCGAGCCCGGGGAAGCTCACGTGGAGAAGCCCGGGGAGCCTCAGCTTCGAGGCGCGCGGACCGCTCACGACGGCCCAGGGGAACTCGTCCGCGAGCTTCCGCTGCAGGCGGTCGCGCAGCCCCGCGAGCCGCCGGGCCTCGGCCGCCCGGCGCGCGCCCGCGAGCTCGAGCGCCTTCGCGAAGCCCACGATCCCCGCGACGTTCTCGGTGCCGGAGCGCACCCCGCCTTCCTGGCCCCCGCCGAGGACGAGCGGGCGCAGCGCGACGTCGTCGGAGGCCCACAGGAGGCCCATCTGCTTGGGCCCGTAGATCTTCGCGGCAGAGAGGGTAAGGAGGTCGCAGCCGAGCGTGCCGACGTTGACCGAAAGGGCCCCCGCGGCCTGCGAGGCGTCCGTGTGGAGCCAGATCGGCGCGAGGTCCCCCGCCGCGAGCCTGCGGGCCCGCTCCGCGGCCACGGCGCGCGCGATCTCGCGCACGGGCTGCACGGCCCCGACCTCGCCGTTGGCGAGCTCCACCGAGACGAGCCTGGTCCGAGGCGTCAGCGCGGCCGCCACGTCCGCGGCAGCCACGCGCCCGTCCGCCCCGACCGGCACCACCGTGCGGTCGAAGGCCTCGGCGCACGCGAGCACGCTCTCGTGCTCCGCCGCGTCGACGACCACGTGGGCGCCCGGGCCGGCGGCCGCGAAGGCGAGGTTGTTCGCCTCGGTCGCCCCTGCGGTAAAGACGACGTTGCCCGGCTTGGCCCCGATGGCGTGGGCCACGGCCGCCCGCGCCTCCTCGACGTCGGAGCGCACGCCGCGGGCGGCGGCGTAGGGGGCGCTCGGGTTGAAGAACCTCTCCATGAGGTACGGCGCCATGGCGTCGACGACCTCGGGGTCCATCGGCGTCGCCGCGGCGTAGTCCAGGTACACGAGGCGCTTCTTGCCGCGCGAAGCGCCCGCGCCGAATCCGTCCGTCACTTGGGGTCCCTTTCGTCGCCGATCTTCAGGTTCTCGAAGCGCCCGGAGATGAACTCGTCGCTGTAGTTGGTGTCGACCCACCGCTCGAAGGCGTTGGCCGCGGGCACGCCGGCGTCGCGCGCCGTCTTCCGGTTAAAGCACGCGAGCGTCATCCCGATGTCCGCGACCAGGTAGATGGCCACGAGCGTGACGAAGAGCACCTGACGCCTCGAGGTCGGCATGCCGATCTGGTAGAGGAGCCGCGGCATGATAAGGCGCGTCCACGCGATGCCGAGCAGCCCCCAGAAAAAGAGGAAACGCCAGGCCACCCACTGTGTGATGTGGTCGGGCAGGTAAAGGTACGTCCACGACTCGGCGTTGAAGAGCGTCTCCATGGCCCAGCCGGTCACCTGCTCGAGCCCGCCGCCGATGGCGGCCGAGATGAGGAAGACCTGCCAGCTCTTCGCGTTGTGCCGGCGCATCTGGAAGCAAAGCGCGGTCAGCAGCACCGCCCCCGTCCCGTACAGCGGCGAGAAGGGCCCCCACACGAGGCCCACGCGGTTCTCGGTCAGGCCCGCGGTGGCGAGCATCCAGATCTCTTCGAGCAGCAGGCCCGCCATGCACCCGACGAAGAAGATGATGATCACCTGGTACCAGCCGAGGCGCATGTTGTCCAGGTACTCGTCCACGGCCTCGCCGGCGGCCTGCCAACGGGCGAAGACGCGCGCCAGGCCGCGCTTGCCGGCCGCGCGGGCCATCTCGCGCTCGAGGGCGTCGTCGGACTCGACCATCGCGCGGACGGCGGGCTCGAGCGCGCCCTCGTCGATGCTGCGGCCGCGCTGCAGCCACTCCGAGAAGTAGACCACCACCCGTACGAAGCCGCGCGCGATCTCGGCGAGGAGGACGAGCAGCAACAAGGTAAAGAGCATGCGAGAATACACTCCCGTCGAAGGACCGGCAACTTCTCTATGGTAGCCCAGCCTGTCCGGATAACAAAAAAGCACCTCCGAAGAGGTGCCTTTAAATACATGGAGGCGAAGCCCGGATTCGAACCGGGGGTAAAGGCTTTGCAGGCCTCTGCCTTACCACTTGGCCACTTCGCCATATGAAAGAGGCCGGTAAACCGGCCTCGGTGCTCACATGGAGCGGGCTACGGGGTTCGAACCCGCGACCTCCACCTTGGCAAGGTGGCGCGCTACCAACTGCGCTAAGCCCGCAAGCGCAGGGATTAATATACGGGAAGGCCGCCCGTCGCGCAAGCGCGAATTTCGATTTTTCCGAAAAAAGTTCCGCCGAAGAAGAGACCCGCAGCTCAGGCCATCTGCAAAGAAGCAATTCGCGCCTGGTGTTGCGTACCGGTTTCCGCGCGCTTGCCCCGCAGTTTCAGCCGACTTTCGATCCAGCTTCAATATTCCGGCATCCACCGAAAGCCGCCGACAATAGTGCATGCCGGGCAAATACCGGCCGACACCTGTTGTCCTAGAGAGGGAAGAGAACATGGACAAGAACGCAATCTCCCGCAAGACCTTCCTCGAGCTCGTGGCCGCCACCGCGGGCGCCGGCGTGCTCGCCGGCTGCGGCTCCACGCGCGCCGGCAGCTCCAGCGCCTCCGGCTCCGGCGACGGCAGCTACGCCGACACCATCACGTTCTCCCAGGGCTCCGAGCCCCGCGGCCTCGACCCGGCGTTCGTCGACGACGGCG
>CAVJHQ010000030.1:0-22177 GCA_963649365.1 Alloprevotella sp.
CAAGGCGCGCAGGTCCGGTAGCCGCCGGGCCCTCCCGCGCCCCGGAACCGCGCCGCGCAGTAATCGCCCAAGCCCCCGCGCCCCGGAACCGCGCCGCGCAGCAATCGCCCAAGCCCCCGCGCCCCGGAACCGCGCCGTGCAGCAATCGCCCGAGCCCCCGCGCCCCGGAACCGCGCCGTGCAGCAATCGCCGGGTCTTTGGAGCCCTAAAATCAACGCGCCCAGTAAGGTTGTCTTACTGGGCGCGTTCAATTTGGGGCGAATGAGGTCCGCCCGTTGCTGCGCGGCGCAGTTCCAGGGCTCGTCCGGCCCGCCCGTTGCTGCGCGGCGCACATCCGGGGCGCCTGGACCCCGCCTCGTGGCAAGAAACGCCCCGCCCGCGGCTTAGTCGTCCACGAACCCCACGCGGTAGCGGCTGAACACCACGGCGCCCTCCTCCTGCGTGGCGTCGAGGTCGACGTCGGCCCAGATGCCGAAGTCGCGGTCGTCGTCGGAGTCGCGGAAGACCTGGTGGACGTGCCAGACGTGGCCGCCGTCCTCGCGGGCGCGCTTCTCGTCGGACTCATCGATGCTGTAGAAGGCGGCCGAGCGGGCGTCGCCGTCGAGCACGATCTCCTCGTGCTCGACGTGGAAGCGCGCGAGCGCCTGTTCCCACACGGGCTTGCGGTAGCCCCAGTCGCCGTCGAGGCGCCCGAGCTCCTCGGTCGAGCCGAAGGCGGCCAGGCGCACGCGCGCAAAGAGCGCGTTTCTTACCAGCAGGGTAAGGGCGCGGCGGTCGTGGACGACCTCGTCGGTGGCCTTTGGCGGGGCCACGTCGACGCCTTCCGCGGCGCCGGCCGCGCTCCACTCGTCCACGAGCGAGGAGTCGACGCTGCGCACCACGAGCCCGAGCCAGCTGATGATGTCCTCCAGGCGCTCGTCGCGCTTGTCCATGGGGATGGTGCGGTCGAGCGTGCGGTACGCCTCGGAGAGGTAGCGCAGCAGCGTTCCCTCGCTGCGGGCGATGTTGTAGCGGCCGACGTACTCCTTGAAGTCGCTCGCCGTCTCGACCATGTCGCGCAGCACGGACTTGGGGCTCAGGGCGAAATCGCTCGCCCAGGGGACCTTGGCGCAGTACTCGGCGAAGGCCGGCTCGAGCAGGTCCTCGAGCGGCTTGGGCCAGGTGACCTCCTGCAGGCGCTCGAGGCGCTCCTCGTACTCGATGCCCTCGGCCTTCATCTCGGACATCGCGCGGTCGCGCTCGGCGCGCTGCTGGGCGCGCAGGATCTGGCCGGGGTCCTCGAGCGTGGCCTCCGCCATCGAGATGACGTCGAGCGCGTAGGTCTCCGACTCCGGGTCGAGCAGCTCGAGCGCGGCAAGAAGGAACGGCGAGAGCGGCTGGTCGAGCGCGAAGTCGTCGGGCAGGTCGACGGTGGTGGAGAAGACCACGTTCGTCTGGCCGTCCTCGCCCGTCTCCTCCTCGCGCGTGACGACGCCGGCGTCCATCAAAGTCGCGATTATCTCGTCGGCACGCTGATGGAGGGCGGCCTTCTCGGCATCCGTCTGCGCGGAGTCGTCCACGAGCTTGTGGACGCGCGCCATGGCGTCGCCGCCCTGCTCGACCTCGGCCAGGACCATGGAGTGCGAGACCTTCATGCGCGGGCGCAGCGGCTCGGGCACGGCCGTCTCCAGGCGCTCGAACGTCTGCTTGTTCCAGCCGACGAAGCCCTCGGGCGGCTTCTTCGCCTTGCTCTTCTGGCGGGCCTTCTTCGGGTCGCCGCCGGCCTTGCGCAGGGCGCGGGCGTTCTCGATGTCGTACTCGGTCGCCTCGGCGATGACGCGGCCCTCGGTGTCGAAGCCGGAACGGCCCGCGCGGCCCACGATCTGGTGGAACTCGCGCGCGTTCAGGTGGCGCATGCGGCGGCCGTCGAACTTGGAGAGGGCCGTGAGCACGACGGTGTGGATGGGCACGTTGATGCCCACGCCGAGCGTGTCCGTGCCGCAGATGACGGGAAGAAGCCCCTGCTGGGCGAGCTTCTCGACGAGCAGGCGGTAGCGCGGCAGCATCCCCGCGTGGTGGACGCCCACGCCGCAGCCGAGCAGGCGCTGGAGCGTCTTGCCGAAGGTCGTGGTAAAGCGCGTGCCCTTGATGGCTTCCTTGACGGCCTCGCGCTGCTCTTTGGTAGAGACGCCGTAGCTCGCGAGGGACTGCGCGGACTTGAGCGCCGCGTCCTGCGAGAAGTGCACGATGTAGAGAGGCGCGTCGCCCGCGCGCAGGGCGAGCTCGACGGTGCCCTCGAGCGCCGTGTCCACGAACTCGTAGGAAAGGGGCACCGGGCGCGGGGCGTCGGCCAGCACGTCGACCGCGCGGTCGGTGTG
Organism: Alloprevotella sp.; assembly: GCA_963649365.1. Taxonomy (GTDB): domain Bacteria; phylum Actinomycetota; class Coriobacteriia; order Coriobacteriales; family Atopobiaceae; genus Paratractidigestivibacter. The sequence goes on from CAVJHQ010000030.1 coordinate 2,358, forward strand.
GTCGGCCAGGGTCTTCTCGATGCCGGCGGTGTCGCCCAAGGTGGCGCTCATAAGAAGGAACTGCGTGTGGGGCAGGGTGAGCAGCGGGACCTGCCAGGCCCAGCCGCGGTCGTGGTCGGCGTAGAAGTGGAACTCGTCCATGGCGACGACGCCCACGTCGCAGTGCTCGCCCTCGCGCAGGGCCTGGTTGGCCAGGATCTCGGCCGTGCAGCAGATGATGGGCGCCTCGGCGTTGATGGACGCGTCGCCGGTGATCATGCCGACGTTCTCCTTGCCGAAGAGCTCGACGAAGTCGAAGAACTTCTCGCTGACCAGGGCCTTGATGGGGGCGGTGTAGTAGGCGCGGCGGTCGGTGCACACGCCCATGAAGGCGAGGCCGAGGGCGACCATCGACTTGCCGGAGCCGGTGGGGGTGCCCAGGATCAGGTGGTCGCCGGCCGCGAGGTCGAGAAGCGCCTCCTCCTGGTGGGGCCACAGCTCGATGCCGCGCGAGTCGACCCAGCCGAGGAAGAGCTCGAGCGCCTCGTCGGCCGGGATGTTGGGGTAGGTGTCGGCGTCGGGCCAGGGGATGAGGCGGCCGAGCGAGCCGTGGCCGTTCGGGCCGTCGTCGATGAGCCGGCCCTCGTCTGCCTCTTCGGGGTTCTGCGGGGTGGGGTTTGCTGCGTCTGCCATGTGGTCCCTTGCGTTTGCGGGTGGGGCGGGTTCGTTTGCGGCCCTCTATTCTAGCGCGGCGGTATACTCGGCCCATCAACAGTCGTTTCTTTGGAAGAAAGGCGGCTCGCCATGACCGATTTCCTTGCCCTCGCGCACGAGCGCTATTCGTGCCGCGCCTTCACCGACCAGCCCGTCGAGGCCGAGAAGGTCGACGCCCTGCTCGAGGCCGCGCGCGTCGCCCCGACCGCGGTGAACAAGCAGCCGTGGCACGCCTGGGTGGTCACGGACCCCGCCGCGCTCGAGAAGCTCAACGCCACCACGCGCTTCGGCTTCGGCGCAAAGACCGTCGTCGTGCTCGGCGCCGCGCGCGAGCAGGCGTGGGTTCGCAAATTCGACGGCGCCAACTTCGCCGACGTGGACGCGAGCATCGTGGGCACCCACATCATGATGGCGGCGCAGGACCTGGGCCTGGGCACCACGTGGGTCGCCTACTTCGACGCCCCGGCGCTGCAGGAGGCGTTCCCGCAGATGGCGGGCTATGACCTTATTGCCATGTTCCCGCTCGGCTATCCGTCGCCCGACTACGAGCCCGCGCCGATGCACCTCGCGTCGAAACCGATCGAGGAGCTCGTGGACCGCATCTAGGCCAAGGACGGGCGGCCGACCTGGCCTTTGCTGCGGCGGCAACCCATCGCTGGGCACAGCGTCCGGCGGCGGGTTGCCGCCGCTTTCTGAGGCGGGCTGCCGTTTGCGGGGCTCAGGCTTGCATCACAATCCCTCCATAACTAGAATTGACGCAGTGTCAACGCCGTGAGTCGGAAGGAGGCTTCATGGAGGATTCGTCAGTCGCGTCGCTGCGGCGGGAGCAGATCGTCCGCGCGGCGCTCGAGCTGTACGAGCAGAAGGGCATCGACCGCACCTCGGTCAAGGACATCACCGAGCGCGCGGGCATCACGCGAAGCCTCTTTTATCACTACTTCGAGCGCAAGGAAGAAGTGACCGACGCCATTCTCGACCGCTACGTCGACGGGTTCACGGGAGCGGTGTGCGCCTGGAACGAGGGGCGCACGAGGCTCGACGTCGCCGGCGCCCTGCGCGACTGCGTGGCGCTCCTCCGTCGGGAGCTGTTCGGGCGCGACGCGTTCCGCGAGCTTCTGCTTAAGGACGAAAACGCCTCGCTTTACCTGCGGTTTCTTCAGAACTCGGCCGAGGCGGTCGCCCGCTACCTGACCGAGACCACGGCTGAGGACTACGTTCGCTACCACAAGATCGAGATCTCCTGCGTCTACGAGAGCTTCTACCTGCTCGTCTTCGGGCTCATCGGGTACCTGCGCCAGCATCCCGACGCGCCGGACGACGTCATCGCGGCGCTTATCGCCGACACGCTTCATCTCGATCTGTAGGCCCGCGCATAAGCTCGTGAGTCGCGAGGGCTTGGCGCGGGGCGGCGAAGAAGGACAACCAGGTGGGCGTGGGCAGGGGCCCCGGCCGCCATAAGGAAAGGAAGGTTCGACATGCTGTTCGATATTTGGGGGTCCAACACCCTCATCCACTGGCTCGGCTGGGCCATGGTCTTCGTGGGCCTTATCGTGGCCAACGAGATCGGCCGCCGCACGAAGGTGGGCGCGGCGCTCATCTTCGGCGTCTGCCCGCTGGCGATGACCATCTACTGCGCTGCCATCGCCTTCGGCGTCTCGGCGGGTGCCGAGTGGGCGCTCAACAACCCCACGCACATCTATCAGAACAGCTGGTTCCACTACGCCAAGGTCTACGCGGCGCTCGCCGGCTGCTGGGGCTTCATCGCCATCAAGTACCAGTGGGGCAAGATCGGCAAGGCCAAGTGGTTCCGCGCGTACCCGTTCCTGATCGTGGCCATCAACATCCTGATCGCCGTGTGCTCCGACTTCGAGAGCGCGTATCACTTCTTTGTGCTGGGCGAGTCCACGTGGGTGACGTCCGAGGGCGCCACGCAGCTCGCGGGCTGGAACAACGTGTTCAACGGCATTGCCGGCCTGATCAACATCTTCTGCATGACCGGTTGGTGGAGCGTCTACGCCTCCGACGACAAGTCCGACATGCTCTGGCCCGACATGACCTGGGTCTACATCGTGGCCTACGACATCTGGAACTTCTGCTACACCTACAACTGCCTGCCCACCCACTCTTGGTACTGCGGCTTTGCGCTGCTGCTTGCCCCCACCGTGGCCAACTTCTTCTGGAACAAGGGCGGCTGGATCCAGAACCGCGCCTTCACGCTGGCCATCTGGTGCATGTTCGCGCAGGTGTTCCCGTACTTCCAGGAGGAGTCCATCTTCGTGACGCACTCCAACCTCGACCCGAACGCGGCGCTCGTCGTTTCCGTCCTGGCCCTCATCGCCAACGTTCTGGCCATCGTCTACATCGCCTACCGTGCGAAGAAGCTTGGCCGCAACCCCTACAAGCAGGACGTCTTTGAGGGCACGCGCGACTGGGAGCAGGCGACTGCTCGCCGCGGCGCCGTCGACTACGCGCACGCTGAGTAGGCTTGCTGCTCGGTTAATCAACTCGGCTAGCTGGAGGAAGGGCCCGGCGGATTCACATCCGACGGGCCCTTCCTCGCGCGTCGAGGCATTCGCGACTTTCCGCTGGTGCCGAATGCGCCGCTTGGCGGTTAACGGGCCGTGTTGCGGGCGTTATCGGAGCTGGACGCAACATCTCTGCGCCTTAATTCAAGATGTTTGAGTGGTAAGCAGTAATGCGGGAGATAAAGCGGCCATTGAAGCGCTTTAAACTTGGCGGATGCTCGCCAGTTTTGAATCTAGGCACAGAGATGCTTGCTAATCTCCGCGTCAGAAGGCCAAATCGGGCAGAAGTGCCCAATCTATGAGGACCTGGCTTCTTAGCGTGTTGCTGGCTTCAAGCTCTTTTTGGGTTTTGGGTCGCCATCTCATGCCGTGTGCGCGGCAGACCGCGTGCGACAGGGCCTCGAAGCGCCGGGGGTCCTTAAGCTGCCCATAGGTTACGGGGAGCACATTGATTCCCATCAGCTGCAGCGCTGCCGTGCGATCCGCATCCGAGATATAGCTCTCGGCATTGTCGTGGTGCTGCGCGCTTTGGCACTCGATGTCGAGCCCGTTGTCCCAGTAAAGGTCGCAATAGCATCGGTCGCGTCCCGCGAGAAGCCTCGCCTCGGCAGAAAGCCGGACCTCTTCGTTGAGCCTAAGCCCCACGTACCCTTCGCCGCCCTGCGCACGTGGCAGACCCATAAGCAGGGCAGCCTGGACCTCAAATGGCGAGGCCGCGTTGGCCTTGATCAGGGCTGCGGCTTTTTGGAGCCGCCGGCAACCGCGGCGGGAGTCGGAAATCGCGGCGATTTCGAGCAGGTCGGAGGGCTGAATGAGCGGAGGCCTGGTCCAGAGACTGGTGAGTTTGCCGCTGCTCAGGGATGGGCGCCATCCGTCGATGACGGGAAGACGGTTTTGGTCGATCAGATCCTGCAAGGTCTTCGCGATGCACCTTGGCGGGTTGTAAACGGAGAAGGAGCCGCAGAGCTCTGAGGCCATCAGCATCGTGTTCACGAGGTTTACTTGGCTTGCGAGCTGGAGCATGGTGAATGCGGCCGACGTCACGTTGATTTCGTCGGCAAGCTGTATGGTCGAGCCAAATGGCAGGTCGGCGCTCCAAAGGCAGGGGTGGACGAGCGACGAGGCATGGCAGAGACGGTGTTCGCGTACCAGTACGTCAACGGGCGTTTGCGCCCAGGGCATGAACATGGGCAACGCATCGCGTATCCTGCGCGCGTCGGTCCCTGCGGTCCTCCATGAGGGGCCGTGCGAGCAGCTGGCGCTGATGGGCGACGTCTCTGCAAGTTCCAGCCTGAGCTGCCCGAGGGTTTCTTGGCCGATGAGCCTGCTGAGGGCCGAGTCGTCATCCGGAAAAGCGGATAGTTGAAGAACTATGGGCGGCGTCCTCCAGAATCTGAACGCGGACGCACCGCAGATCGTCGTTTCCACTGCCTGATCACGGCCTTTCGAGTAGGTGCGATGGGCTTGGTGCAATATCTCTGTGTCTTGCTATCGATTGCGCGAGTAGTTACCGTCGAAATACCGAATAATGGGCAGGAATCTGACGGCATTTTCCCTTGGATACTCGTTAAGTTTGAATTAAGACACAGAGATGCGGCGCATCGCTCGGCGATTCGCTTTAGCGGACGTAAATGGGCGCCTGCCGGTATGCCGGCAGGCGCCCATTGCGCGTTTTTGCGAGGCCTTGCGCCTACTTGACGCCGTACTCGGCGTAGTACGCGTCGATGGCGGCGTGAAGCTCGGGCGTGATGAGCCCGCCGTCGAGCGCCTCGACGACCTCGGCCATGCTCACGATGCTCGCCACGGGGAAGCCGTACTTCTCCTGGATCTCCTGCTGCGCGGTGACCTTGCCGCCCTTGCCGACCTCCATGCGGTTAAGGCTGACGATCAGGCCCTTGACCTCGACGTTCGCGGCGGCCATGACCTTGGGGTAGGTCTCGTCGATGGACTTGCCGGAAGTGGTCACGTCCTCGACCATGACCACGCGGTCGCCGTCGGCGAGCTGGTAGCCGAGCAGGTTGCCCTTGTCCGCGCCGTGGTCCTTGACCTCCTTGCGGTCCGAGCAGTACTTGATCTCCTTGCCGTAGAGCTCGTGGTAGGCGATGGCGGTGACCACGGACAGGGGGATGCCCTTGTACGCGGGCCCGAAGAGCACGTCGAAGTCGTCGCCGAAGTTGTCGTGGATAGCCTGCGCGTAGAACTCGCCGAGGCGCTTGAGCTGCGAACCCGTCACGTAGGCGCCCGCGTTCATGAAGAACGGCGACTTGCGCCCGCTCTTGAGCGTGAACTCGCCGAACTTGAGGACGTTGCTCTCGACCATGAAGTCGATGAACTCGCGCTTGTAGTCTTCCATGCGGCCTCCTGCCGTTCAAGGGTCTTATGCTGCATCGATTCTAGCCGCTCGCGTGCCGTTGGGGTACCGTAGAGCAGTCAAAACAACGAGCATCCCTATCAACGAAGGAGATCCATGGATCGCAACACCATAGCGAGCCTCTACGCGGACGCCGACGCGCTCGGCGGCCAGGCCGTCACCGTAGCCGGATGGGTCCGTTCCATCCGCGACATGAAGAACTTCGGCTTCGTCACCTTAAACGACGGCAGCTGCTTCAAGGACCTGCAGGTCGTCGTCAACCGCGAGAAGCTCGGCGATGAGGTCTACGACGGCGTCATCGCCCAGTCCGTGGGCGCGGCGCTCGTCTTCACCGGCGTGCTCGCCCTTACCCCGGACCGCCCGCAGCCCTTCGAGCTGCAGGCCGAGACCATCGCCGTCGAGGGCGCCTCGGCCCCCGACTACCCCATGCAGAAGAAGCGCCAGACCCGCGAGTTCCTCCGCACCCAGCAGCACCTGCGCAGCCGCACGAACCTCTTCCGCGCCGTCTTCCGCGTGCGCAGCGTGGCCGCCTTCGCCATCCACCGCTTCTTCCAGGAGCGCGGCTTCGTCTACGTGAACACGCCCATCATCACCGCCTCCGACGCCGAGGGCGCCGGCGAGATGTTCCGCGTGACCACGCTCGACCCCGCGAACCCGCCGCTCAAGGACGACGGCACCGTGGACTGGAGCCAGGACTTCTTCGGCAAGGCCACGAACCTCACCGTCTCCGGCCAGCTCCAGGCCGAGAACTTCGCCCTCAGCTTCGGCGACGTCTACACCTTCGGCCCGACCTTCCGCGCCGAGAACTCCAACACCCGCCGCCACGCCGCCGAGTTCTGGATGGTCGAGCCCGAGCTCGCCTTCTGCGACCTCGCCGGCGACATGGCCTGTGCCGAGGACATGCTCAAGTACGCCATCAACTACGTGCTCGACAACTGCCCCGACGAGATGGAGTTCTTCAACAAGTTCGTCGACAAGGGCCTGCTCGACCGCCTGCACCACGTGGCGGGCTCCGACTTCGCGCGCGTGACCTACACCGAGGCCGTCCAGATCCTCGAGGAGGCCCAGGCCGCGGGCAAGAAGTTCGAGTACCCCGTGAGCTGGGGCTGCGACCTGCAGACCGAGCACGAGCGCTACCTCACCGAGGAGCACTTCCAGCGCCCGACCTTCGTCACCGACTACCCGGCGGCGATCAAGGCCTTCTACATGCGCCTGAACGACGACGGCAAGACCGTGGCCGCGGCCGACTGCCTCGTCCCCGGCATCGGCGAGATCATCGGCGGCTCCCAGCGAGAGGAGCGCCTCGACGTCCTCGAGTCCCGCATCCGCGACCTCGGCATGGACCCGGACCAGTACAAGTACTACCTCGACCTGCGCCGGTACGGCGGCTGCAAGCACGCGGGCTTCGGCCTGGGCTTCGAGCGCCTGGTCATGTACCTCACCGGCGTCGACAACATCCGAGACGTCCTCCCGCACCCGCGCACCGTGGGCAACGCGGAGTTCTAGGCAACCGAGAGCACACCGGCCGGGCCCTGTCCCGGCCTTCTTGTAAGGAGAAGCACATATGGCCAACGGCTGTCTTTCTCGCCGCGCGTTTCTGGCCGCGCTCGGGCTCGGCGGGGCGGGGCTTCTTGCCGGGTGCGCCTCGGGCAAGAAGGACGGCGCGGATTCCGCGTCGCCCGCGGCCAAGGAGACGGTCTACGACCGCGGCACGACCGCCGCGCCCTCCGGCGACGCCGCCTCGACCGCGCCCGACGCGTCCGTCTCGATCGCGATGGTGGGCGACATCCTCGTCCACACGTACGTGTGGAAGAGCGGCGAGCAATCCGACGGCTCGCGCAACTACGACAACCTCTTCGCGCACGTAAAGGACGAGGTCGAGTCCTTCGACGTGGCGATGCTCGACCAAGAGACCGTCCTCGGGGGCGAGTCGTTCGGCTTCTCGGGCTACCCGACCTTCAACAGCCCCCAGGAGTTCGCCGACGCCGAGGTCGCGGCCGGCTTCGATGTGATCCTCCACGCGAACAACCACGCGGTCGACATGGGGCTCGCGGGCATCGAGTCCGAGCTCGCGTATTGGCGCGCGAACTACCCGGACACGGTGGTCACGGGCATGGCGGACTCCGAGGAGGCCGCCGCCGTGGTGCCCGTGGTCGAGCGCGCGGGACACAAGATCGCGATCCTCAACTTCACGCAGGACACGAACGGCATCCCGCTGCCCGACGGCGCGCCGTGGGCCGTCCGCATGCTCACCGACGAGCAGGTCGAGGCCGACTTCGCCGCGGCCAAGGCGGCGGGCGCCGAGGCCATCGTCGTCTGCCCGCACTGGGGCGAGGAGTACGCCGAGGGGCCCAACGACGCCCAGCGCGCGTGGGCGGAGCGCTTCATCGAGCTGGGCGCCACGGTCATCTTCGGCAACCACCCGCACGTGATGCAGCCCGTCGAGGTGCTCACGGCGGCAGACGGCCGCAAGGTGCCCGTGTACTGGTCGCTCGGCAATTTCGTCTCCACCATGGTGAGCAAGCAGTCCATGCTGGGAGGGCTGGGCCATGTGGTCCTCGACTTCGCGGGCGGCGGCGTCTCGGCTTCGTCGGCCGGCCTCACCGTGCTCGTGACGCACAAGGTCTACAACGCGGAGCTCACCACGTATAAACTCGTGGACTACACCGACGAGCTCGCCGCGGCGGCGTCGCCCAACCTCGAGGACGGCGGCTTTACCCGCGAGTGGTGCATCGACTTCTGCCAAAACCGCCTTGGCAACGGCTTCGACGCCGGTGCCTGCGAGTTCACGGCTGATTTGTCTTAGGCGGAAAGAAGGGCGGCGCATATGAGAGACCACCGGCTTCCCCAGGGCACCGCGTCCTCGCGCGCCCTCACGCGCCGTTCCTTCGTGGCGGCGCTCGGACTTGGCCTCGGAGGCTCGCTTCTTTCCGGCTGCGGCGGCGGGAAGAAGGACGCCGCGGCGACCGCGCCCGACGAGAAGGGCGTCGTCTACGACCGCCAGGACCCGAGCGCGGCGGCCGGCGGCGCCACGGCTTCGTCCGCACAGACGGGCACCGCGGCCTCCGAGCTCACCCTGTACGCCGTCGGCGACGTGCTCCTGCACCAGAACGTGTACGGCAGCGGCATGTTCGAGGACGGCTCGCGCAACTACGACCACCTGTTTGCGCACGTCAAGGCCGATATCGAGCCCGCCGACATCGCTGTGGTCGAACAGGAGACCATCCTCGGCGGCGAAGCGTTCGAGTTCCAGGGCTTCCCGACGTTCAACGGGCCTCAGGAGGTCATCGACGCCGAGGTCGCCGCCGGCTTCGACGTGGCCATCCACGCGAACAACCACGCGATGGACCAGGGCCTGGCCGGCATCGAGGCGGAGCTCTCGTACTGGCGCGAGCATTACCCGCAGATCACGGTCACGGGCATCTACGACAACGAGGCCGATTACGAGCGCGTCTCAATCGTCGAGAAGAACGGCCGGCGCGTCGCCATCCTGAGCTACACCGCGACGACCAACGGCATCGCGCTGCCCGACGGCGCGCCGTGGGCGGTCCGCATGCTGAGCGAGTCGCGCATCGAGCAGGACATGGCCCTGGCCCGCGAGGCCGGCGCCGACGTGATCGTGGCCTTCCCGCACTGCGGCACCGAGTACGCGGAGGAGGCCGACAGCGTCCAGCGCTACTGGGCGGGGCTTCTTGCCGACCAGGGGGCCGATGCCGTGATCTGCGACCATCCGCACGTGATCCAGCCGTTCGAGTGGCTCGACGCCTCCGACGGGCGCCGGGTCCCGTGCTTCTGGTCCACGGGCAACTTCGTGTCCGGCCAGTTGCGCAAGGACACGATGGTCGAGGGCATGGCCAAGCTCACGTTCGCCTTCGGCGACGACGGCGCCCAGGTCAAGGCCTGCGGCATGGAGATCTTGGTGGACCACAAGGCCGAGGGCACGAACTTCTCGGTGTATCCCTTGCGTGACTATACCGAGGAGCTCGCGAGCCAGAACCTGATCAGGTACTGCGAGGGCTGCTCGGACTTCTCGCGCCAGTGGTGCGTGGACTTCGCCGCCGGGCGCATGGGCTCCGGGTTCAACGCCGAGACCTGCGAGTTCGTGGCCGACTGCGGATAGGGGAGCGCCGCGTTTCTTGCCGCCGCCAAAGGGGCCGTCGGCGGTCTATGCCCGGGCCGGGGTTGTCTATGCCCGGGCTGAAAGGGGTATAGACCTAGTTCCTTCGGACGGCGACGTGCCCGGCCGAACCTCGACCGGAGCACGGTCTTCCCCCGAATGCGATATCTGGCTATCCGCTCAAGCAAGGAGGGCAAGCTATGCGCTACTGCACGAAGTGTGGGACTCGGTTCGAGGACAACGTCAAATTCTGCCCCGAGTGCGGCGCGGCCGTCTTTTCGGCGTCTGCTGAGCGGGCGGCCGACGGTACGGCGGCCGACGCGACGCGCAAGATGGCCTCCGTTTCCGATTCGGCGGACGGCCAGGCCCAAGCCCAAGTTCAAGATCGGTCGGCCCAGGCTCAGGCTCGGGCTGCCCAGCCTTACAAGGCTCGTCCGTACGGGGGAGGCGCCCCGGGCGCGTCCGCCGCAAAGAAGAAGCCCGCCGGCAGAAAAGCCCTGGTGGCGGCTGCCATTGTCGGCGCTTTCGTGCTCGGCGGCGTCGGCGCGGGAGCGTTTATCGCCTTGAGCAGCAACGGCGGCTCGGCCCAGCAGACCGCCGCGCAGGGCCAGAAGGCCGACGCGACGAAGACCGACTCGTCCGCGAACTCCTCGGACAAGAAGACCACGGCGGATACGGGCGATACGAAGGCCACGGGCGGGTCCTCGACGCAGACGAAGTCCGACGCTTCCGACAACTCGGCCGTCACGGACTCGACGACCGGCGACGCCGATGCGCAGGTTCGCAAGCAGGCGGCCCTGGACTTCTGCAAGACCTGGTGGACGAACGTGACCGTGAAGAGCGACAGCGACTCCGGCTATGCCCAGATCGACGACTGGGTCAACCGGGTGTGCGACTTCCTGGACCCGTCTTCGAGCCTGTATGCCGAGCTCACGCGCGGCAAGGGCGCCGATATTCTCGACGCGGAGGACATCTGCACGAACACGGAGCTCGTGAGCTACGAGGGCAACACCGTCAGGGCCACGGCCGACGTCGCCGCGCACCGCGAGAACCCGACTTCCAACTGGAGCATCGAGCCTCTTTACACGTACGTGATGTCGATCGACTTCAACGACAGCAACAAGATCACCGGCTTCACCTGCTACTACACCGACAACGAGACGGGCAAGACGTACTCGACGACGTACTAGGGGCCGAGGGGCCCGCGGCGCGCGGATGGCAAGAAGCCCTCGAGGTGGCGCCACCTCGAGCCGAATCGCCCCGAGGTGGCGCGAAGCTGCCAAGAAAACCGCCCGAGGTGGTGTGCGACGCACCACCTCGGGCGGTTTCTTCTTGCCATGTCGCGGCGGGAAAGCGCTGGTAGGAGCACAATTTTCGGAGGCCCGAAAAAAAGTTGGATTTCTCGCTTGACACTAGGGCGAGGCATGATACATTTACATTGCTCGCAGGGAACAAAGAGTTTCCCAGTCGGGCTCCCAAATTTTTCTAACAACTAAATACGTTCCACGGCACCAACGATTCAAAAGCACTTCTCGTTCTCGAAGCAAGAAGAACGACCAAGAAGAAGCGACTCGAAGAATCGAAAAGCAGCACCTCTCGATTCAGGAAATACGTTTCCGGAATCGCGAAGTAATTGACCATTTCTGTTTTAGGGAGGCCATCATGCGTTACTGCAACAACTGCGGGTTCCAGGTCACCGACGATGTCAAGGTTTGCCCTGTTTGCGGAGCTGAAATCTCTCAGGTTGAGGAGGCCAACATGACCACCAACTTTCCCGTCACGGAGAACACGCCTTACGCGGGCGGCCCGAACCGGAACAACCGCCGCAAGAACGCCGTGCTTGCCGCTATGGTTGCCGCTGCGCTCGTGGTGGGCGCCGGTGCAGGTGCGGGCGCTTTCTTCCTGACGCGCGGACAGAACGCGCAGCCTGCTCAGCAGACCGCGACCCAGACCACCGCGCAGCAGACCGACGCCAAGGCCGACGTCAAGGACGCCGCCTCCAACACGACGACCGACGCGAAGAACACCAAGACCGATGCGAAGGCCGACGCCAAGGCCGACACCAAGACCACCGCGAAGACTGACGCGAAGTCTGATGCGCAGACCAGCCAGAAGGCCCAGCAGCAGGCCGAGGCGCAGAAGAAGGCCCAGCAGCAGGCCGAGGCGCAGAAGAAGGCGGAGGCTGACGCGAAGGCCAAGGCAGACGCGGCCGCCAAGGCAAAGGCCGACGCCGAGGCGAAGGCGAAGGCGGACGCTGCCGCTAAGGCCAAGGCGGACGCTGAGGCCAAGGCTAAGGCAGACGCGGCCGCCAAGGCAAAGGCCGACGCCGAGGCAAAGGCTAAGGCAGACGCGGCCGCCAAGGCAAAGGCCGACGCCGAGGCGAAGGCTAAGGCAGACGCGGCCGCCAAGGCGAAGGCCGACGCGGACGCAAAGGCCAAGGCGCAGGCCGAGGCCGAGGCCAAGGCAAAGGCCGATGCGGCTGCCAAGGCCAAGGCGGACGCCGACGCGAAGGCCAAGGCGCAGGCGGAAGCCGACGCGAAGGCCAAGGCCGAGGCTCAGGCTAAGGCCGACGCCGAGGCGAAGGCCAAGGCGGAAGCAGACGCGAAGGCCAAGGCGGAAGCCGAGGCTCAGCAGAAGGCCCAGCAGGAGCAGCAGAACAAGCAGCAGAACAACACCGACCAGAACACCGACGACACGTCCTCCGCGAACGGCTTCCAGTCCCAGGACAACCAGGTCATCAAGAACGCGGCCGTCCAGTTCTGCAAGGCATGGTTCACCAACGCCCAGGCTGCCAGCGACACCGATTCCGAGAGCACCCCGGTCGACAACTGGGTCAACCAGGTCGCTTCCTTCGTCGATCCGTCCTCCGGCCTGTACGCCGAGCTGACCCGTGGCAAGGGTGCCGACCTTAACGGCGCCGAGGATATCTGCCTCGGGACCGAGGTCACGGACTGCGGCAACGGCGTTGCCAACGTCACCGTCAGCGTCGCCTCCCACGACGACAACCCCACCGCCGGCTGGAGCACCGAGGCCACCAAGACCTACAAGATGGAAGTCCACGTCAACGGCAGCGGCCAGGTCAGCGGCTTCACCTGCACCAACACGGACGCCAACACCGGCCAGACCTCCACGGTCACGCACTAACGCCCGTCTCACCCCGCAAGAAACGATTGACTCGGCAAGAGGTACTGCATGACACATACGATGAAGCGACACAGATGGTGCGCTAAAGCAAAGAAGAACGCCCGAGGTGGAACCTAAACGCCCCTCGGGCGTTCTTCTTTGCGCACGCCGCCCACAAAGACCCGCCCTCCAGAGTTCGGAAGCCTTCCAAACTCTGGAGGGCGGTCAGCTAGTAGGAGCGCAAGGCGTTTACCTGCGAATATACGACTTGCAACCAATGTTCGGAAGGCTTCCGAAGTTCGGAAGGCTTCCAAACTCCGGAGGGGCGGGGTCGGCAAGGCGGAGCGGGCTGAGGTGAGGGCCAGGCCGCCGATTGTCAACTGATAATGAACCTGCAATCGGCGCAAGCGGATAATGCGAGCACAATCTGAAGCCGTATGTGCGGGGCGCAGCCTCGCGAATGGGGGCGCGGGCTGTGGTTGACGCGGGGCTGCTAGAAGATGTTCTTGGTATTACCGACAAAGATGACTGCGAGCTTCTGGCTCGGATTTTCAACATAGAAAAGATTTCCGGGGGGGGGTACTCTATAGAGAGGGCGAGCTGATCTCTAAGGTCTATGTGCTCATGAGCGGCTTGTATCGTTGCTACAGCGTTTCAGAGTCCGGCGATGAGACGACCAGCTTTATCGGTGCTCAGCGTGGCTTGCCTGCCGTTCCCAATGCCGACCTGGAAATTCCGGCGCAGTTCAGTCTCGTTTTGGTCGAGGACTCGGAGCTTCTTTGCTGCGATCTGGCGGTGCTATGGCCCCTCGTTATGGGCAGCACGCGTCTCATGAAGGTCTGGAACGACCACCTCGCCTTGGCTTGGCGCCGTCAGATGTCCCACAAAGAAGCGCTGTTAAAGTACGACAACAAGGGTCGTTACCTGTGGCTTCTTGAGGAATACCCCGGCTTGATCGACCGTGTGCAGCATTATATCCTGGCATCGTTCTTGGGCATGAGCCCCGTTACGTTCTCGCGCACTCGAACGAAGGTTGCGGCGGAGCGCGGCGTCGCTGGTTAGCGTCGGGCCTGTCGGCGGTCCGCTGGCCGTTTCGCATCTTGCCCTAACGTTCGTTAAATACCATAATCGTGGTATTTCGTAATCGGGAGATGGGGGCACCATGGCACCAGCGATCTGCGTTCCGACTAAGGAGCTGAAGAACACTGCCGAGTTTACCGAGACGGTGCAGTCGGCCGAAGGCCCCGTGGTGGTGACGAAGAACGGCAAAGAAGCGTTCGTCTCTATGTCTTTGGACTGCTACGAGGCGCTGTGTCTCGAGGGCGCCCGCGCGCGACTTTACGAGTCTATAGACCGCGCCGAGTCGGACATCGCTGCCGGCCGCGTGCGCGACGCGCGCTCTGTGGGTGGCGATCTCCGGGCCCGATATGGCCTGTAGCGTATTTGTCGCGCGGGAGGCGGAGAACGATCTCGACTCTATAGTTGACTATCTCTGCAACTCCCTGTGTAGCCCTGCGGCGGCCGAGGAGCTTCTTGGCGCTTATGAGACATTCATTGATGTGGTCGAGGGCTACCCGCAGGCCTATCCTTTGAGCGGCGACCGGCATCTCGCGTCGCTTGGGTATCGTAAGGCCCAGCTCAGAAGCTATGTGGCGCTGTACCGGATCGATGGGGAGCGCGTTATCGTCTCGCGCATTTTTCACCAGAGCCAGGATTACGCGAAGCTTATCTAACCGCGAGGCGCTTCGCACTCACTTGCGCACGCCGCCCACAAAGACCCGCCCTCCAGAGTTCGGAAGCCTTCCAAACTCTGGAGGGCGGTCAGCTAGTAGGAGCGCAAGGCGTTTACCTGCGAATATACGACTTGCAACCAATGTTCGGAAGGCTTCCGAAGTTTGGAAGCCTTCCGAACTCCGGAGGGGCGGGGCGTTCCCTGCTTGGAGCATCGCTCCTAGAACAACACGCCGAGGGCGATAAGCGCGACGCAGCAGGCGAGCACGACGTAGTCGCCGCCGGCCATGGGGTAGCGCTTGAAGCTGCTCTCGCGGGTGCGCAGGTAGAAGCCGCGCTGCTCGGCGGCGAGCGCGGTTGCGTCCGTCTTGCCGACGGAGCTCACGAGCAGCGGCACGCACAGCGGAAGCATGAGCTGGATCTTCTTGAGGGGGTTCTTGGTGTCGTACTCGACGCCGCGGGCGGTCTGGGCCTCCATGATCGCGTTCATCTCTTGGCTGAACACGGGCACGAAGCGCAGCGCCGTCGTGAAGGTGAACGCGTAGCGGTACGGCACGTGGAGCACCTCGACCACGGCGTTGGCCAGGTCGTTGAGCTTGGTCACGGTAAGCATGAGGATGAGCGGCAGCGCGACGCCGAGCAGGCGCAGGGCCGCCTTCGTGCCGGTGACCACGCCGTCCACGGTGACCCACGCGAACAGGACGTCTCCCGTGCGGATAAACACGGTCTGCAGCACCAGCATGATCACCGAGAGCGGCACCATGAGCTTAGCGAGGGTAAGAAGCCCCGCGCTCGCCTTGGCGTAGGCGCCGAGCGCGAACGTGAGCGCGAGCAGGGCGATGAGCAGGGGGTACGTGTCGCCGAGGAAGGTCGCCAGGATTATAGCCGCGGCGAGCGCGAGCTTGGTGACGGGGTTCAGCCCGTGCAGCAGGGAGTTGCCCGGGATGTAGTCGATGACGCTACCCACGATTGACCATCTCCTCCACGAGGTCGACGATGCCGGAAACCTGGCTGATGCCTGCGAACTCGGGCGACACGTCCGCCGCGAGCTCCTTCGAAAGGGCGATGACCTGCGGCGGCTCCACGTAGGCGGCGGCCATGAGCTCGTCGTCGGCGAACACGGCGTCCGCCTCGTCGCGCGCGACGATCCTGCCCTTGGTCATGACGACGATGCGCTCGGCGAAGTCGCTGACCACCTCCATGTCGTGGCAGACCATGATGACGGCGCAGCCGCGCTCGGCCATCTCGCGCACGGTCTCCATGACGGTCATGCACTCGCGGTAGTCGAGGCCGCTCGTCGGCTCGTCGAGAAGCACGACCTGCGGGTCGAGGACCACGACGCTGGCCAGGGCGACCATCTGGCGCTGCCCGCGTGAAAGCGAGAAGGGCGACTCGCCCGCCGGCAGGTCGAACCGGGCGATGACCTCGGCGGCCCGTCGCTCGGCCTCGTCCTGCGGCGTCCCGTGCAGGGTAAGGCCGAACGCGACCTCCTCGAGCACGGTGTCCTTGCAGATCTGGCGGTCGGGGTTCTGGAACAGCGTCGCGCAGCGCGCCGCGATGACGCTCGTGGGAACCTCGCGCGTGTCGAGCCCCGCGATGCGGATCGTGCCCGACTTGGGCTTGAAGAGGCCGTTGAGCAGCTTGGTGAAGGTCGTCTTGCCTGCGCCGTTCTGGCCGATGATGCCGACGAGCTCGCCGGGGTAGACGCGCATGTTGAGGTCGCTCACGGAGTCGCCGCGGTTGGGATAGGCGAAGCTCACGCCGTCGACCTCGACCACGGGCTCGGTGCCCTCGGCATGGGGCCTTACCGCCGGCTTGTGGCGAGAAGGGCGCGTCGGCTTGACGGCGTCGGGGATAAGCGCGGACGGGGTGCGGCCGGGCTGCGAGGGGCACTCGCCGCCCCCGGCCGCGTCCTGCGCGCCCCCGGCCGCCGCGCTCGCCTGCGCCGCGTCGCCCACAAGCCCCGAGATGAGCTCCTTGGCCTCCGAGACGTTCAGGCACGGGCGGTCGATCTTCTCGACGACGCCGTGCTCGAGCAGGCTGTTCGCGATCCTGGCCACGCGAGGGGTGTCGACGCCCATGGCGCGCAGCTCGCGGGCGTGGCCGAAGACCTCGTGCGGCTCGCCGTCGAAGGCGAGCTTGCCCTCGGAGAGCACGACGACGCGCTCGCAGTACTTGCACAGCAGCGCGACCTTCTGCTCGATGACCACGACGGTGATCCCGGCGACCTGGTTGACCTGGCGCAGCGTCTCGAAGACGAGCGTGGAGCTCGCCGGGTCGAGCGCGGCGGTGGGCTCGTCGAGCACGAGCACGCGCGGGGCGAGCGCGAGGATGGCGGCGATGGCGACCTTCTGCTTCTGCCCGCCGGAGAGCTTGGCGATCTCGCGGTCGCGCAGGTGCGAGATGCCGACCGTGTCGAGCGCCCGCGAGATGCGGCCCTCGATCTGGTCGTGCGGCACGCCGTAGTTCTCGAGGCCGAAGAGCATCTCGTCCTCGACCACGGAGGCGACCATCTGGGAGTCGATGTCCTGCAGGACGCTGCCGACGACGCGGCTGATGTCCGTGAGGGTGACCTCGCAGGTGTCGTGGCCGTCGACGTAGGTGGCGCCGAAGAGCTGGCCGGTGTAGTGGTGGGGGATGGCGCCGCTCATCACGGCGGCGAGCGTCGACTTGCCGGCGCCCGAGGGGCCGATGATGCCCACGAACTCGCCTTCGCAAACGGCGAGGCTCACGTGGTCGAGCGCTCGCGCCGCGTCCTGCCCGTAGGCGAACGAGACGTCCTTGAGCTCGACGATCGGCTGCGAGTTGCTTGATTTGCTCACTGCGTGGCCTTTCTAAGCGTCCACAAAAAGAAGCGCCGGCCCGAACGTCGCGGCCGGCGCGTTACATGGTACCTGAGAACTACTTGCCGAGGACCTTCTGCAGCGGGAAGTAGAGCGCCTGGACCACGACGGCGTTGAAGATCGCGGTGCCCAGGACCAGCGGGACCTTGACGACGACCGTGCCGAGGGCGGCGCCCATGACGAGCGTGCCGATCACGGCAAAGAGGGCGCCGGAGAGCAGGGTGGTCACGAAGGCGGCCACGAGCGGGGTCACCGACTTGCCGGCGACGTTGAGCGGCAGCTTGATGAGGGCGGCCATGGCGAGCGCGCCGCAGACCTCCGTCACGAAGTTGAGGCCGGGGATGGAGGTCGTGAGCTGGCAGACGCAGGCCGAGATCACGGCGAAGATGGCGGCCTGGACGAAACCGGCGTCGGTGAGCAGGATGGCGAGCGCGTAGGCGGCGATGATGAACTGCGGCTTGATGCCGACGATGGCGAGCGCGTTGCCGAGCGTCATGTTGAGGATGAAGCCGGCGGCAAGCAGGATGGCAAGAAGGACGAGGGACTTGACGTCGATGATGCCGCCCTGCTTGGAGTCGGCGGTGACGGTGCGGGCCTGCTGGGACATGGCGGGTTCCTTTCTGAGGAGGCGAGTTCGCGGGGGTCGTGCGGGGTCGGGATGCGACGGAGGGCGCTTCTTTGCGGCTAGTCGTTGAGCTTGAGGGCCTTCTTCACGGGGATGAAGAGGGCGGCGACGATGACGGCGTTGCAGACGCCGGTGGCGGCGACGACCGGGGCCATCACGCCGATGAGGGCGGGGTTGCGCTGGACGAGGCAGGCGAAGATGGCGGCGTAGATGAGGCCGGAGATGCAGGTGACCACGAAGGTGCCGACGAGCGGGAGGGCCGCCTTGGCGTTGCCGTTGCCGAGGGCCTTGACGAGCAGCGCCATCACGACGGCGGCGACGGGCTCTGCGATGAGGTCGGGGCCCTTGACGGAGGCGGTGATCTGGATCACGACGCCGGCGAGAAGGCCGATGATCGCCGCTTGGCCGATATTGGGTTTAAGGATCAGGATCTCGAGGCAGAAGGCGGCGATGATGAACTCGGGCGAGAGGATGCCGCCCGTCAGGCCGCTGAAGAACTTCGAGACGGTCATGTTGAGGACGAAGCCCGCGGCGAGAAGGATCGCGTAGAGGGTGAGGGCCTTGAGGTCGAGGGTGCCGTGGTCGACGGAGGTGACGGTGCGGGCCTGCTGCTGGTTGGTGTTCTGGTCGGACATAGCTTCTCTCCTTAGAGTTGGTTGGGTGAACAAAAAAGGGCCCCCGGCCAAACCGGGAGCCCTTCAAGTTCGCGAAAATGTAGGCGCGACGAGACTCACGACTGACCGAAGGTAATCGAGTTGCGCCACCACCAGTTGTTGTTCAGGGACTTGGACATTGTTGGCGCTCCTCTCTTCGGGTCGTTGCCTGCGCGTTGGCGCCCACTTTACTCCGCCGCAGCGCGCTGACGCAACCCTCTTTTCGTTAATGCTTTGTGAACGGGCTTCGGGGGAAGGCTGTCGGCGCGGGGCAGGGCCGCCGGCTGTCGGCGCGGGGCCGCGGGCGTCCGCCGCAGGGCCGGGGGCTGCCGGCGCGGGGCCGCAGGCGTCCGCCGCGGGGCCGGGGGCCTGTTGCCCGGCGAGCGCCTAGCGAGCCATCTTCTCTTTCCAGCCGTCGAGGCGGTCGAGGGCGGCCTTGAGCACCTCGTCGGACTTGGCGAAGTGGAAGCGGACGAAGCGGTTCTCGGGCGCGTTGAAGAAGCAGCTCGCGGGCACCGTGCCGACGCCGACCTTCTCGATCAGGTCGCACGCGCAGTCGTAGTCGCTCGCGTAGCCCAGCTCGGAGACGTCGGCCATCACGTAGTAGGCGCCCTGCGGCTCGACGAAGCTGAAGCCCAGGTCGCGCAGGCCGTTGCAGAAGAGGTCGCGCTTGCGCGCGTAGAGCTCGGCGATCTCGTCGTAGTAGGACTGCGGAAGCGTAAGGCCCGCGACGGCGGCCTCCATCAGCGGCGCGGCGGCGCCCACGGTGAGGAAGTCGTGCACCTTGCGCGCCCGGTCGATGACCTCGGGCGAGCCGATCACATAGCCCAGGCGCCAGCCCGTCATGGAGTAGGTCTTGGAGAGCGAGCTGCAGCTGAGCGTGCGCTCGGCCATGCCCGGCAGGCTCGCGAAATAGACGTGCTCGTAGGGGGCGTAGACGATGTGCTCGTAGACCTCGTCGGTGATGACCCACAGGTCGTGCTTCTCGGCCATGCGCGCGATGAACTCGAGCTCGGGGCGGGTAAAGACGTGGCCGGTGGGGTTCGACGGGTTGCAGAGGATGAGCGCCTTCGTGCCGGGCAGCGCGCAGGCGGCCTCGAGCTCGGCCTCGTCGAAGGTGAACTCGGGCGCATGCAGCT
>CAVJHQ010000031.1:0-20968 GCA_963649365.1 Alloprevotella sp.
TGATGACGCCGACGGCCATGTCCATCACGTTGCCGCGGTTGATGAACTCCTCGAACTCCTTGAGCAGCTTCTTCACGAGAACCCCTTTCCTAGCTGCGCGGGATTGACGTAGCTAGGATAGCGGATGGCGAACGCGAGGGCGCGGCGTTCCTCTTCACTGCTCAGCGCTCACTGCGTTCGCTCGCTGCGCGATTCGCGTGAAGAGAGGCGCCGCCCCCTCTCGCCTCCGCTCGCCGCTCAGTCCCCTCACACAGGGCTGACCGCGCTTCTTTAGAGCCCCAGCTCCTTGTCTGCTGCGTCGAGCGGGTCGTCGACGCCGGGGATGGGCTTCGGGCGCGGGTCGCGGATGATGCGGCCGTCGTGGGCGACCATCTTGAGGTCGCGCAGGGCGCCGAGGTCGTCGAGCGGGTTCTTCTCGCTCACGATGAAGTCGGCGCGCTTGCCCGGCTCGATGGACCCGCACTCGGAGTCGATCCCCGCGATCCGAGCGTTGCCGAGGGTGGCCGTGTGCAGCGCGAAGGCGTTGCCCACGCCGCAGAAGTGGGCGAAATAGCGCACTTCTCGCCACATGTTGTAGTGCGTGATGAAGGGGCAGCCGGTGTCGGTGCCGAGGCCCACGGGGACTCCCTCGGCGAGGCAGGCGCAGGCCAGCTCGCGCATCCCCTCGAAGACTATGCGGCCGTTCTTGCGGCCGAGCTCGCCGCATTTGGCCACCTCGAGCGGGAAGAACGTGTAGGGCACCACCGGCGAGAAGGTGGAGATAAGCGCCGAGCCGGTCTTGCGGAAGAGCTCCATGACCTCGGGCGTGGGCGCGCCGCCGTGCTCCACGGTGTCGACGCCGCCCTCGAGCGCCACGCGGACGCCCTCGGTGCTCTCCACGTGCGCGGCCACGATATAGCCCAGGCTGTGGGCCTCGTCGCAGGCCGCCTTGACCATCTGGGGAGACATGCGCAGCGCGCCGGGCTCGCCCTCGGCCGTCGCGTCCATGACGCCGCCGGTGATCATGATCTTGATGAGGTCGGGACGCGTGGCCGCGATTTGCCGGACGTGCTCGGCGGCTTCCTCCGGCGTGCGCGCCTCGGTGGCGAGCGACCCCGCGAAGTGGCCGCCCGGCACCGAGACCGCCGTGTTCGCCGCGAGGATGCGCGGGCCCTGCAGGCGCTCCGCCTCGATGTCGTCGCGGACGCGGCCGTCGATGTCCCACAGGCCGCCCACGGCTCGCATGGTGGTCACGCCGCCGAGGAGCTCGGTCCTCGCGTAGCCCTGCGCCATGCGGTAAAAGAGCCGGCGGACGAGCCGCCATTTGCCGAGCTTGTCCATGAGGCCCTTGTAGTCGACGGGCTTCTTGCCGGTGTCCTCGCGCGGCGGCTTGCCCGCGGCGGCCAGGTGGACATGCATGTTGATAAGGCCGGGGGCGAGGTAGGCGCCCGCGAGGTCGACGCGCTGGATGCCGGCGAGCGACGGGTCGTCGTCGGGCAGGACGGCCTCGAAGCGTCCGCGGTCAACGACCACGGCGAGCCCGGCGGCGGGCTCCATGTGCTCCGTGCCGTCGAGCACGTATCCGTTGACAAGCGCGTAGCGATCCTGGTTGCGTTGCATGGGTCGGCCTTTCTCCGCGTGCTGGCATGCGATTTTGAACGGGTTTCAAATGTAGCCGAAAGAGCCGGACGATGGCCGCGTCCCGCGCAAATACCCGTGTGATCGGCAGTGTCCGGTGTGATTGGGCTGTGTTCGGTCCTCTGCGGATCGCCTTGTCCCGCGTCTGCCCAAACAGCGCGCGAACGAACTCGGCCGAAAGAGTGTCTTATTCCAAGATGGCCGGTAGCCCTGGCCGACGAGCAGGCAAAACACCAGGTCGCTCGTCGTCCCATCTCCCTGGATACCACCAAGGTTCAGATTAAGATACTCTTTCGGGGGATTTCGTTCGGGCGTGCAGGCGTGTAGGCGCGCAGGCGGGTAGGCGCGCAGGCGGGTAGGCAAAACGGGCCGAGATGGTGTTTCACGCACCACTTGGAGCGCATTAACGGCCCTTTTCGCACCACCTGGAGGAGTTTCTTGTCGAGGTGGTGCCACCTCGACGCGTTTCTCGACCTGTTGTCCTGCCTCGACGAGGCCCGGACGTTGGGCCGCCCCAGGCGAGGGTCTCGGCCGCCTAAAGCCTTACGAGGTCGTGCTCGCGGATGCTGCCGGCGAGGACCGGCAGGGGAGAGAGGCGCTTCGCGAGCTCGCGTGCGGCCGCGAGGGCGTCGGGCGGCTCGCACTGGTTGACCACCACGACGTCGGCGAACGCCTCGGCGGCGATCACGCGCGCGACCAGCTCGGGCGTGGCCGCGTCTCCGGAGGCGCACCCGGCTATCCGACAGAAGACCTCCGGCCGGTGAACGGCTTCGGCAACCGGGCGCCAAAACCCGCTTGCCCCGACGACGAGGACCGTGCGCACGGACTCGGGCGGCACCACAGGCTCCCAAGCGGCGTGTGCCTTGAGGGGCAGCCGCTTGGAGCCGTCGGCCTCGATCAGCACGTGGTCGGCGATTCCCGCGATCTGCCCGAGGGCGACGGCCGGGGCGGCGAGCTTGCCCTTCTCGGCGGGCGAGGCGACGCAGGCGACGCGTTTCTCGGCGAGCACCCGCGCGACCTCCCCGGTCTCTCCGGCCGTGAGCGTCGGGATCCCCCCGAACGGCAGGATGCGGGTGGTCGTGGCCAGCACGACGCTTTCCCCCACGCCCGCGAGCTCGCCCGCGAGCTCGCGCAGCAAGGTCGTCTTCCCGCCGCTGCCAATGACGGCGACGACGCCCGGCGGTACCTGCAACGCTTCCTGCAATTTCATCTTGTGACCTAACAATTAGTAAGAAATAAACGCGTTGGTACGGGTCCATGCAAATAAACCAGCAGCTCAGCGTTAGCGTAAACGTGCTATAACGGGTGCGCGTAAAGCTGCTAGACTCTTTGAATCGATTGTACGGTATGAGTTGGGGAGGGGATTCGTGTGCTGGTCTACGTTCGGGGAGCGGGGGACATTGCCACGGGCATAGCCCTGCGCCTGCACCGCTCCGGCATGCAGGTCGTCATGGCGGACCTCGCGGTCCCGACGTCCATCCGGCGCACCGTCTGCATGAGCGAGGCCATTCGCCTCGGGCAGACCATGGTCGAGGACGTGCGCGGGGTTCTTTGCGCCGACGCCACGGCCGCGCGCGCCGTCGTGGCGGCCGGCGACGTCGCGGTCGTCGTCGACCCGGGCGCCGACCTCGTTCCCGAGCTCGCGCCCGACGTCCTCGTGGACGCCATCCTCGCGAAGAAGAACCTCGGCACCACGCGCGGCATGGCCCCGGTGGTCGTGGGCGTCGGCCCCGGCTTCACCGCGCAGGTGGACGTCGACGCCGCCGTGGAGACGATGCGCGGCCACTATCTGGGCCGCGTGTATTACAAGGGGTCGCCCATCCCGAACACCGCCATCCCGGGCCTTATCGGCGGCTATGCCGGCGAGCGCGTGCTGCGTGCCCCCGCCGACGGCGTCTTCGAGCCCCGCGTCAAGCTGGGCGACCAGGTGCGCGCCGGCGCCGTCTGCGGCGAGGTGGCGGGCCAGCCCATGGTCGCAACCATCGACGGCGTGGTCCGCGGCCTGCTGCAGGCGGGCGTCGAGGTCCGTCGCGGCATGAAGTCCGGGGACGTCGACCCGCGTTGCTGCCCGGAGTATATCCGCACCGTCTCCGACAAGGCGAGCGCCGTCGGAGGGGGAGTGCTCGAGGCCGTCCTGCGCCTCTCCGGCGCGCTGCGCTCCCCGGCGCCCGCCGCCGCGTCGCCGACTATCCAGGCCGCGACCCTCGCCGCGGCGTCGGCGGGGCTCGACCTCAACCAGATCGAGGAGTTCGCATGAACGATGTCGCCGGAACCATAAACGACCCGCAGATCGTCTCTGCCGCGCGCGCCGAGCTCGCGGCGGGACGCCCGGTCGCGCTCGCGAGCCTGCTCGCCACGGCCGGCTCCATGCCGCGTCACGAGGGCGCCCGCATGCTCGCCCTCTCCGACGGCTCCTACCTGGGCACCGTCGGCGGCGGCAACATCGAGTTCATCGCCCAGAAGCGCTGCGGCGGGCTTCTTGCCGCTGCCGCCTCGGGCGAGGACGCCCCGGCGTCGCTCGAGTGGATGACCCACGAGAAGAACGCCATGGCCTGCGGCGGCGACGCGCTGCTGGCCGTGAGGCTGCTTACGCCCGCCGACGCCGAATGGCTCGAGGACCTCGCGCGCGCCGTCGCGTCCGGCGACGCCGCCTGGCTCGTCGAGGACTGGTCCGACCCCGCGGCGCCTCTTGTCCGTGTGGAGCGTGACGGCGGCGGCTGTGACGTCCCCGCGTGGGACGAGAAGGCCGCCCGCTACACCGAGCCGGTGGGCGGCGAGCCCGTCTGCTACGTCTTCGGCGGCGGCCACGTGGGCCGCGCGCTCGTGCCCGTGCTCGCGTCGGTCGGCTTCGTCGTCGAGGTCGTCGACGACCGCGAGGGCGTCTGCGACCCGGCCAATTTCCCATTGGCCCGCCGCGTGACCTGCGGCGCGTTCGAGGACCCCTCGCTTTACGAGCGCATAACCCCGCGCGACTACGTGGTCGTGCTCACACACGGGCACCTCGGCGACGCCGCCGCGCTCGAGGGGGCGCTGCCCCGCCGGCCGGCCTACGTCGGCTGCATCGGGAGCCGCCGCAAGGCGGGGTTCGTGCGCGACCTGCTCAAGGAGCACGGCATTCCGGCCGAGCTCGCCGACTCGGTCCATCTCCCCATCGGGGAGGACATCCTCGCCGTCACCCCCGCCGAGATCGCGGTCTCGATCGCGGCGCAGATCATCCGGTGCCGCGCCGAGCTGAGGCCGCGGCGGCCGCACGAGGGCGCCGCCTAACGTGCCCCGGCGCGGCCCCGCCTCGTGTCCACCGAAGCAACCGGGCGTCGTCCGCGCCGTCCGTTGTGACCTATAAACGCCAGCGATCCAGGCCTTCTCGGCCGAGACAAGGCAAAACGAAGGGAAGAAACATGCTCGACAGAAGGCAGTTCCTGGGCGGCTCCGCTGCCGCCGCCGTCGCCATGGGCCTTGCGGCCTGCGGCTCCTCGTCCTCGGAGACCAAGCCCGACGACGCCAAGTCAGACACCGCCGCCGAGAAGACCAAGCTCATCGTCTTCGCCGCCGCCTCCATGACCGAGTCCCTCACCAAGGCGGGCGACACGTTCTGCGAGCAGAACGGCGAGTACGAGCTCTCCTACAACTACGACTCCTCGGGCACCCTCAAGACCCAGATCCAGGAGGGCGCCGACTGCGACGTCTTCATCTCCGCCGGCCAGAAGCAGATGAACCAGCTCGACGCCGAGGCCGAGAAGGACAACGAGGAGGGCCTCGACCTCATCGACCACTCCACCCGCTTCAACATCCTCGAGAACAAGGTCACCCTCTGCGTCCCCGAGGGCAACCCCAAGGGTATCCAGAGCTTCGACGCGCTCGCCGAGCACCTCAAGGCCGGCGACGTGCTCCTGTGCATGGGCAACTCCGACGTCCCCGTGGGCCAGTACACCCAGAAGATCCTTGCGTACTACAACCTCGACGAGGCCGCGCTCGCCGCGTCCGGCTGCATCACCTACGGCACCAACGTCAAGGAGGTCACGACCCAGGTCTCCGAGGGCGCCGTCGACTGCGGCGTCATCTACAAGACCGACGCCTTCTCCGCCGGCCTGACCGTCGTCGACGAGGCCACCAAGGAGATGTGCGGCCAGGTCGTCTACCCCGCCGCCGCGACCAAGAACGCCCTGCAGCCCGAGGGCGCCCGCGCGTTCCTCGAGTTCCTCAAGGGCGACGAGGCCTCTGCCGACTTCGAGGAGGTCGGCTTCACGCCGCTCGCCAACGCGTAAAGAGACGCTCTGACCGGCAGTCCCTTCTTGCCAAATCGCGCGGAAGGGGCTGCCTTGTCTCGCATCGATCGAGGTAAGGGACGACGATGGACTGGTACCCCCTCTACAACTCGGTGAGGATCGCCGTCGTGTCGACGGCGATCGTCTATTTCCTCGGGATCTTCCTGGCCAATGTGGTCGCGCGGGCCCCGAGGCTCGTCAAGGGCGTCCTCGACGTCGTCCTTACCCTGCCGCTCGTGCTGCCACCGACCGTCGTCGGCTATCTTTTGCTGCGCGTCTTCGGGCCCAAGCGCGTCCTGGGCGCGTGGCTGCTCGAGACCTTCGGCATCAAGCTCACGATGGTGTGGTACGCGGCCATCCTGGCGACGGTCGTGGTGAGCTTCCCGCTCATGTACCGCACCGCGCGCGGCGCCTTCGAGTCGTTCGACGAGAACCTCGCGGACGCGGCCCGCACCCTCGGCCGCTCCGAGCGCTGGATCTTCTGGCGCGTGAAGATGCCGTTCTGCCAGCAGGGCATCGTCGCGGGCGCGGTGCTCGCCTTCGCCCGCGCGCTCGGCGAGTACGGCGCGACGGCCATGATCTGCGGCTACACGCCCGGCACGACGGCCACCGTCTCGACCACCGTCTACCAGCTCTGGCGCACGAACGACGACGCCGGCGCCCTCATGTGGGTCATGGTCAACCTCGCGATCTCGGCCGTGGTGCTTCTTGCCATGAACTGGTTCGAGCAGAAGAGCAAGGCGTCCGACGCCCGCGGCAGGTCCGCGCGCGGCGCCGCCCGGCTCGCGGGGGGCGCGCGATGAGCCTTTCCGTCGATGTCCGCAAGAAGCTCGGGGCCTTCAGCCTCGACGTGTCGTTCGAGGTCGAGCGTGCCGACGAGACGCTCGCGCTTCTCGGCCCCTCGGGCTGCGGCAAGTCGATGACGCTCAAGTGCATCGCCGGCATCGTCACGCCGGACGAGGGGCGCATCGTGCTCAACGACCGCGTGCTGTTCGACAGCGAGAAGCGCGTGGACCTGCGCCCGCAGGAGCGGCGCGTCGGGTATCTCTTCCAGAACTACGCGCTCTTCCCGAACATGACGGTCGAGCAGAACATCGCCGCGGGCGTCCTGGGCGTGGACAAGGCCGAGCGGGCCCGCCGCGTGGCCGAGCAGGTCGAGGCCTTCCGCGTCGGCGGCCTCGAGAAGAAGCGCCCGGGCCAGCTCTCCGGCGGCCAGCAGCAGCGCGTCGCGCTCGCGCGCATCATGGCGAGCAGGCCCGAGCTGCTGCTGCTCGACGAGCCCTTCTCGGCGCTCGACGGCTACCTGCGCTGGCAGCTCGAGCTCGAGCTCACCGACACGCTGCGCCAGTTCCCCGGCGGCTCGGTCTACGTGAGCCACAACCGCGACGAGGTCTACCGCATGTGCGACACGGTCTGCGTCGTCTCGCAAGGCCGCTCCGAGGAGAAGCTCAGCGTGCCCGAGCTCTTCGCCGCGCCTTCGACCGTCGCCGCGGCGCTTATCTCCGGCTGCAAGAACGTGAGCGCGGCCACGGTGGGGGAGGGCGGCGTGCTTTCCTGCGACGACTGGGGCGTCGAGCTGCGAACGTCGCTGCCGATTCCCACAGGCTGCGACCATGCGGGCGTCCGCGCGCACTACTTCCAGGTGGCGGCCGCTGGTGACGGAGCCGGCGCCGGCGCCGTCGCCCCCGGGCCCGCTGGCGCCGTCGCCCCCGGGCCCGTCGACCAGAACCGCTTCGCCTGCACGGTCGAGCGCGTTATCGACAACACCTTCTCGACCATCGTGATGCTCGGCACCCCCGGCGGCGCGCAGCTGCGCTACGAGTGCGAGAAGGACACCTGGGCGGCGCTCGGCAACCCGTCGCAGGTCGTCGTGGGTATCGATCCGGTGTATGTGATGCCGCTGGTCGGTGAGCGCGCGTGATCGACGGCGAGGGAAGACAGATCGAGTACCTGCGCCTCTCGGTCACCGACCGATGCAACTGCCGCTGCGCGTACTGCATGCCGGCCGGCGGCGTGCCGATGCTTGGCCACGCGGACATCCTGAGCTTCGAGGAGCTCGCCGCCGTGGCGCGCGCCGCGGCCGAGCTGGGGGTGCACAAGGTCCGGCTCACCGGAGGCGAGCCCTTGGCGCGGCGCGGCGTCGTCGACCTCGTGCGCATGGTCGCCGAGATCCCCGGCATCGACGAGGTGGCCATGACGACGAACGCGACGCTGCTCGCGCCGGTCGCGGGCGCGCTGCGGGAGGCCGGGCTCAGCCGGCTCAACGTGAGCCTGGACACGCTGCGAGCCGACCGCTACGCCAAGATTACCCGCCTCGGGCGGCTCGAGGACGCGCTCGCGGGGCTCGCCGCCGCGCGCGAGGCGGGCTTTGCGCGGACCAAGGTCAACTGCGTGCTCATGGGCGGCGTCAACGACGACGAGGTCGCCGACCTTGCGGGCTTGGCGAGAAGCGAGGCCGTCGACGTGCGCTTCATCGAGCTCATGCCCATCGGCCCCGCAGCCGGCTGGCCTCGCGCGAGCTTCGTTCCCGCCGACGCCGTGCTCGAGGCCTTGCCCGGGCTCGAGCTTCTCGGCCGCGACGGCGTGGCCGAGCTCTACCGCATGCCCGGCTGGGCCGGCCGCGTCGGATTGATCCGCCCCATGAGCCACAAGTTCTGCGACGGGTGCAGCCGCATCCGCGTGACGGCCGACGGCAAGCTCAAGCCGTGCCTGCACTCCGCCGCCGAGATCGACCTGCGCGGGCTTGGCCATGAGGGGCTTCTCGCCGCCTTGCGGGCGGGCATCGCCGCCAAGCCGAAGTATCATCTGATGGACGAGGGGCGCGCCAGCGATTCGGCGCGCGACATGAACGAGATCGGGGGCTAGGGCGTTGTCAGGAGAGGACCTCACCCACATCAACGAGCAGGGGCGGGCGCGCATGGTCGACGTCTCGGCCAAGGAGAAGACCCAGCGCGTCGCGCGGGCCGGCGGTTTCGTGGCCATGGCGCCCGAGACGCTCGGGCTTGTGCGCACGGGCGGCTGCAAGAAGGGCGACGTGCTCGCCGTCGCGCAGGTGGCGGGCATCATGGCGGCCAAGCGCTGCTGGGAGCTCGTGCCCATGTGCCATCCCATCCAGCTCACCGGGGTGGACGTGCGCTTCGAGCTCGTCGAGGAGACTGGCCGCTGCGGCGTGGCCGTCGAGGCCGAGTGCCGCTGCTGCGGCGAGACGGGCGTCGAGATGGAGGCGCTCACCGCCGCGAGCGTCGCGGGCCTCACCGTCTACGACATGCTCAAGGCCGTCCAGCGCGACATGGTCGTCGACCAGGTGCGCCTTCTCGAGAAGAGCGGCGGCGCGTCCGGCCACTTCGTGCGCGACGGCTTGGATTCAAACGAGCCGCAGGTGGACGAGGCTCTTCTCGGCACCGTCGTCGCGGTTTCCGTGAGCACGAAGAAGGGCACCCGCAAGGTCCCGCAGGACGCCATCGAGCTCGTCGTCGGCTCCGGCGTGGCGGGCGACGCGCACGCGGGCAACTGGCACCGCCAGGTGAGCCTTCTCCCCGAGGAGTCCGTCGACCGCATGCGCGAGAAGCTGCCCGAGCTCGCGGCCGGCGACTTCGCCGAGAACATCCTCACGCGCGGCGTCGAGCTCAAGGAGCTCCCCGTCGGAACCGTGCTCGAGGTCGGCGAGGCCGAGCTCGTGATCACGCAGATCGGCAAGACGTGCCACAACGACTGTGAGATTCGCCGCCTCACCGGCAGCTGCGTCATGCCGACCGACGGCGTCTTCGCGGTGGTCACCCGCGAGGGCCTGGTCCGCCCCGGCGACCCTCTGCGCGCGGGCCGTCGCTGAGCCCGCGCCCGTCGGGGCGCCCTTACCCTAAAGAGAGGAAATCCCATGAAGCTCATCCGCACGGAGGACGCCGTCGGGCAGGTGCTCTGCCAGGACATGACGCAGATCATCCCCGGCGAGTCGAAGGGGCCGCGCTTCAGGAAGGGCCACGTCGTCACCGAGGAGGACATCCCCGTCCTTCTTTCCATGGGCAAGGTGAACCTCTACGTCTGGGAGCTTGAGCAGGGGATGGTTCACGAGAACGACGCCGCGCACCGCCTGGCGGCGCTTTGCCTGGGCCCGGGGACCGTGGCCGCCGGCGAGCCTTCCGAGGGCAAGATCGGCATCAACGCGGCGCACGACGGCTGCCTCCTTGTGAACACCGAGAAGCTCAACGCCGTGAACGCCACCGACGAGGTCATGGTCGCCACGCGCAAGGGCGGCTTCGACGTACGCGCGGGCGACGCGCTCGCAGGCACGCGCGTGATTCCGCTCGTGGTGCGCGAGGAGGTGCTCGAGGAGGCCGAGCGCGCGGCCGGCGACGAGTTCCTGCTCGAGGTGCGCCCCTACGTCCTGCGCCGAGCGGCCGTCATCGCGACCGGCTCCGAGGTGGCTTCCGGCCTTATCGAGGACGCCTTTACCCCCGTTATGGTGCAGAAACTCGCCGCCTATGGCATCGAGGTCACCTACACGGCCACGCCAGGCGACGAGATGGACGCGGTCGTGGCCGCCATCGACGAGGCCCGCGCTGCAGGCGTCGACCTCGTGCTCTGCACGGGCGGCATGAGCGTGGACCCCGACGACAACACGCCCGGGGCCATCAAGCGCGCCGGCGCCCGCATCGTCACCTACGGAAGCCCGGTCCTGCCGGGCGCTATGCTGCTCGTCGGCTACTTCGACGAGGGCGCGGGCGGCAAGAAGCCCGAGCGCCCGGTGCCTGTGCTCGGCGTCCCCGGCTGCGCCATGTACAACAAGGCGACGGTCCTCGACCTCGTGCTCCCGCGCGTGGCCGCGGGCGTCCCTCTTGCCAAGCGCGACTTCGTGGTGATGGGCGAGGGCGGGCTGTGCCTCGGCTGCAAGCCCTGTACCTTCCCTGTCTGCCCGTTCGGTAAATAGGCCCCTAAGGAGGCTTTTGTATGTGCGACGAGAAGTACACGGCCGCGGTCGTCACCGTGAGCGACCGGGCGTCGGCAGGCGAGCGCGAGGACGGGTCGGGACCGGTGCTGGCCGAGCTGCTGCGCGCCCGCGGCTACGAGGTTGTGGGCACCCGCGTCGTGCCCGATGAGCAGGGCATCATTGAGCGCGTGCTTATCGATATGACCGCCGCCGACGTCGCCCTCGTGCTCACCACGGGCGGCACGGGCTTCTCTCCCCGCGACGTGACGCCTGAGGCCACGACGGCCGTCTGCGAGCGCATGGCGCCCGGCATCCCCGAGGCCATGCGAGCCGCGTCGATGGCGATAACCCCGCGCGCCTGCCTCTCGCGCGAGGCCGCCGGCATCCGCGGGCGCACCCTCATCGTGAACCTGCCCGGCAGCCCCAAGGCCGCTCGCGAGAACATCGAGGCCGTGATCGAGCCCATCGCCCACGGCCTGCGCATCCTGCGCGGCGGCGTGGCCGACTGCGCGGCGGAGGGGCGCCAGCGCTAACGGCGCGCGTCGAGCTTCTTCATGAGGCCGAGCAGCTTCTTGTCGAACGTGAGGACTTCGCGTCCGTTGACGTCGTGCTCCGCTGCAAGGACGCAGTCCACGAAGTCGAGGCTCGTGCCCGTGAAGAGCGACATCGCCTCTATGGAGACTTTCTCGTCCCTGCAAGAAACATCTTCGAGCAGGCAGCTCAGGCTCTCGCGAATACGCGACCTGGTTAGTCCGTACACGCCCTCAAGCACGTAGACGACTTCGGCGAGCACCTCGATCGATACCTCGGCCCGGTTGTCGATCACCGCTTGCTCAACGACAGTCGCCTGCTCCGAATCGTCTTCTATGAGGTAGCGGAGGACGGCGTTGGCGTCAAGCAGGACCTTATTGCCTGACATGCTTGGCCACCATCGCGTTCGCAAAGGCCGAGGACTCGAGTTCCCGTTTCTTCTCGTCCGCTATCTCGGCGAGGATCCCCCGCGCTTTGGGGGAACGGGCGGCGGGGGTCTTCGGGAAGGGCACGATGAGGGCTGCGGGCTTTCCGTAGCGCATCATGACCAGGGGCTCATTGTTGTCCTCGACGTTCATCACGATGCTGCTCAAATTCGCCTTGCACTCCGCGAGGCCGATTCTGGGAGCGGCGTCCAGGTCAAGCGTCAAGGTCGTCATATGAGTCCTCCTTTTCCTTTTGAGAAGAGAATACCCCGATGTTGGCCAAAAATGTTGGTCAACATCGGGGTATTGAAACGACCGATCTATTCAAAGCCCCTTGCCCGCTATTGCCCAGGACTTCGCGCACGCACAGGTCGCCGAGGTGGTGCCGACGCAGCAAGAAAGGCGCCGAGGTGGTGTCCGATCGGCCGTTGAAACGCTTCAGGTGGCGCATATCGAGCCATTAAAGCGTTCCAAGTGGTGTTTGGGACACCACCTCGACGCCCGAAGCATACGCAAGGCCTGGGCATCTGGTGGACAGATCTTACGCGCTAGGCCTCGGCGCCCGCCGCCTCGCGCCCGCGGCGGAACGCCTCGAGGTTGGCCTCCACGGTCTTGGGCGGCACGCGGCGGCCGATGGCGTCCTCCCAGTCGGCGGCCGAGAAGGGCAGCGCCGTGGAGAGCGCGCCCACGAGCACCACGTTCGTGCTCCGGGGGCTGCCGACCTCGCGCGCGATCTTGCCGGCGGGGATTTTCACGGCGCCCAGCTCGTCCAAGGCCCCGTCGACGTCCTCGGGCATCTCGAAGGTGCCGATGGCCACGCTCACGGGCACGATGACCTCGTCGTTCACAAAGAGCGTGCCGCCCTCGCGCAGGAACTCCTGGGCGCGCAGGGCCTCCATCGACTCGAAGGCCACCACGACGTCGGCGCAGCCGGGGTCGGCCACCATCGACTCGACCTTCTTGCCCATGCGCACGACCGTGGAGACCGAGCCGCCGCGCTGGCTCATGCCGTGGATCTCGGACACCTTGACGTCGAGCCCGGCGTCGGCGGCCGCCATGGCAAGAAGCGATCCCGCCAGGATCGTGCCCTGGCCGCCCACCCCCACGAGCAGGACCGTCAGCGTGCCGTCGACCTCGACCTTCTCGCCGGAGGCCACGACCTCGGCGGACTTCTCGCTTGCTGTGTAGTGAGGCATGCTACTCACCTTCCTGGATGCAGCCGAAGGGGCAGGACTGGAGGCACTGGCCGCAGCCGATGCACTGGTTGGGGTCGATGACGGCGAGCTCGTCCTGGTCGCGGCCGAGCGCCGGGCAGCCGATCTGGATGCAGGTGCCGCATCCCTGGCAGGAGTCGATCACGGGCTGCGGGCGGCGCGAGCGGTCGATCAGGCGGCAGGGCGAGCGGAAGACGACGACGCTCAGCTTGTCGGTGTGCGAGACGGCCTCCTCGAGCGCGCGCCGGATCTCGCGGGCGTCCTGCGAGTCCACGAGCTCGACCTCGTCCACGCCGACGGCCTGGCAGAGCGCCACGATGTCGAGCGGCTTTCCGGCGGGCACGTCCAGAGGAGAGACGCCCGCGGCCTGCTCGGCCAGGGTGACGCCGTTGCAGGGGTTGCCCTGCGCGCCCGTCATGGCCGTGGTGCGGTTGTCCAGGATGCACAGCGTGCCCTTGCCGCCGTTGTAGACCGTCCCGAGCAGGCTCGTTATGCCGGAGTGGGCGAACGTCGAGTCGCCGATCACGCCCACGACCGGCCGGCCCGTGCGCTCAGGCGCGCCCGCGAGCTCCATGCCGTGCGCCATCGAGAGCGAGGCGCCCATGTCGATGACGGAGTCGACGGCGCGGTAGGGGGCCACGGCGCCCAGCGTGTAGCAGCCGATGTCGCCCGTGACGATGGCGTTCATCTCGCGGAGCTGCACGTAGACGAGGCGGTGCGGGCAGCCGGAGCAGAACGCGGGCGGGCGAGCGGGCAGTCCCGCCGCGGGCGCCGGGTGGGGCGGCTCGCCTGCGCCGAAGGCCGCGCGGATGTGGGCGGGGCGGATCTCGCCGCCGCGGGGGAGCGCGCCTGCGGGCGGCTCGCTGACCTCGACGCCCATGGCGCGGACCTTCTCGGTAAAGTACGTGCAGGTCTCCTCGACGACGTAGAGCTTGTCGACGGAGGCGGCGAACTCGGCGATCTTCTTGGGCGGAAGCGGCCAGGTAAGGCCGAGCTTGAGCACCGAGGCGTCGGGCAGCGCCTCGCGGACATGCGTGTAGAGGGCGCCTGCGCAGATGACGCCCACGGAGGCGTCGCGCATCTCGACGCGGTTGAGGCCGCACTTCTCGGCGTAGGCGATAAGCGCGTCCTCGCGCTCGTCGGTGGCCGCGCGGCGGCGCACGGCGTTGGCGGGCATCATCACGTACTTGGGGATCCGGCTCGTGTACGGGCGCGGCGCCACCTCCTCGCGAACGCCTTCGACGTCCACCATCGTGCGGGTGTGCGCCACACGCATGGTCTCGTGGAGCATGACGGGGGTGTCGAACTCCTCGGAAAGCCCGAAGGCCAGCTTGGAGAACTCGTAGGCCTCCTGCGAGTCGCAGGGATCCAGGCACGGGACGCGCGCGAAGCTCGCGTAGTAGCGCGAGTCCTGTTCGTTCTGGGACGAGTAGCACGACGGGTCGTCGGCGACGAGAAGCACGAGGCCGCCGTTCACGCCGGTGTTCGCGGCGCTCATAAAGGGGTCGGCCGCGACGTTTAAGCCGACGTGCTTCATGGCCGCCAGCGCGCGCACGCCGCCCATGGCCGCGCCGAGCGCGACCTCGAGGCCGACCTTCTCGTTGGGCGCCCACTCGCAGTAGACGCCGTCCTTCTTGACGAGGTTCTCGAGCGCCTCGGTCGAAGGGGTGCCGGGGTAGCCCGACCCGACGGCGACGCCGGCTTCCCAAAGGCCTTGGGCGATCGCCTCGTTTCCGCTCAGAAGCTGCATGCGCTTCTCCTCTCTCTATGGCGGCTAACGTCGCGCGTTAGCGGCGGTTCTCGTAATCTACCAGGGATTTTGTGCCGTATTGCTCGCGCAGGCGCGGCTTTTCGATCTTGCCGGTGGGGTTTCGGGGCACCTCGGCGAAGATGAAGCGGCGCGGGCGCTTGTAGCGCGGAAGGCCCAGGCAGAAGGTGCGCAGGTCCTCCTCGCCGAGCCTGCCCTCCCAGTCGGGCTTGACCTCGACCACGGCGGCCGCGACCTCGCCCAGGCGCTCGTCGGGAAGGCCGATGACGGCCACGTCCTTGATGCCCGGGTGGCCCATGAGGTAGTCCTCGATCTGGACGGGGTAGAGGTTCTCTCCGCCCATGATGATCACGTCCTTCTTGCGGTCGACGAGCCAGTAGAAGCCGTCGTCGTCCTGGCGGGCCATGTCGCCGGTGTGCAGCCAGCCGTCGACGAGCGCCTCGGCCGTGGCGGCGGGGTCCTTGTAGTAGCACTCCATGAGGCCGGGCCCGCGGACGCAGAGCTCGCCGACCTCGCCGGGGGCCACCTCGCGTCCGTCGGGGCCCACGATGCGGCACTCCCAGCGGTAGCCCGGCACGCCGATGGCGCCCACGTGCGCGACGTTCTCCACGCCCAGGTGCACGCAGCCGGGCCCCATGGACTCCGAGAGGCCGTAGTTCGTGTCGTAGGCGTGGCCCGGGAAGACGGCCAGCCAGCGCTCGACGAGCGACCTCGGCACGGGCTGGGCGCCGATGTGCATGAGGCGCCACTGGTCGAGGTCGTAGTCGGAGAGCGTAACCGTGCCCTGCTCGACGGCGACGAGGATGTCCTGTGCCCACGGCACGAGCAGCCAGACGATGGTGCAGCGCTCGTCTGAGACGGTCTGAAGGATGGTCTTGGGCGAGACCCCGCGCAGGAGCACGCCGCGCCCGCCCGAAAGCAGGCTCCCCATCCAGTGCATGCAGGCGCCCGTGTGGTAGAGCGGCGGGATGCAGAGAAACACGTCGTCGGCGGTTTGGCCGTGGTGGGCCTGCTCCATCTCGGCCGCCTGGGCGAGCGACTCGTGCTTGTGGAGGATCGCCTTCGGGAAGCCCGTGGTGCCCGAGCTGAAGTAGATGGCGGCCTCGTCGTCGCGGTCGAAGGCGACGTTCGGGTCCGAGGAGCTGCAGAGGGCCGCGAGCTCGTAGTAGGGCTCGGCCCAGGTGGGGCAGTCGTCGCCCACGAAGAAGAGCAGGCGGCCGGCCTGGACGCGGGGGACGATGTCCTCCACGCGGCCGATGAACTCGGGGCCGAGGACGAGGACGTTCACGTCGGCCTTGGCCAGGCAGTACTCGATCTCGTCGGCGGAGTAGCGGAAGTTGAGCGGGACCACGGTCGCGCCCGTCTTCAGGATGCCGAAGTAGATGGGCAGCCACTCGATGCAGTTGTACAGGAGGATGGCGACCTTGTCGCCGCGGTGAACGCCGCGCGAGAGCAGCAGGTTGGCGAAGCGGTTGGCCTTCTCGTCAAAGACCGCCCAGCTGATCTCGCGGCGGAAGGGCCGCTCGTCGGTGGTCTCCACGAGGTCGTAGTCGCGCCAGGTGATGTGGCGGTTCTCGTGGCGCTCGGGGTTGACCTCGACGAGCGCGATGTCGTTCGGCCGCGCGGCGGCGTTGGCGCGCAGCATGTCGACGATGGTGTCCAAGGTGATCTCTCCAGGTGCCGGGCGCGCCCCCTCGGCGCGCAACTTGTTAATAGTACGCAGGTGGGAAGGGGCGCGCGGCAAGACATCGGCCAGCGGGCGAGGGGAGGGGCGTGTGTGACGGGCAAGAAGCTCGCCGCGGCCATGCTCGCCGCCGACGTCTACGGCCGCGCCGCCTTGGCCGAGGCGTAAAGCTAGCGGGGCCCCGCGCGTTTCTTGCCGGCCGGGCCTGCGGGCAAAGCGTCCCGCGGTCCCGGCAGCGCCCCGCGCCCCGAAACATCGCCGCGCAGCAGCCTGGGACCCCGGGGCGCCCCGAAACGGCGCCGCGCAGCAACCAGAGAGCAAGACGCGCCCCGAAACATCGCCGCGCAGTAACCCGTCGTTACTGCGTGCCGTGTTTTTGGGGCGCTGGGAAGCGTTTCGTTACTGCGCGATATGTTTTCGGGGCGCGCTACCGCGTCTCGTTACTGCGCCCCGCGATATTGGGGCGCGCGATCGCGTCTCGTTACTGCACTCCGCGATTTCGGGGCGCTGCGCCCCGCCTCGTTGCTGCGCCCCGCGCTTCCGGGGCGCGCCCGACGCGCGAGCCGCGGGCCGGGCGTCGCGGCAACGACCGGCCAAGGGTGCTAGGCTTGCCCCGAGCGAACCTGCTCGAACATCGCGTCAGCAAGGACCCCGGGAGGAACACCATGCCGTACAGGACCGCCGTCTTCGATTTGGACGGCACGCTGCTGAACACCGCCGTCGACCTCGCGCTCGCCGTTAACCATGCGTTGGCCGCCTTCGGGATGCCCGAGCGCGACGAGGCCGAGATCATATCGTTCACCGGCAACGGCATCGTCCTCCTTATGGAAAGAAGCGTGCCGGCGGGCACCCCGCGCGAGCTCTGGCAGCAGGTCTTCGACGAGTTCAAGGGCTGGTACGGCGAGCACGCGCTCGATCACACCCTGCCCTACGAGGGCATTCCCGCCCTCATCGCCGACCTGCGGGCGGCGGGCGTTCGCTGCGCCGTCGTGTCCAACAAGGCCGACTACGCCGTCCAGGAGATCATCGCCTCCCGCATGCCGGGCCTCTTCGACGCGGTGCTCGGCGAGTGCGAGGAGCGCGGCATCGCCAAGAAGCCCGCGCCGGACATGGTTTTCGCCGCGCTCGAGGACATGGGCGCGGGTCGCGAGGGGCTCGTCTATATCGGCGACTCCGAGGTGGACATCCAGACGGCCGCGGCCTGCGGATGCCCCTGCGTCGCCTGCAGCTGGGGCTTCCGCACGCGCGCCGAGCTCGTTGCCGCGGGGGCGACGACGATCGTCGATACCCCCGACGAGCTGCGGCGCGTTCTTCTCGAAATAAGCGCATGAGAATTCCGCCAGCGGCTCTGCGACAACGCTCAGCGTACATTTCCATTTCGTTCGGCTAACTTCAAGCTCGGCGGGTTATATTCAAGTACAAGTTTCGTTTGGTCGCTCGACGAAAGGAGCCACCATGGGCAAGAAGGCAGCCGAGGCACTCGACATCAATTACGACGAGCTCGCCGAATACCTGCACGTCAACCACTCCGTTTACATGAAGGTCGATAACTCGATCTATTACCTTACCGACGCTAACTTCGAGGCCTGGCGCGCGCAGGACACGAGCCGTCGCAACGAGAAGGACCACTTCGTCGACTGCTCCGAGCTCGTCTCCACCGTCGACGAGTTCCTTGTGCTCCCCTTCGTCAACGGCAAGACCATCAAGGATGTCTTCTCGCACGCGACGTTCTATCCCTCCATCAAGGGCGAGAAGGAGTAGCCGCGGCGACTCGCCGACTTCTCTTTTGCGTTTAGCTCGAACGACCGGCAGTTTCGGCTGCCGGTCGTTTTTTGTTTGGTAGCATGTGAGAAAGCAGCGGCCACCTGGGAAACGGCCGCAGGAGAGGATGGGCCGCCCGGTGCTTCTTGCCAGGCGGCCCAGGCTTTGTGTTGGGGCCGGCGTGTCCGTCGTTTCTTGCCGCGCGTGGCAAGAAGACCGGCGGCCGGGCGGCGAGAGCCGCGGAACCCCAGGTCTCGAACAACTCTGGTCCCGCGTCGGGGAAAGCCCGCATCGGAAGAAGCCCGGAGCTTAGGCTACTTCTTCGGAAGTACCCAAACTATTTAACCATCGACAAAACCCCAGTTGGCAGATTCTCCAAGGCTGTTTTGGCCTGCTTAGGGTACTTCTCCGGAAGTAGGCTAAGCTTCCTGCCGCGGCGGCCGGGCACTTACCCACTCGCCGCGGCCATGCGCTTGCCCACTCGCCGCGGCCGTGCGCGCCCGCCCGCCGCCAGCCCGCTCGATAACCCGCCGTCTCCGCCGTCCAAGCATGTCCCCTCCCACACCCCGGCCCCCTCCCACACCCCGGCCCGCCGCGCCCTTCTTCCTGCGGCGCCGCTGCCGGTGTTGCGACCTCGTGACACGCTGCGCTCCGGCCCTTTTCGCGGCGCCGCCCGTAGTAAACTCTCTCTTCGCGTGTGCGGGCGCCGTCTACGGCCGCACACCGTCTGCTGTAAGTCCGCCCGTCACGGCACGGGGCGGAAGAGACGAAAGGAACCCGATGCCCTTCTCCATGCACACCCACACCTGCGGCGAGCTGCGCGCCGAGCACATCGGCCAGACCGTCACCCTTACCGGCTGGGTCTGGCACCGCCGCGACCACGGCGGCCTCATCTTCATCGACCTGCGCGACCGCGCGGGCGTGACGCAGATCTCCTTCGACCCCGAGCACTCCGGCGGCACCGCGTTCCACGCCGCCGAGGACGTCCGCTCCGAGTGGCCCATCAAGGTCACCGGCACCGTCCGCGAGCGCCCCGAGGGCCAGGACAACGAGAAGCTCGCCACCGGCCACATCGAGGTGCTGGTCTCCGAGCTCGAGGTCCTCAACACCTCCAAGACCCCGGCCTTCCAGATCGAGGACCACGTGGACACCTCCGAGGACGTCCGCCTGCGCTACCGCTACCTCGACATCCGCCGCCCGAAGATGGCCGCCAACCTCAAGCTCCGCAGCGACCTCACCTTCGCCATCCGCCAGGCTTTCCACGACTCCGAGTTCACCGAGGTCGAGACCCCGGCCCTCTTCAAGTCGACCCCCGAGGGCGCGCGCGACTTCCTCGTGCCGTCCCGCATGCAGCCGGGCCACTTCTACGCCCTGCCGCAGTCCCCGCAGCTGCTCAAGCAGCTCCTCATGATCGGCGGCGTCGAGCGCTACTACCAGGTGGCCAAGTGCTTCCGCGACGAGGACCTGCGCGCCGACCGCCAGCCCGAGTTCACCCAGGTGGACGTCGAGATGTCCTTCGTGGACCAAGACGATGTCATGGGCTGCATCGAGACCGTCTTGGGCCAGGCCTTCGAGGCCATGGGCGTCAAGATGGAGCTGCCGCTTCGCCGCATCGACTACTGGGACGCCATGGACACCTACGGCTCGGACAAGCCGGACACCCGCTACGGCATGGAGCTCCACGACGTCACGCCGATCTTTGCCAACTCTAAGTTCAAGCTCTTTGCCAGCGCCGCTGCAGACGAGAAGACCTTCGTCAAGGCGATCAACGCCAAGGGCGCGGGTCTGTGGCCGCGCGCCCAGATCGACCGCCTGGCCGACGTGGCCGCCGGCTTTGGCGCCAAGGGCCTGGCCTACATCGCCTTCCGCGAGGACGGCTCGGTGACCAGCCCGATCGTCAAGTTCTTCTCCGATGAAGAGATGGCCGCCCTGCGCGCCGAGATGGACGTCGAGCCCGGCGACCTGGTGATGTTTGCCGTTGAGAGCCGCCTGCACGCAGACGAGATCTTGGGCGGTATGCGCCGTCACATGGCCGACGCGCTTGAGCTGCCGCGTGAGGGCCACGACTTCTTGTGGGTCGTCAACTTCCCGCTGTTCCACTGGGACGAGGACACCAAGAGCTACCAGGCCGAGCACCAGCCCTTCACCCTGCCCACCGAGACCGACCCCGAGAAGATCATGGCCGATCCTCTGGCCGTGGGTTCCTACACCTACGACTTTGTCATGGACGGCTTCGAGGCCGGCGGCGGCGGTATGCGTATCCACAACGCCGAGATGCAGATGGCCATCCTCAAG
The DNA here is from genome assembly GCA_963649365.1 of Alloprevotella sp. Taxonomy (GTDB): domain Bacteria; phylum Actinomycetota; class Coriobacteriia; order Coriobacteriales; family Atopobiaceae; genus Paratractidigestivibacter. Next base: position 20,485 of record CAVJHQ010000031.1, read on the forward strand.
ATGCTGGGCTTTACCGAGGAGGGCGCGCGCGAGCAGTTCGGCTTCCTGCTCGACGCCCTCGCGTTCGGCGCGCCCCCGATGGGCGGCTTCGCGCTCGGCCTCGACCGTGTGTGCATGCTCCTTACCGGCTCCGACTCCATCCGCGAGGTCATGGCGTTCCCCAAGACGAGCTCCGGCTCCGACCTCATGAGCGACGCCCCGTCCGCCGTGAGCGGCAAGCAGCTCAAGGAAGTCTCCCTGCGCTTGCTGTAAGGCTTGCACCAAGTTCTTCTTGCCAGTAACGGCCGTTCCGCGATTCGCGGAGCGGCCGTTTTGCTTTTGGCGGGGGAGGGCTGCCATTGTTGTCACAACCCCATGGTAAAAAAGAAGGGCCCCTTTGGAAGGGGCCCTTTCGAGTCAAGATCGCCCCCTACGGGGCGCTTTCCGAGGAAAGCATTTTTGGCAAAGCCGTATTTTGACTCGCAGTGTCGATCCGACTGGTAAT
>CAVJHQ010000032.1:0-7782 GCA_963649365.1 Alloprevotella sp.
CTAATGTCCTGTGCGTACTGCACAACAAGCTGCGATTGAATCGTGCGCGTCTCGGCCAAAGTGTATTTGCTGTCGATGTAGTTCTGAACGACCTCCGGCATACCGCCCGCAACGATATAAGCCCGGTAGTTTCTCAACATCACGTCATGAAGAGCCGCGTCGACCGGGCGGCGTTCGCGCAAGGATTCACGCACCTCATCAAGAAATCGCGGCTCGACGCCGACGGCCCACGAGAATTCCTCGAAATCGAGCGGTCGCATTACCAGCTGGTGCACGTATCCAACGGGAAACGAGCGAATCCCAAGAAGCTCTGTTCCCAGCATCGACCCGGAGAACGCAAAGGAATACCGCCCGTCCTCCACAAGCGCCTTTGCCAAGGTCACGATATCGGGAAACTCCTGAATCTCATCGATGAAGATGAGCGTATCCCCCTCAATCAGGGGATTAGACGAGAGGAGCGCGACACGATTGATGAAGTCAGAGGCGCTGCGCGCAGACGTAAGGATGTCAGCCGCCTCGCGGTCGAGCAGGAGGTTCACCTCGACGTAGCAGGCATAGCGACGCTTGCCAAACTCCCGAATGGCGTAACTCTTGCCTATCTGACGGGCACCGGTTACCAAAAGGGCCTTGCCAGGCACCTCTTTCCAGCGCTCAAGCTGATCCGTAACCTTCCTGCGCAACATTCCATCCGCCAATCTGCAAAAATTGGGCAATTCAATTAGGCAGTACTATACAGAAATCTGCAAATAGAAATGATGGTGTTTGTACAAAAATCGCCAGATAGCATTTTGACTGAACGGGCACAGTTGGAAACAGCCGGGCTTATCTCCCCAAGAAAAACCGCCCAGCACCCCCCTAAAACAAACAGGCATCGATGACGTCCTTGCCCCTGAGGGCGACAATCCACGAGCCCGGAATCGCGTCGAAGCCGTACGCGATGCCGGCCAAGGCGCCGGCGACCGCGCCGGTGGTGTCGGTATCGCTGCCGAGGTTAACAGCCTTAAGCACGCAGTCAGCGTAATTATCCGTATTGGCAAGGCACCAGAGCGCCGCCGCGTACGTATCGATGACGTAGCCGCCGGAAGAGACCTGGTCTTCGGGCTTGTTCACGTCGATGCGCGTGGCGGCGACTTCGCGCGGCGGGCGGCCGTCGATTAGCTCACGAGCAGCCTGAACCATGCGCACGCACGCCTCCGTCGACGTGCGGTGGGCGTGGGTGATGTCCGAAACGGCCCGCACTTCGTCGTCGGTCGCGTCGGTGAAGGCCAGCGGCACTGTGCGCATGAGAGAGCCGTTGCCGTTGTCGCGCTCGCCGGTAAGGCCGTGGCCAACGCGCAGGGCCGTCGCCGTGGCGTTGCCGATGTCGAACAGGCGGTCGCAGGCGTAAGCGTCGTCGTTGTACCACGCGAGAAACTTCTTGCGGATGTCGCCTGTGTCAATGCGCCCCAGCTCACGGTAGCTGTCGCAGATGGCAAGCGCCATCGAGGTGTCGTCGCTCCACGTGCCTGCCGGCTGATTATGCGTGCCGTGGCCCGCCATGCCCGTGCACGTAAAGGAGCCTCGCTCCATGAACTCGTACGGGACGCCGAGCGCGTCGCCGACCGCCTGGCCGTATATACAACCGCGAAGAGTTGCCGTCATGGGATGACTCGCTTCCTTTCCTTACCCTTGCAAAGCGTACGATGCTCCCCTGGCAGCGCACCTAAACCTTGACCACAAACGACTCCGGCAGCCTCTCGGGCTCTCCGGCCGGGCAGGCCAACGCGTCGGCAATGCACATTGCTACTGATGATATCCCTCGCCGCTTCGCAGCAGCAGATAAGAAGACCAACCCGGTGTGCAGCGCAAGGTTTTGATCTTCGTGCAGCGTTGGGGCCTACTTCCTGCAAGGTTTTGCCCTTCGTGCAGCGTAAATTCCAACCACAAAGGCTCGATTCGACCGAAAAGTAGACCTTTGAAGCGCTTTAGGGCAGCGATAGCACGTCCACAACGTCGCACGAGAAGCAAAACCTTGCAGCCGATAGTCCTCAACGTCGCACGAAGAACAAAAGTATGCAGCCGATAGACCTTTGCAGGGCAGGAGAGTCTAAACCTTGACCACAAACGGCCCGGGAAGCCCAGCCTCACCTCCACAGGCGGAATATCCGAACCGGGCCGTAGCCAAGCTGCTAAGGAAGCGCATGGCGAGAAGGGTTTCTCGCCAACCCGCAGCCTCTTATCGCTCCCTCTTCCCCAGATACCCCTTAAGCAACGGCACGCAGATTCGCACGCGGCCCCAGCCCGAGGACTCGATTACTCCCGCGTCGATAAGACGCTTGCGATACTTCTGCGCGTAGTCAGAAGTTACCCCCAAGCGATCGGCAATCTCCGTGGTCGAGCTGTCGGCCTCGTCCTCCGTCATCGCCCGCAGGAACCTCACGTCCATCTCCGAGAGTGCGGCCAAGGTTGTCTCGCAGACGTCAGTCTCAAACTCCTCCTCCGCAGACGCCACAGCAGCCTCAAGCGCGTCGTCGCCCAACTGCTCCTCGGCCGCGCGAAGAACAACTCCGTGCCCAACGAGCTGCATCAAGTACGGCGATCCCTGAGCGGCCTCGGCCGCGCGGCGCACCTGAGCGGACGCCGCCCCCACGCCAAGCTCGGCAAACGCGTTCGCGTAGAACGCCTCGATATCCATGGTTGGCAGCGCGACAAGCGTGACCTTCTTCGCGCGGTTTAGGAAGGTCAGGACCTTGTCGTTGAGGGTAGCGGAAACGGCGCCCGGCAATCCCGCCATGACGAGGGCTACATTCAAACCCTCGCCAATAAGCTCCTGGTACACAGTCACAAGTTCCCTTACGTCTTGGGAATTTGCCTGGAGCTCATCGACCAGGATCAGGACGCCGTGGCCCTGTTCTGTTAGCTTGCGCACAAGCTGCGTGAGTTTGAACTCGTCAGACTTAGTCTCCTGAACCTCTCGGCTGAACTCCAGGCCGACCTCAAAACCGAATACGCCGATGCTTCCGCCCGCGACACGCGGGACGTCGGAAACGTACCGACCACCGGAGTCCTGAACCTTCTCAACGATTCTTGCAAGCATCCCATCCGAGCCGATTGCGATGACCATCAGCACTTCTTAAACGACGGCCGTCTTTATCGTCATCATTATCATCATCGTCATCACCGTGATAACAAAAGCGCGATAGCGCCCCGCCGCGCTACAGTGGTGAGGACAACCCGCACCGGAAGGACCCGCCTCATGAAGCTGTTCGCTTATTCCCTGCGCGAGTACGACGAGCTCGCGTTTCTTGACGCCCAGGCCGCCAAGCACGGCTTCGAGTACGGCTGGACGAGCGAGTACCCCACGCTCGACAACGCCGAGCTGGCCCGTGGCTACGACGCGCTCACCATCATCACCAACCCGATGACGCCCGAGCTGCTTGGGCGCTACGCGGCCATGGGCATCCGCGGCATCGCCACGCGCTCCATCGGCTACGACCACATCGACCTCGGCGCAGCGCGCGACCTCGGTATCCGCGTGGCCCACGCCGCCTACCCGCCCGACGGCGTGGCCGACTACACCGTGATGCTCATCCTCATGGCGCTGCGCAAGGCCAAGCTCGTGGACACCGCGGCCTCCTACCAGGACTTCGAGCTCCGCGGAAAGATCGGCCGCACGCTCGGCTCCTGCACCGTGGGCGTCGTGGGCACCGGGCGCATCGGCGAGGCCGTCGTCCGCAGGCTTATCGGCTTCGGCGCGCGCGTGGTCGCCTGCGACCCCTACCCTAAGGCGGCGCTCGCGGACGTGGTCGAGTACGTCGGGCTCGACGAGCTTCTTGCCTGCTCCGACGTGGTCACGCTCCATGCGCCGGGCCTGCCCGAGAACGACCACATGATCGGCGCCGACGCGCTCGCGCGCATGAAAGACGGCGTCGTCATCGTCAACGCGGCGCGCGGCGCGCTTATCGACACGGCCGCCCTCGTGGACGCGCTCGAGTCCGGCAAGGTCGGCGCGGCGGCGCTCGACACCATCGAGAACGAGGCCGGCCTCTACTACCTCGACCGCAGCCGCGACGTCCTGCCCAACCGCGACCGCTCCGTGCTCATGGCCTTCCCCAACGTGATCGTCACGCCGCACATGGCCTTCTACACCGAGGAGGCCGTCGACCACATGGTGAGCAGCAACGTCGAGGCGCTTCTCGCCTTCGACCGCGGCGAGGACTCGGCGTTTGAGGTCAAGTAGGAAAGAGACGCAATAGGGGGACGGCGACGAGCATCAGGCATCGCATGGCAAGCAGCCGGGCGGCGAGAAGGGCTTTCTTCTCGCCGCCCGTTTGCGCGTGCCTTATGATTTTCGCCCCTACCCCTTGAGCCAGGTGCAGTCCGCAACGCTGTAGAGCGGGACGAACGGCAGCAGGATCGGGGTCTTCTTCACGTAGGCCTGGTACTCGGGGTCGGCGCCGTAGTTCTTGTTCTGGCGCAGCTCCAGCCGGCGGGCACCGCCGAACATGACGTAGACGATGCCGACCCAGCCCACGATCGCCGCGGCCCACTGCCAAGCGCCCGAGCAGGCGGTCACGCCGGAAACGAGCATGCCCGTCCAGGTCAGGACCTCGCCGAGGTAGTTCGGGCAACGCACGAACGAATAGAGCCCCTTATCGCAGAACCGGCGCGGGTTCACGCGCTTCTGGGCGGTCTTCTGCAGGTCGGCGGCCGACTCCAGGACGATGCCGGCAAGCATGAGGCACGCGCCCGCGACCGCGCAGGCGTCGTCTCCGCAACCGTTGGCCAGGCGCCAGAGCACAGGGCTCGCCTCGCAGGCGTAGAGCAGCGCGCACACGGCCCAGATCACGGCCTTGAGCGGCGCGGACATCCCGGAACCGTCGTTGACCTGCGTCTTCATCACATGGTTGTACGCGGCGCTGCGCTTCTCGCGGACGGCCAGGTAGATGCCGAGCCGAAGGCCGTAGACCACGAGCATGAGGCAGATCGCGAGGCTTGCCGGCCCAAGGCCACCTGCGAACATCGCGATGAGCGCCGCGCCGATGGCGGCCATCGAGAAGCCGTACCCCAGCGAGATGAACCACACGAACTTCTTCCAGCCGATGGAGCTCACCACGAGCCCGACGCCGAACAGAATCCAGAACTGCATACCATGCCTCCAAACTTTGGTTGCACTAAGTATGCGCCCTCGACTGAAGTAATATTGACCACGGTTCAAAATTGATGGCGAGAGGGCACAGGATGGGCGGACGAATCACGAGGGACGACGGCGTGGCGGCGAGCGCTGGCGACCAGTTCGACGGCAAGAAGCGCGCGACCGGCGACAGGAGGCCCGCGTCCGGCGGCAAGAAGCACGCGGCAGACGACCTGCCCGAGGGCTTCACCCTCGCGCTCGCGCTCGTGGACGCCGTGCCGGTGGCGCTCTTCTGCGCGAGCGCGGCCGTCTTCGGCGCCCGCGCCGCGAGCCCGGTCTTTATCGCCGGCGCCGTTGTCGCGTTCGCGGGCGGCGCAGGCAAGGTCTGCTGGAAGCTCCTCATCGCCGTCGCGCGGCGCAACGTCGCCTGGCTCAACCGTCAGATGCGCTACGTCATGCCGGTGGGCTTCGCCCTTATGATTGCCGGCGCCGCGATCAACCACGCGCAGGTCGCAGGCTTGCTCGCAGCCCTAGTGCGCCTGCCGTCGCTCGCGTTCCTTCTTGCCTGGCTCGCCTGCATGTGCGCCATGGGCTACTTCGCCGGCCATCGAGACCAAACGAGCGCCCGATCCAACTGGACCGAGCAGCTCGTAAACGCCTGCGGCCAAGCCGCCCTTCTCGCCGCCCTTCTGCTCGCGGGGTAGGGCCGCACTAATATCTTTTGCAGAGCTCTTCTAGCTCAGCGAAGTCATTACAGCGAGCAGCAAGCTTGGTGGCAGTACCGTTCTCGAGCTTATGCTTGTACAGGTTCAAGGCATTCTTCTCGATCCGCCCGCTCATCTGTTTAACAACACGATACTCAGCTTGAAGGAGAGACCGATATTTTGGGTCTTTCTCATCGGCAAACACAACCTCATGAAACACGCCATCAGGAACCGGAATCATGCAGTTGAGATTGAGTACGGCATAGTCCTTGATTTTTAAAAAGTCGAGGCCGTTCTTCATTTTTTGATGCTTTGGCTTAAATGAAGACAGGGGCACAAAATAGTTGAACTCATTTACCCGCAGGACGATTCCGAGATACTTCCGTGAATTACGCTGGTCCCGCTTTGCGTTCCTGAACAAATGAGGAGAGCTCGGCGCAAGATAATCAATATAAGGCTCGTCAATGGTATAGAACTTTAAACTACATGCCATAAGCCCCCAAAAAATGAATGAGGGCGAGTCGCCTCGCCCTCAAAGTTAAACCTCGCGCTCAGAGTGGCGAAACACTCCCTTGTAACTTTCTTGCTTAGGGCCAAGAGAAACCCGCTTGAAAATCTCTCGCTTAAGGCCGAGATATGCCTGCTTTTATTATAGGGCAAATCCAGTCCCTGCCGTGGTGAAACTCCAATGAGACGACTTCTACTACTCCTCCACCAGCTCGGCGAGAAAGACGTTCAGCGTGTCCACCTCGGGGCAGCAGAACTTGGCCGTGCCCGGCTCGTTGCCGGGAACGGCGCCCCCATAGCGCAGGATGTCGATGTAGGGGAAGCCCACGTGGCAGGCCATGGGGCAGAGCCGGCCGCGGTCGCGGTCGAAGTCGAAGACGTCGCCCGGCTTGTGGCCGTGGTGGCAGCGGCACTCCCCCAGCTGGTCCACGCAGGTAATGCGGATGCGCGGGCGGCGGCCGCGCGGGGCGCCGGCAGGCTTGGAAGCCGCCGGGGTCGGGGCCGGGGCTTCGCCGCGGGTTCCGCCCACAGCGCCCTTCTCGCCGACCACGCTACTCACCGTCGATCACGTCCAGGCACGCCTCGATGGGCAATCCCGCGGACTTGTCCTCCTGATCCGCGTTGCGGGCGATGAGCTCGCGCACCACGCGCGCCGCGTCGGCCGTCGCGCGCTCGAGCGTCCAGCCGCGCATCACGCGGCCGAGCAGCACGCTCGAGAACGTGTCGCCCGTGCCCGGGAAGTACACCGGGATCATGTCGAACGGCACGGTGAAGTACTCGCCCGCCACGTGGTCGTACCCGACGATGGCGTCGACGCCGTCGACCTTGCAGCTCGTGACCACCACGGACTTGGCGCCGAGCCTGCGGACCGCGAGCACGAGGGCGCGCGCCTCTTCCCCGCTCATCTCTCCCGCCATGGCCGTGCCGGTGAGCAGGCACGCCTCGGTGTAGTTGGGAACGGTGTAGTCCGCGCAGGCCACGAGGTCGCGCATGAGGCCGATGGTCGTCTCGGGCACGCCGGCGTAGAGCTTGCCGTTGTCGGCCATGATCGGGTCGACGAAGACCTTGGTCCCGCGCTCGGCGCGCACGTGGCAGAAATCGGAGATGATGCGCGTCTCTTCCTCGGAGGCGATGAAGCCGGTGGAGATGGCGTCGAACTCGAAGCCGAGCTCCTCCCAGATGGCCAGGCTCTGGCGCACGTACTCGGTCGTGTCGTGGATGTAGAACTTGGGGTAGTTGAGCGTGTCCGACACGAGCGCCGTCGGCAGGTTGTGGATGCGGTAGCCCATGTGCGAGAGCACGGGCAGCATGGCAGAGAGCGCCACCTTGCCGTAGCCGCACATGTCGTTGATCAGCAAGAGCTGGGTGTTCTTCATCGGTTTCCCCTCGAGGTCGCGCGACGCCTCCCGCGCCGCCGTCGAACTAGTCTAGCGCAGCTGGCAAGAAGGGCGCATTGCC
>CAVJHQ010000032.1:7986-20731 GCA_963649365.1 Alloprevotella sp.
GCTACGCCTCCAGGAAGGCGCCCGTCTGGCGGCCCCAGAGGCCGGCGTACTCGCCGCCGGCGGCCACGAGCTCGTCGTGCGTGCCGTCCTCGACGATCCGGCCCTCGGAGAGAACCACGATCCGGTCGAGCGACGCCACCGTCGAGAGCCGGTGCGCGACCACGATGCTCGTGCGCCCGCGCATCAGGTTCTCGAGCGCCTTCTGGACCAGCGCCTCGGACTCGGAGTCGAGCGCGCTCGTGGCCTCGTCGAGCACGAGGATGGGGCAGTCGGCCAGGATGGCGCGGGCGATGGCCACGCGCTGGCGCTGACCGCCGGAGAGCTTGACGCCGCGCTCCCCCACCATGGTGTCCATGCCGGCCGGCAGCCGGTCGATGAACTCGGTCGCGCACGCGAGCTCGGCCGCGCGGCGGACCTCCTCGTCGGTCGCGTCCGGGCGCCCGTAGGCGATGTTCTCGCGGATGGAGCGGTGGAAGAGAAGCGCCTCCTGCGGCACGTAGGCCACCTGGCGGCGCAGGCTCTGCTGGGCGCAGGCGCTCACGTCCTGGCCGTCGATGAGCACGCGGCCGTCCTGCACGTCGTCGAGGCGCAGCAGCAGCTTGGTGAGGGTCGTCTTGCCGGACCCGGAGCGACCAACCAGACCGACGCGCTGGCCTGCGGGAATGCGGAGCGTGAGGTCGGAGAAGACCTTCTCGCCGGCGGCGGCGTCGCGGTAGGCGAACCCGAGGTGCTCGAAGTCGATGGCGCCCGCCGTAACGCGGAGCTCGGGCGCGTCCGGGGCGTCCGCCACCAGCAGCGGCTCGTCGAGCACGCGCGTCATCTCGGCCGCGTCGCCCAGGGCTCGGTTGATGCGCTGCATCATGGAGCTCACGTAGTTGAGGCGCATCGTGAGGTTGTACGTGTAGGTGAAGATCATGACCAGCGTGCCCGCGGAGATGCCGAACCAGGCGTTGCCGCCCGCCACGAAGACCGAGACGATGCCCATGGTGAGCACGATGAGGCCGCTCGTCGTGAAGTTGCGCCGCATCATGGCGCGCATCGAGACGGTCTCCGCCTCGCGCGCCTCGCGGTCGGCCGCGTCGAAGAGCTCGCGCTCGAAGTCCTCGCGGCCGCACGTCTTGACCGCGAGGATGTTCGTCACGGCGTCGGAGAGCACGCCGGAAAGGCGGTTCTGCGCCTTGGACGTGGCGGCGGAAAGAGGCAGGATCCGCTTGTACATGGCCCAAACGAAGGCCAGGTAGACGACCATGATCGCCACGAGAATAGCCGTGAACGACGGGACCGCCGGCGCGAGCACCGCCACCGTGCACACCACGGACGTGACGGTGGGGATCAGCGAGTAGACGCAGACGTCCACAAGCGCCGTGTAGCCGCCGGTAAAGCGGCTCGTCTGGCTCACGAGCGACCCGCCGAAGCGGCTCGTGTGGAAGGTCATCGACTGGTTGGAAAGCGTGTTGAAGCACAGGCGGGAGAGGCGGTAGTTGCCGTTTATCTCCAGCTTGTACACGGTGTAGTCCTGCAGCTTCGAGAGCACCTGCCCCACGAGGTTGACCAGGATCAGCGCCGCGACGTAGGGAGAGAAGACCTCGACGACCTGCTCGGCCGGCACGGGCGACGCCTGGACGCGGTCGACGATAAGCCCCATCACGTAGGTGTTCGCGAACGTGAGCAGCAGGATATAGCCCGCCGACGTCACGACGGAGAGAAGCGCGATGCCCGGCTGCTCCCGCGTGACGTCCCAGAAGCGCGCGAGCGTCCGCCGCACGGTATGGGCATCCAGCTTCGAGGTCATTCTCTGCGACATGGGTCTCCTTAGGTCAAAGTACACGCACTATGTTCGCGTGCTAAACAAGAGCAGACCCGGCGAGAAGAGTTTCTCACCGGGTCCAGTAATCGACTTGGCAGCCGTGCCGTCCGATCCGTTACTCCTCCTCGGCGACGTCCTCGTCCTCGGCAGCCTTGGGCTCCTTCTTGGAGCGGTCGAACTCCTCGGGGGTAAGGACGTCCTCGATGCGCAGGTTCACGCCCGCGACCTCAAGGCCCGTCATGCCGGTGACCTGCTTGACCACGGCCTTCTTCACGTCCTCGAAGACCTGCGGGGCGTAGGCGCCGTACTCGATGAGCACGCTGATGTTCACGCGCACCGCGCTCTCGGGCGTGACCTCGACGGTGACGCCCTTGGTGGAGTCGGACGCGCCGAAGGCGTCCTGCACGCGGTTGAACCAGCTGCCCTTCATGCCGACGACGCCGGGGACGTCGCGCATGGCGAGCGCGACGATCTTCTCGATGACGCCGTTGGAGAAGGTAAGGGAGTCCTCGGAGTCCTCGTCGTCCTCCTCGCCGGCCGTAAGGTCGATGTCGCCCGCGCCCTCGGGGACCTCGGCGAGCTCGAGCTCGGCCGCGTCGGCGGCCTCGTCGGCGCCGGCCTCGACGACCTTCTGGACCTCGGTGGAATCGTTGCTCATGTAAACCCTCGCTCTCTCGGGCGCACGGCCCGCTTTACCTGTTAGTTATTTGACGAGAAGAACTGGCGGAACAGATTGATGATCTTCGGGTCGCCGTCGGCCGCCTGGCCGAGCGCCACGCCGACGAGCACGAGCGCGGCCACGACGACGGCCTTGAAGAGGCCCACCCAGAAGATCAGGACGCCGAACACGAAGCCCAGCACGCCGCCCCAGAACGCGTTCTCGTGGCCGGGGAAGGCGCCCGAGACCCAGCCGCCCATGCGGCGGCCCGCCTCGCGGAAAGGCTCGGAGGCGGAAGCTCCGGCGCCGGCGCCCTTCTTCGCGCCGGACGCGGCCTCGTCGTCCATGACGCGCGCCTCGGTCTCGACGACGTCGGGGGTCTTCCCCGAGTCGACGCGTGCGCGCGGGATGCGCTTATCGTCAGACATGCCTTAAACCTCCTTGGAGGTGCCCATGGGCACCGTGATCTCGCTCGTGGAATCGGGTTCGCCCGGCTCGTCCGCGCCCAGCGAGACCGAGATCTCCACCGGGGCGCCGGAGCCGTCCTCGGCCGCCGCGCGGGCGTCCGCGTAGGAGCGCGGCTCGACGAACTCGAGGCTCACGTCCTCGACGGTGTTGCCGCACACGCCGGCAAGCCCCTGCAGCAGCTCCTCGTGGAGCTGGGCGCCCTTGACCACCACGTCGAGGCTCTCGTGCGGGAGCACGCGGACGTGGACGCGCACGTGCCCGCGCGGCTTGGCGTCCACGTGGACCTTCGCCGCGGTGCAGGTGCCGTCCGCCTCGACGATGTGGGTGGCCTGGCTCGCGATGGCCTCGCGCGTGACGGTGATGGCGCCCCCGTCGACCGTGGCCACCTGGACCGTGCGCACCTTGCGCGAGAAAAGCCCGCTGAAGAGCTGGATGACCAGGCCCAGGACGGTGACGGCGCCGCAGGCCTGGATGGCGTACCAGTACGCGTCCACGACCATCATGGCGGAGGCGACGTCGCGCCACGGCCCCATCCACGTGAGCCCGAGCGCGGCCAGCGTAAAGAGGCCCGCCAGCGCGAACACGACCTTGCACAATCTCTTGAAACCGCTCATTGCGGACCCCCTACGCGCGCCGGGCGCGCATCGACGAACCAATGCTTACGAGGATACCCCTTGGCCGGCGGGCTTTGCCCCTAGGCCGGCGGGGATTACCCCTCCCGGGCCTCTTCGGCGCCCGGATTCTTCGCGCCTCGGCGCGCCGTGGCCAGGCGCGTGAAGACGATGCCCAGGATGGCCGAGGTAAAGGACCCCATGAGGATGGCGCACTTGGCGGCCATGACCTCGGAGGCGGCGTCGAACGCGAGGCCGCTGATGAGGATGGACATGGTAAAGCCCAGGCCGCCCATGATGCCGACGGCCGCGACCTGCACCCAGTCCATGTGCTCGGGGAGCTTGCCGAAGCCGACCTTGACCAGCACGAACGTGACGCCGAAGATGCCGATCGGCTTGCCGAGGACCGCGCCGAAGTAGACGCCGAGCGTCACGGGGTCGCAGACGATGGACATGAAGTCGGCGCCCACCAGGTGCACCTGCGCGTTCACGAACGCGAAGACGGGCAGGATCAGGAAGTTGACCGGCACGCTGATGTAGTGCTCCATGCGCTCGAGCGGCGGCGTCACGTGGTGGACGACGCTCTCCACGCGCAGGGCGCCCTTGGTAAAGGCGTGCTGGCCCAGCACGTGGGCCTCGTCGTCGTAGCGGGCGTCGAGGACCTGGGCCTTCTCGCCGAGCCAGGCGCCGAACTCGGAGAGCTTGACGTCGGACTGAGAAGGAAGGGCGAAGGCGAGGATCACGCCGGCGAGCGTGGCGTGGATGCCCGAGTTGTACATGCAGACCCACAGGACGAGGCCGACGAGCAGGTAGGGCTTGAGCGAGTAGACCTTCGCGCGGTTAAGCCCCCACAGCACGAGGATCACGATGGCGGCCGCCGCGCACCAGGCGATGTCGGGCGACTGGCCGTAGGCCACGGCGATGACCACGATGGCCAGGATGTCGTCGGCGATGGCGAGGGTCTGGAAGAAGACCTTGGTCTCCGCGCTGATCCGGTCGCCCAGAAGCGACGCGATGCCGAGGGCGAACGCGATGTCCGTGGCGATGGGAACGGCCCAGCCATGGGCGAGGCCGCCGGCATTGAACAGCAGGTAGATAAGGGCGGGGACGCAGACGCCGCCGACCGCGGCGAGCATGGGCAGCGCGGCCTGGCGCGGGCGGCGCAGCTGGCCCACGGTCATCTCGTACTTGAGCTCGATGCCGACGAGCAGGAAGAAGATCGCCATCAGGAAGTCGTTGACAAAGGCCTCGACCGTCATCGAGGCGCAGGCGGCGCCGAAGCCGACCGAGAGCGGCTGCAGCAAGAAGTGCTCGAGGGCCTCGTAGGCGGGGCTGTTGGCCACCACGAGGGCAAGAAGCGCCGCGCCGACCATCACGGCGGCGGCTATGGTTCCGTTGGAGGTTATCTCCTCGAGCGCGCTGCGGCGCTCGGTGCGCTTGATGACGGCCGGCTCCTCGTAGATGACGGAAGCGGGGTTCGGGCTGGCAGTGCTGTTGGGCATGATCGCCTTTCTCTTCTCGGCGACACGCCTCCTATTCGGCGAGCGCCAGGGTCTGCTCCACGTAGACCTTCGCCGCGAGAGAGGCGACCGCGGCCTCGAGCACGCGCGCGAGCCCGGGAGCCACCTCCTCGCCAATCGCGTTGACGGGGCGGACGCGCGGCTCCATGACCGGGGCCACGAAGTCGGGCCCCACGGCGAACTGCTCGGCGAGCGCGCATTCAAGGGCGGCGACGACCTCGTCGTAGAGCGCGGCGGCGTCTACATGCGCGTTCTCAATCATACCCATGATCTGCTGGAGCTGAGCGATGGAGTAGACGCGCTTGAGGGCGCAGACGAAGAGCAGCGTGGCCACGTGCGCGCGGGTGTAGCGCTTCTTCTCCGGGGCGGGCAGGAGCTTCTGCTTGACGTAGTTGTTGACCATGGACCCCGTGACCACCTGCTCGTCGGGCAGGCACATGAAGGCCAGCTCCTCCGAGACGAGCGTGAGCACCTGGTCGAGGTACAGCTCGATGCGCGGCAGCTCGCCGAAGCGGTAGATGTGGATGGAGGCCATGTACGAGGCGAGGGCCGACGCCCGGGCCTGCGCCGCGGGTGCCGTGGCAAGGCGGGTCTCGTCTGCGGCGTACTTCTCGATCTGCTTCGTGCCCATGTGTCCGCCCTCCTGTCGTTTTCTCCATAAACCCAGTATCTAGTTTTCGAAACCACGTGAGGCGTTATTATGGACCAAAACACGCATTGACCATGTTCCGCGGATTTTCGCGACCATCGGACCATTGGAGAGAAACGCATGAACGACCAGCGCATCGCAGTGCTCACCGACACGGGCTCCGACTGCCCGGCCGACTTCCTGGCCGCCCACGACGTGCGCGTCGTGCCCCTGCGCATCAACTATTCCGACGGCTCGTGCTTCGAGAGCGGCGTCGACATCACCACCGCCGAGGTCGTCGAGCGATTCGAGCAGGAGATCCCTAAGACCTCGCTGCCCTCGCCGGAGCGCATCAGCGACGAGCTGCGCCGCGCGCAGGCCGACGGCTACAAGGCGGCCGTGTTCGTGAGCATCTCGAGCGGCCTGTCGGCCACCTGCGACACGGTCCGCATGGTCGCGCGCACGATGGCGGATTTCCCCGTGGTCGTGGTGGACACGCTGAACATCGGCATCGCCGCCGGCCTGGTGGTCATGGAGGCCGTGAGGCAGGTCGAGGAGGGCGTGCCCTTCTCGGACCTGGAGCGGACGCTCGGCATGGTGGCCAAGAACACGGACGTCTTCTTCACGGTGCGCGACCTCGAGTACCTGCGCCGCGGCGGGCGCATCACCGAGGCCATCTACCGCCTGGGCAGCGTGCTCAACATCAAGCCGGTGCTCACCTGCGACGAGGAGGGCCACTACACCATGGCCAAGAAGGCCCGCGGCTGGGAGCGCGCGCTCGACACCGAGGTCAAGCTCATCGAGGGCCTGGCCGCGCGCTACCCCAAGTGCCGCCTGGCCGTGAGCTGCACCTCCGCGTGCGCGGACCTCTACGAGACCATGGAGCAGAAGCTGCTCGAGCGCGTGAAGAACTCCGTCGAGGTGGTTCGCAGCGAGATCAGCCCGGCGCTTCTCGTCCACACCGGCCCCAACCTCGTGGGCGTGGCCGTGCAGGGGCTCTAAGCTGACCGGAAGCGCCGGCCATCCCGGAGCCGACGGCGAGGGCCGGCGCTTCTCGCCAGGAGGCCCGCGCCAAGGGCCGGCGCCTCTTCTCTAGGGGCCGGCGTTCCCCACCAGAACCCGGCGCCAAGGCCCGGCGTTTCTCTCCATTAAGGAAGCCAAGAAATCTGACGGGATTATCACGGACGTTATGGCCCCGATTTGGGCCCCAAACGTCCGAGATAATCCCGTCAGATTGTTTAGGTTGCCAAGAAGCGCCCCGGCCACGTGCCAAGAAGCACCTGCGCCGTTTCTCCCCGACCTTACGCCGCAACCATGCGGGCGACGATCGCCGCGCAGTCGCGCGCGGCCTTCTTCTCGAAGGTGTTGTAGTCCGTGACCTGGTCGGTCGCGCCAGGCTTGTCGCTGATGGCGCGCACGACGACGAAGGGGACGCCGTTGAGGTAGGCGGCCTGCGCGATGGCGCAGCCCTCCATCTCGCAGCAGAGGCCCCCGAACGTGGCCAGGATGCGGTCCTTCTGCTCCTGGCGAGCGATGAACTGGTCGCCGGAGACCACGCGGCCCGAGAGGGCCTTGATGTCGGGCGCCACCTGGGCGGCCGCGGCGCAGACCGACTCGCGCATGCCGGCGTCCGCCGGGAAGGCGAGCACGTCGATGCCGGGGGTCCGGCCCGGCTCGTAGCCGAGCGGGCTCACGTCCATGTCGTGCATGACGCAGTCGGTGGAGACCACGAGGTCGCCGATATCCAGGCGCGCGTCGAGCGAGCCCGCCACGCCGGTGTTTATCACCGCGTCGACGCCGAAGCGGTCCACGAGCACCTGGACGCAGATGCCCGCGTTGACCTTGCCGATGCCGGACTGGACCACGACGGCGTCGGAGCCGCCGAGCTTGCCCGCGTAGAACTCCATGCCGGCCACGCGCGTGACCTCGGCGTCTTCCATCTGCTCCTTAAGCAGCGCCACCTCGGAGGCCATGGCGCCGATAATTCCGGTCTTCATAAGACGAGCTCCTCTCCCCCGCCGAGCGCGGGTCCAACAGGTTCGCTAGGCAGGATAGTTCATGTGCGCGTCGTCGATGCGCTCGAGCGTGTTCTCCAGATAACGGCGCGCCCACCAGTGCGCCTGGTTGAGGTCCGCGTCGTGCCAGTTGCCGCACTCGGCAGGCTTGGCGCCGGGGATCTCGCCCTCGAAGTCGCGCGCGAACTCGAAGCAGCGGCGCACCAGGTCGACCACGTCAGGCGAGGTGTACTCGCCAAAGAGCACCAGGTAGAAGCCGGTGCGGCACCCCATCGGCCCGAAGTAGACCACGCGGCTCGACCACTCGGGGTCGTTGCGCAGGAAGGTGGCGCCCAGGTGCTCGAGCGCGTGCGCCGCGGAGGTGTCCATCACCGGCTCGCGGTTGGGCGCGGTCAGGCGCAGGTCGAAGGTGGTAATGACGGCGCCCGTGGCCGGGTCGCGGTCGACGCGGCTCACGTAGACGCCCGGCTCGAGCGTAAGGTGGTTGACGGTAAAGCTGGCAATAAGGTCCATGAGGTTGCCCTTCTTTCTAGGGTATCCGGGAAAACGGCGCCGGCGGACAGGCGCGCCGCAGCTAGATGGCGCGCGCGAGCCACGGCTTGCCGTGGAGCGCGTGCACAAGGCGGGTCCTGGCGGTCGAGAAGAGCACGCCGTCCGCCACGTGCAGCGCGGCGAAGCCCTCGGTTCCGTACGCCGTGATGCCGGTATAGCACACCGCCGTGCGGTAGCGCGCGTCAAGGTCGGCGCCCAGGGCCTCCTCGGCCGCGGCCACGACCTCCTCCGAGACGACGTCCAGGTCGAAGCCCGGCGCGACGGCGAACTTGACCGTGCAGCAGCCCGCGTTGACGTCGTCCAGGTGCGTGAGCGTGGTCTTGTTGAGCACCGAGTTCGGGATAACGTCCACGTCCCCCTCGCGCGTGCGCAGGGTGGTCGAGCGCCAGGTCACGTCCGTGACGACGCCGCTCGTGGAGCCGACGGTCACCTTGTCGCCCGGCTGCACGACGCGGCCGACCATGAGCCCCAGGCCGCCCACGATGTTCGAGATCGTGTCCTGCAGGCCGAGCGAGATGGCCACGGAAACGACGCCGAGCGCGGCGATGAGGCCGGAGGGGTCCACGCCGAAGACCGGCTTCATGACGGAGAGAAGCGCGAGCGACCAGATGAGCGCGCGCAGGATGTTGACGAAGATCGAGGCGTTGGGCACCTCGGAGGTCTCGAGGACCTTCTTCGTAAGGCGGACCACGACGCGCTGCGCGACGAGGGCGACGCCCAGGGCCACGGCGATGACGACCGCCTTGCCGAACAACACGTCGAGCTGGGTGACGATCTGCTCCTCCATAGGCACCCCCCCTAGCTCACCTTGACGAGCGGCGCGAAGCCCTTGAGCAGCTGCTTCGTCTTTCCGGTGCGCGTGAACTTGACCACGATCTTGTCGCCGTCGATGTCGAGGACGACGCCGGGGCCGAACGTCTTGTGAGAGACGCGGTCGCCCTTGGCGAGGGCGTCGGACGCCGACGGGCGGGGCGCCGACGGCGCGGCGGTCTCGGAGGCGGAGCGGCCGGACCCGCCGACGCGCGTGCGCGAGCCGAACGACGAGCCGGCGCCGGCGGGGCTGTACGTGTAGGAGCCGCCCGAGGCGGACGACGCGCCGAAGCCCGTGCGTCCGGTGCCTGTCCGCGTGCGGGAGCCGAAGCTCGAGCCGGACCCGGAGCCCGAGCGCTCGCGGCTGCCGCCCGTGGAGCGCGTGTGCGAGCCGAAGACGTTTCCGCCGTAGACCTCGGAGCCGCGTCCGCTGCCGAAGGTGCCGTGGCGGTCGCCGCGCTTCTCCCAGCCCACGCCCGAGAAGCCGAAGCTGCCCACGCCCACGCGCTCGCAGTCCTCGGCGGGGATCTCGCGGAGGAACTGGCTCACGGGGTTCTGCGTCGTGGACCCGAAGGTGCGGCGCGTGGCGGCGTAGGTGAGGTAGAGCTTCTTGCGGGCGCGCGTGATGGCAACGTAGGCGAGGCGGCGCTCCTCCTCGAGGTTCTCGGGGTTGGACTCGCCGAACTTGACGTGCGGGAAGATGCCGTCCTCCATGCCGGCCACGAAGACGACCGGGAACTCGAGGCCCTTTGCCGCGTGGACCGTCATCATCGTGACGGCGCTCGACTGGCCGGCAAGAGAGTCGAGGTCCGAGCGCAGCGCGAGCCACTCGAGGAAGGCCGGGAGCTTCTCGGCGGCAACGGGAGGCAGGCCGGAGTCGTCGACGGCGGGCGACGAAGGCGCGGACCCGGCGGTCGCGCCCTGCGTGGCGCCGGCGGCGTCCGCGCCGTCGAGCGCCCCGGCCGCGCGCAGCTGCTCGAGCGACTCGAGGGTCGCCGCAGCGTCGTCGTGCGTCTCGTCGAACTCGGCGGCGACGCCCATGAACTCTCGGATGTTCTCGATGCGGCCGTCCGCCTCGTCGGAGTGCTCGGCCTCGAGGGCGCGGACGAGCCCCGCCTTGTCCACGATGGCGTCCACGACCTGCGCGAGCTCGCCGGACACGTGGCGGCCGGCCTCGATCACGCCGCAGAAGTCGCCGAGCGCCTGGCGCACCTTCGGCGAGAAGAGGCCCGTCTCGCAGATGCCCTGCTGGCAAGCCGCGAAGAAGCTGATGCCCTCGTCGGCGGCGAGCTGCTGGAGCTTCGCGATGGAGGTCGAGCCGATGCCGCGGCGCGGGGTGTTGATCACGCGCTGGACGGAGACGTCGTCGTTGGGGTTGCACACGGCCTTGAGGTAAGCGGTGACGTCGCGGACCTCGGCGCGGTCGAAGAATCGCGTGCCGCCGACGATCTTGTACGGGACGCCGGCGCGCAGCAGGTAGTCTTCGAGCACGCGCGACTGGGAGTTCATGCGGTAGAAGACCGCGAAATCGTCGTAGCTCGTGCCCGCGTCGTGGAGCTTCTCGATCTCGGCGCCGATCCAGCGGCCCTCGTCGCGCTCGTCCGAGGCCTGGTACAGCTTGATCTTGTCGCCGTCGCCGGAGTCGGTAAAGAGGCGCTTGGGCTTGCGGCGCGAGTTGTTTGCCACCACGGCGTTCGCGGCGTTGAGGATGTGGCCGGTCGAGCGGTAGTTCTGCTCCAGGCGCACGGTCTTGGCGTCGGGGTAGTCCTTCTCGAAGTCGAGGATGTTCTGGATGTCCGCGCCTCGCCACGAGTAGATGGACTGGTCGTCGTCGCCGACGACCATGAGGTTGCGGTACTTGGCCGCGAGCAGGTTCGTGATGGCGTACTGGACGTGGTTGGTGTCCTGGTACTCGTCGACGCTGATGTGCTGGAAGCGGTCCTGGTACTTGGCGAGCACGTCGGGGTGTTTGGAGAGAAGCTCGAGCGCCTTGATGAGCAGGTCGTCGAAGTCCATGGCGTTGGCCTTAGCCAAGCGCGCGTCGAGGGCGCGCATGACGCGGCCGGCCACGCGGTCGGCGGGGTTCTGGGAGCTCTCGAGCTCGACCGCCGAGGTCATCGCGTTCTTCGCGGAGCTGATCTTGGAGCGGATGGCGCGCACCGGGTGCTGCTTCTGGTCGATCCGCAGGTCGTTCATGATGGACTTGACCATGCGGTTCGAGTCGTCGTCGTCGTAGATGGTGAAGTTGTTCGTGTACCCGATGGCCTCGGCGTCCTCGCGCAGCATGCGCACGCACATGGCGTGGAAGGTGCAGACCCACATGCCGCGCGTGCCGTCGGGCAGCAGCGCGCCGAGGCGCTCGCGCATCTCGGCCGCGGCCTTGTTGGTGAAGGTGATGGCCAGGATCTGCCAGGGGCGAACGCCCTCGTCGGCGATCATGTGGGCGATGCGCATGGTGAGCACGCGCGTCTTGCCGGAGCCGGCGCCCGCGAGCACGAGCAGGGGGCCGCGCGTGGTCTCGACGGCCTCTCGCTGGGCGGGGTTCAGGCCGTCGAGGTCGAGCGCGGAGCGGGTTGCGGCGACCGGCTCGGGCGCGCCCCACATCGGCGTCGGCTCCGCCATGCTCGCGGTCGGCGTCACGGGCACGGCGCCCTCCCCCGCCTCGAAAGGCAGGTACGAATCGTAGGCGGGCTCGAACATAGACGGCTGGTCCGGGTTCATGTGGGCGGGTTCCTCTCGTTAGCTTTTTGCGACTTACGAGTTTATACGCAGAGCGGGACAACAATTCCCGCTGCAGCATAAACGCAGATTCCGCCGGAGCGCCGCCGGACGTGGCCGCAAACGGCTCCTAGCACCGCGCCAAACTCGGCCCAAAGCCGCCTCTAGCCCTATAGCTTGGCGAGAAGCGCCTCGCAGCCTACGAGGACGTCGCGATAGGTAGCGTCGAAGTCACCGGTGTACCAAGGGTCGGCCACGTCGCGGGGCGAGTCGGTCCAATCGAGCAGGCGGCTCACCTTGCCGTCCGGGTCGCCATGCAGGATGCGCTCGAGGCCCCAGGCGTTCTCGGCATCCATATAGATGATGTGGTCCCAATCCGCGTACTCGCCGCGCGCGATCTGCCGCGCGCGGTGCCGGCGCACGGGCACGCCGACCTCGCGCAGCTTGTTCACCGTGCCGTGGTGCGGCGGGTTGCCGATCTCCTCGCGCGAGGTGGCGGCGGAGTCGACCTCGAACTCGTCCTCGCGCCCGGCGCGGCGCACGAGCTCCTCGAACACGAACTGCGCCATGGTCGAGCGGCAGATGTTTCCGTGGCAGATAAAAAGGACGCGGGTCATGGGCGGGTTCCTTACCGTGGGGTCGTGCGGATGGCGTGCGGTCGGGTGCTACAGGCTCCTCAGTTTAACCCGACGGCGCACAACGGCGATCGCGGGCAGTGCCCGCCGCACGCCGGCTCCCCGACGAATCTCCGCCGCTCCAGAATGCACTTCTCGCCCCTCCGGGCACCTCGAAACTGCAATCTGGAGCGGCAGAGATTCATTCTGCTTCGAAAAGGCCGCCAGGTGAAAGCGACTATTCATCCGAAAGGCTCTTGGAGCGGCTCGCCGGGCGCTTAGGCTACTTCTTTCCAAGTACCCAAACTATTTAACTATCGACAAAAGCCCAGTTGGCAAGAAGC
>CAVJHQ010000033.1:0-20206 GCA_963649365.1 Alloprevotella sp.
GTGCTGGTCATCGTGATAGACGGGGATGTCCAGGGCCTCACGCAGGCGCGCCTCAATCTCGAAGCAGCGCGGCGCGGCGATGTCCTCCAGGTGAATGGCGCCAAACGTGCCCGAAAGCAGCTCGATGGTTCGGACAATGTCGTCGGGGTCCTCAGACTTGATGCACAGCGGGAACCCGTCGACGTTCGCCTGGCTCTTGAGCAGGGCGGCCTTGCCCTCCATCACGGGCATGCCGGCCTCAGGCCCGATGTCGCCTAAACCGAGGACAGCCGAGCCGTCGGTCACGACGGCCACCAGGTTGCCGCGGCGCGTGTAGTCGAAGCTGAGCTCCGGGTCGCGGGCGATCTCTTTGCAGGGCGCCGCCACACCGGGCGTGTACACCTTGGCGAGCTTGGCGGGAGAGTCGATCTCCACGCGATTGACGACCTCGATCTTGCCGTGCCAGTTGCGATACTCCTCGAGCGCTTTCGCCGTCACATGAGCCCCTTTCGTTTGCGCTTAACGACGCAAAGCTTAGGACTGGCTGCGGCGGACAAAGCGGTGTGGCGCCGTTATCGCCACTAGGCGCGACGTTTCGACAGAAGGCGGGCGGTCGGGCCTCCGCTAGGCCAGTAGTCGATGCTCGAATCGGCCGTCCTCGTAGACGCCGTAGCTGTGGGTGCCGTCCTTGGGAATGCCCGCTGAACCGGGATTGAAGACGGTCACGCCCTCGTGGTCCTCGACCTCCTGAAGGACCTTCTTGTGTGTGTGGCCGTAGACGAGCGCGGACCCCGCGGGCAGCGTCGGCCAGTGGTCGACGCTGTTGTGCAGTCCAGGCCCGTAGACGTGGCCGTGGGTGAAGAAGAGGGTGCGATTGCCGGCCGCCGGGTCGACCAGGATGTTGTGGTCGGCCATGCAGGGGAAGCTCAGGACCATCTGGTCGACCTCGGCCTCGCAGTTGCCGCGTACGGCGATGACCTGGTCGGCGATGCCGTTGAGCATCTCGATCACACGCTTGGGCGCGTAATCGGCGGGCAGGTCGTTGCGCGGACCGTGGTAGAGCATATCGCCCAGAAGCACGACTCGGTCGGGCCGCTCGGCCTCGATTGCGGCCATGAGCTTGGCACACCAGTCCGCGGCGCCGTGGATGTCGGATGCGATGACGAGCTTCATGGGCCACTCCCCTGCCGTTTTGGCCGTTTCGGACGCCCACAATCCTACCGCTTGGGCCAGCCGAGCAACAAACTCTGACTTTTTGTAAAAAGCCAGAGTTTATGCAATCCGACATGAAAAACGGCCCCGGGAGGGCCGTTTTTGAGCGAGGGAAATGGATTGCGAAGGTGACGTCGCGAGCGCGCCTACGCCTGCTTTTTGCCGAGCTTCGCCTTGACGAGGCCGACGACCGTCGGAATGACCGACACGAGCACGATGCCGACGATCAGCAGCTCGAAGTGCTCCTGCACGAACGGGATTCCGCCGAAGAAATAGCCGAGCAGGGTGAACAGCGTGGACCACGTGATGCCGCCGAGCACGTTGAACAGCACGAAGCTGTGCCACTTCATGCCGCCCATGCCCGCGATGAACGGCACGAACGTGCGAATGAACGGGAAGAAGCGCCCGAGGAAGATGGCGAGGTGGCCCCACTTGTCGAGAAACGCCTCGGACTTGGCCATGCGCTCCGGGGTCATGGCCTTGACCTTGCCGGAATCGATGATCTTGCGGCCGAAGAAGTGGCCGATCATGAAGTTGCACTGGTCGCCCAGAATGGCCGCCACCCATGCAACCGCCAGAAGCGCGATGATGTTGAACCCGCCGTTATGGGCGAAGAACCCCGACGCGAAGAGCAGCGAGTCGCCCGGCAAGAACGGGAAGAACACGACGCCGGTCTCGATGAAGATGATGAGGAACACGCAGCCGTAGGCCATGAGCGGGCCCGCGGCGATCCAGCTCGCGATGGCGGTGCGGGGATCCTGCAGCAGCTCGACGATAAAGTTGACGAAGCCCATAGGTTCAGAAATCTCCTTTTTAGACGCAGGTCAAAAAGAGGCTCAACACAACACAACCCCGCGGCAAACGTCGCGGGGCTGCAAAGAAGCGCGCTCAGTGGGAACGGGTGCCCGCAAGAGGCCCCTTATGGCTGCTGCCTCCCGGCCCTGACCAGGTTCGAGGTGTCGCGTCACCCGCACCCACTGAACACGCTTCGAATAACTCTACCATTCGTCGCGACCGCCCGCGTCGCCGCGCCGGCTCCTGCGCTAAAGCCCCACAGCCTGCATCACGAACATCACGACGGTAAGGATCACGACGGCCACGATGGTAAACCACGTGAGGCAGTCCCAGGCACGCGAGTTCGTGTGCGCGCCCATCACGTGCCGGTCGCTGGCGATAAGCACCATGAACACGAGCAGCACCGGCAGCAGCACGCCGTTGATCACCTGCGCGAGCATCATGATGCCGAAGAGGTTGACGTCGGGGATGACCACGACCACCGCCGAGAAGATGATGACCGCCGTGATGATGCCCCGGTACACCGGCGCCTCCTGCCAGCTGCGGTCGCTGCCCCGCTCCCAGCCGAACGCCTCGCAGATGGCGCTCGACGTGATGCCCGGCAGCACGCACGCGGCAAGAAACGACGCGCCCACGAGGCCGGCGCCGAACAGCAGCGTCGCGTAGTCGCCGACGAGCGGCTGGAGCGCCGCCGCCGCGTCCTCGGCGCTGCTCACCTGGATGCCGGCCGGGAACAGCACGGCGCCCGTGGTCAGGATGATGAACCAGCTGATGATGCTCGCCACGACGGAGCCCGTGACGGTGTCGATGCGCTGGTACGGCAGGTCCTCGGCATGCGCGTTCTTCTCGACGACGTTGGACTGCGCGAGGAAGATCATCCACGGCGCGATGGTGGTGCCGATGTTCGCCACGAGCACGCTGAAGTACTGCGGGTCGGTCGAGAAGCGCGGGATGATCGTCGCGTTCAGCGCGTCTCCCCAGTCGGGCCCGACCATGACGCCCGCCACCACATACGTGACGAAGACGCAGCTGATGGCCAGCAGGATCTTCTCGATGCGGTGATAGGAGCCGCTCATGGTGAGCATCCAGATGGCCAGCGCGGCGATCGGCACGCTCACGATCGCGGGCACGCCGAAGAGCCCGAGCCCCGACGCGATGCCGGCGAACTCCGAGAGCGTGACCGTCGTGTTGGAGATCAAAAGCGCAAGCATCGCCAGCGCCGAGAGACGAACGCCGAACTGCTCGCGGATCAGCGACGCGAACCCCTTGCCCGTGACGCAGCCCATGCGGGCGGCCGTCTCCTGCGCGACGATGAGCAGCACGCACATGACGGGCACGGTCCAGAGCTGCCCGTACCCGAAGAAGGCGCCCGCGCTGGAATAGGTGGCCACGCCGCCGGCGTCGGCCCCCGCGAGCGCCGCCACCATGCCTGGCCCCATGGCGGCGAGGACGCGCTTGGGGTCGAGCTTCTTCGGCGCCTCCGCCGAGGTCCGGGGCGCCGCCACTACCAGATCACCCGCTTCGCGACCACGAGGGCGACGAAGACGACGAGGGCGATGGCCATGGCCGTCATCGAGAGCGCGAAGCCCGAGGCGTCCTCGTTCTTCTCGTCGCGGCGGCGCAGGTAGACCAGGTAGATCGGGCAGAGCACGAACGACAGCAGGATCGAGACGGCCGCCGCGCCGAAGCCGCAGGTCAGCGCGTCGACCACGCCGGAGACGTCGCCGTGCGCGGAGCTAACCAGGGCGAGCGCGGCCAGCACGGAGAGCGCGGCCAGCACGACGCCGATGCCCACGCTCTTCACGGTGAAGCCGAGCATCGAGGGCGAGTCGTCGTCCTCCGGGTCGTTCTGCAGGAAGAAGTTCGTTACATAGCTGATGGAGTCGTCGGCAAGGACGAGGGCCGCGGGCAGCGCCGCGCAGGCAAGAAGCGCGCTCTCGAGGTCACAGCCCAGCTGGCGCAGCAGCACCGTGCTCAGGCCCGTTCCCACGATCCACAGGAAGAACCACGCGTTGCGGCGCAGCAGCCACACGAGGTCGCCCGCGTGGCTCCCCTCGTCGTCGGCGGGGGCGCCGCCGGCGATCTGCAGGTCCTCGGCGTGCTCCTCTTCCAGGACGTCGAGCGCGTCGTCGACGGTGACGATGCCGAGCATGTGGCCGTCGTCGGCCACGACCGGCATCGCGAGCAGGTTGTACTTGGCGATCTTCTCGGCGACGTCCTCCTGGTCCTCCTCGGGCGAGGCGGTCACGAGCTCGTCGGTGCACACCTCGGCGAGCTTGGTCTCGGGCGCCGAGACGATGATCCGGTTGAGCGTGACCACGCCGGAGAGCTTGTTGTCCGCGTCCGTCAGATAGACGTAGCGCACGGTCTCGAAGTCCTCGTCGAGGCTCCGCAGCAGCTCGACGGCGTCGCCCACGGTCGCGTCCTCGGACAGCGCCGCGAACTCCGAGGTCATGATGCGGCCGGCGGTGTCCTCGCGGTAGCCGAGCAGCTGGCGGATGGCGCGCTGCTCCTTGACGCCCATAAGGCGCAGGAGCTTCTCGGCCTTGTCGTAGTCGAGCTCGGAGACCAGCTCCGCCGCGTCGTCGGGGTCCATCTCGGACAGCATGCGGGACGCCTCGGTCTCGTTCATGTTGCCCATGAGCTCGGCGGCCATCGCGTCGTCGTCGAACTCGGCCATGGCGCCGGCGCGCTGCTCGTCGTCGAGCTGGGCGAAGACCTGGCCGCGCAGGCGCGGGTCGAGCCGCTCGATGATGTCGGCGATGTCGGCGGGGTGCATGTCGTCGAGCGTCTTGTGAGAAACGCTGAGCTTGACGTTGGAGAGGTCGCGCTCCACGAGGTCCATGTAGGACCAGGCGATGATGCGCTCGGGGATCGCCTTGCCGAAGGTGCGCGCGAGCTTGAGGGCGCCGCGCTCGAGGGCGGGGTGCAGCGAGCGCAGGATGCCGCGGGCGCCCACCTCGGCGCCGAGCAGGCGCAGCTGCGTGGAGTTCGTGTCGGAGAGCTTGAGGTCGTTCACGCGGACGACGCGCATGCCGCGGGTGTCCACGATCTGCTTGTTCAGGATGTCGCGGGCGATAAGGACCTCGTCCGGCTGCAGATAAGAGAAGCGGATGTCCGTCGAGTTGACCTTGAGGCGGATCTCGTTCTCGTCGTAGCTGTCGACGTACTTGCGCCAGCTGATCATAAAGGGCGTGCGCCCGGGGCCCTTGAAGGCCAGCGAGGTGACGCGGGGGAAGACCTCGCCCGTGGCGATGCCGAGGTCGGAAACGCTGCCGATCTTCTCGCCGTCGGCGGCGTAGACCGGGTTGCCCATGAGCTGGGACAGGTAGATCATTCGTGCTCCTTACGCTCGTCGCCGGCGACGCTCGCCGGCACGGTTGCGGTTCTCGCGCCTGGCGGCGCGTCTTGAGCACGCCGCACGTTATCGACTGGCAGGTCGAGGTTTCATGCGGACCCTTCTCTTTGGGGATTTATCAGTTGGCTATTGTACACGACGGCGCGGGGCGAGCATCAGGAATGCACACAGGTTTATGTAAGGGTTGCGCATGGGTGAATAAGGGCGCGGCGGCGCGGGCATGCTATCCACTGCGCAGGGAGCGGCGGCACGACGCGACGCAGCATAAACGCAAGGCGCGTGCCCTCGCACTGTAAAGCGATTTCTTGCTTGGCAGCTGCCAAAGTGGAGGCCCCGGAGCTTCGGCTCCGCAGGGCCTCCGTCTATGTTCAGGTGGACGGCGGCGGGGCCTGGCAAGAAGCCCGCCGCGGTTGCGGGGCCGACGGCCGGGGGCCGGCGAGAAGCCCGGCGGCGGCGGAGGTCGACAGCCGCGAGCCGTCCGTCAGCGGAAGTGCTTGCCGCGAACGGCGTACTCGGCGCAGGCGCGCGCCAGGTAGGCGTAGTGCTCGGGCCGGTGCGCGTCGCTCGCGATGTAGCTGTAGAGGCCTTCCTCGAACATCTTCTTTGCAGGGCGCTTCTCGCGCCCGAAGCGGCCGCCGGCGATAAAGTCCGCGGAAGCCTGCAGCTTGCAGCCGGACTCGACGAGGTCGCGCGCTATCCGCAGGTCCTTTTGGATGGCGCGGTAACGCTCCGGGTGCGCGATGACGACCGTGTAGCCCATGCCCTGCAACGTGTAGATAGTGCGCTCGTAGTCGCGGAAATCCGCCGCCTCGCAGCCCGTGTCCAGCTCCAGCAAAAACTCGTTCGTCTCGGCAAATCGCAGGTACGGGGCCCATTTTTCGACGCCCAGCCGCACAAGCTCGCGATGGGCGACCTCGAAGCCCATCGAGACGCGCACCCCGGGCGCCGCCTGGGCCGCCGCGTCGCGAAACTCGGCGAAGGCGTCGAGCATCTTCCGGTAGTCGAAATAAGGGCTGCGGGCATGCGGTGTGCAGACCATGGACGTGACGCCGGCGGCGCGGGCGGCCTCGAGCATGCGAAGGCTCGCCCCGAGGTCGGCCGCGCCGTCGTCGACGCCGGGCAGTATGTGGCAGTGCAGGTCGCGCAAACGCTTCTCCGGCTTACTTGCCTCGGGAGCCGTCCGAGCCATAGCCCGCCTTAATGAGAAGCTCCATGGTGCTGTCGGCAGAATCATCGATGGCGGGCAGCGGCCTTAGTCCAGGGCGAGAGGCCTGAGACGCGGGCGCGGAGGACACGGGGCGCGCGGGCGAGCCGGCGGCCGGCACCTCCTTCTCAGAAGCACCCCGCTCGGCAAGGGGAATCACGGGGATATCTGCCGTCGAGGACGGATCGGACGAGGTTCTCGCGCCGACTCCGGACTCGGCGACGAAGTCAGCGCTCTCGTCCAAATCGCTTGAGCTGTAGCGACTGTGATAAAGGTACTCGTTACGCTCGGACTTGCAGTAGTTGAGCACGGTACCGATGACGTTCGCCCCGGCTTTGCGCAACTGATCGTACGCACCGAGGACCTGCTCGCGCTTAACGAAGTCCTGGCGCACGACGAGCAGCATGCCGTCAACGTTCTGGGAGACAACCGCGCCATCGACAAAGGCGGACAGCGGCGGCGTGTCGATAACCATGTAGGCGTACTTCGTGCGCAGGTGCGAGATGAGCTTAGCGAAGCGGCGAGAAGAAAGGACGTCGAGCGGATTAGGGATCTGCGGTTCGCAATCCAGATAGTAAAGCTCGTTATTCGAAACCTTGACCACCGCATCGTCGAGCTCAACTTGACCGGTGAGCACCGAATAGATGCCGGCGGCGGGATGGACGCCGATCTTAGTCGCCAGCGAGCGGCCGCGGAAGTCACAGTCAAGCAGCAGCACCTTCTCGCCACCGGATGCGAACGCCTGGGCCAGCGCATAGGCCGTGGTCGACTTGCCCTCGGAGGGAATCGACGACGTCACGCCGACGACACGGATGGGATTGTCAATGGAGGCGAAGCGGATATTCGCAGCGAGCGTCTTGATGGCATTCAGGAACAAAATGCGTTCAGCAGCCTTACCGGTAGCCTTCTTGTTATTCTTTGGCATAGGTCAATTTCCCCTTACATCCTGGGAATGCGGCCGATGACGGGAACGTCCAGCAAATCCTCGAGGTCTTCCTGGCCGCGAATCTTAGTGTTAACCATGTCCATGAGCACGACGATGGCCACGGCGACGAACGCGCCCGCAAGAAAGGCGACAGCAACATAGAGCTTACGGTTGGGACCGCTGGGAAGAAGCGGCGTCTGGGCTTCGTCAATAGTGTTGACGGACTGCACGTCCATGACGGACTGAGCGATATCCGAGACGTTCTTGGCAATGGCGTTGGCGACCTTAGCCACACCCGCCTGGTCGGTGCCAGTAACGGACAGGCTGATGACGCGCGAGGTCGTGTCGCTCGAGACGCTCACTTTATAGCCGACAAGGCTCTTAAGTCCCAGTTCCGACGCAGCGGCGTTGCACACGCGGTCGGAGGAGATGAGCTCGGCCACGTCGTTGGTGATGAGCTGCGAGGCGCTAAGGTCGCTATAGAGCGAGGACGACGTGATGGTCTCCGAGTTGCCCTTGACAAGCACATAGACGCTCGTCGACGCGGAGTAGGTATCCGGCAGCAGCGCGTAGCAATAAACGCCGGCGACCAGCGAGAACGCGACAGGTAGGGCGATGAGAAGTGCGAGGTGCTTCTTGAGGAGCTTGAGCAGTTCTAGGAGTGTCATGCGGCTCTGCGATCCCTTTCGGCTTTTTATGCGCCCAACTGCGCGTGGGTCGTATCTTTGCAACGCAATATTTCATGCTAACGCAACAGCGAGGGTACCCCCACGATTGTCGGCAGCTCTTTCCTAAAAGCGCACAGGTGTGGAGAGATGTCCGGAGGACCGTCCACGGGATTGTCTACAATTCGAGACCCCGTCGAAAACACTCGTGGCGCCAGCGCTGCCGGCACATCAGAAACGGACGATTTACGCCCACGGAGCCTGGCGGAAGCCCTGAGCGGCGGTTTGCCCTCGCAACCTATCGCAAAACCGAATCGCTATCGCTGGAGGGGGCCGCGACTCGAAGTCACGGCCCCCTCCTGACAACCCGGACCCTCACCGGGCGCGTGGGCGCTTCTTGCCGGCCGCGGGCGCGCGGAGCTTCTTGCCGCCTACTTGCGGTGCGCGCGGTAGTACTCGATGAGCGCCTTGGTGGACGCGTCCTGCTCGGCGAGCGCGGCGTCGTCGTGGAAGGCCGGGGTGATCTGCTTGGCGAGCTGCTTGCCGAGCTCGACGCCCCACTGGTCGTAGGAGTCCAGGCCCCAGACGGTGCCCTCGACGAAGGTGATGTGCTCGTAGAGCGCGATCAGCTCGCCGAGCGCGTGGGCGGTGAGCTCGCAGCCGAAGATCGAGGTGGTCGGGCGGTTGCCCTCGAAGACGCGGGCCGGGACCATCCACTCGGGCGTGCCCTCGGCGCGGACCTCGTCGGCCGTCTTGCCGAACGCGAGCGCCTTGGTCTGGGCGAGGAAGTTGCCGAGGAAGAGCTCGTGGACGTCCTGGTCGCCGTCCTTGAACGGGTTCGCGGTGTTCGCGAAGGCGATGAAGTCGGCCGGGATGGCGCGGGTGCCCTGGTGGATGAGCTGGTAGAAGGCGTGCTGGCCGTTGGTGCCCGGCTCGCCCCAGAAGACCTCGCCGGTGCCGCAGGTCACGGGCGTGCCGTCCCAGCGGGTCGACTTGCCGTTGGACTCCATGGTGAGCTGCTGCAGGTAGGCCGGGAAGCGGTGCAGGTACTGGTTGTACGGCAGCACGGCGTGGGAGCCGAGGCCGTAGAAGTTGACGTACCAGACGTTGAGCAGGCCCATGAGGGCGACGACGTTCTGCTCGAGCGGGGTCTGCTGGAAGTAGACGTCGAGGTCGTGGAAGCCCTCGAGGAACTCCTGGAAGCGCGCCGGCCCGAAGACGACGATGAGCGAGAGGCCCACGGCGGAGTCGACGGAGTAGCGGCCGCCGACCCAGTTCCAGAAGCCGAAGGCGTTGGCGGGGTCGATGCCGAACTCGGCGACGAGCTCGAGGTTGGTGGAGACGGCCACGAAGTGCTTCTTGATGGCGTCGGCGGCCTGCTCGTCGGAGCCGTCGATGGCGCCGGCGGCCTGGAGCTGCTCGAGCATCCAGGTCTTGACCTCGCGCGCGTTGGTCAGGGTCTCGAGCGTGGTGAAGGTCTTGGAGACGATGATGACGAGCGTGGTCTCCGGGTCGAGGCCGCGGAGCTTCTCGGCGGCGTCGTTGGGGTCGATGTTGGAGATGTAGCGGCAGTCGATGCCGGCGTCGGCGTAGGGCTTCAGGGCCTCGTACACCATGACCGGGCCGAGGTCGGAGCCGCCGATGCCGATGGAGACGAGGTGCTCGATCTTCTTGCCCGAGACGCCCTTCCACTCGCCGGAGCGGACGCGCTCGGCGAAGGCGTACATGCGGTCGAGGACCTCGTGGACGTCGGCCACGGTGTCCTGGCCGTCGACGATGAGCTTGCCCTTGTCGGAGGCCGGGCGGCGCAGCGCGGTGTGGAGGACGGCGCGGTCCTCGGTGGTGTTGATGTGCTCGCCGGCGTACATGGCGTCGCGGCGCTCCTCGAGCTTGACGGCGCGGGCCAGGTCGGCAAGAAGCCCGACGGTCTTGTCGGTAACAAGGTTCTTGGAGAGGTCGAAGTGCAGGTCGTCCATATCGAAGGAGAGCTTGGCCACGCGCTCCGGGTCGGACGCGAAAGCCTCCTTCAGGGTGAAGCCGGCCTTGAGCTCGGCGGCGTGGTCGGCAAGGGCCTTCCACTCGGGGGTCTGGGTCGCGTCGATGGGAGCGGCGATGTTTGCCATGTGCAGGTCCTCCTTGGGAGAAAAAATCCACGGACGGCACCATTTTACGCCCCCGGCGGGCGGTCACGAGCGAAAGCTTGGCTTTCGCAGCAGGGCGGCGGGGTCGCGGCCCGAGGCGGCGTTGTGGCCGAGGTGGTGTTGTGGCCGAGGTGGCGCCACCTCGAGGCGTTTCTCTCCGAGGTGGCGCGAAACTGCCAAGAAAATCGCTCGAGGTGGCGCGCGGAGCACCACCTCGAGCCCTAATGCCTTCTCGTCCACTCCCGGTGGGCGCCGCGCCCAGCTCACACCGCGCCCAGCTCACACCGCGCCCGGCGCCGCCCTAGTACGGCTCGGCAAGAGGCGCCACGCGCTTGAGGCGCGCCCACATCTGCTGCTTCGCGCGCGGATCGTCGAGCGCGGCGGCGAACCCGCCCAGGTTGAGCACGCGGATGCCGCAGACGGGCACCACGTAACCCGGCTCGAGCATGGCCTCGTTGAAGTCCTCGATGATGGTGAGGTCCTCGGCGTAGGCCTCGCGCACCGCCGCCGCGGCCGCGTCGTCGCAGCACACGAGCGTCGCCGGGTCGAGCGCGCAGACCGCCTCGCGGAAGAGCTGCGGCAAGAGGGGCGCCGAGCCGGAATCGTCGCAGCTCAGCAGCCACTCCCATTCCTCCGGCGCGTATCCCAGCGCCTTGAGCGACGCCCGCAGCGCCGCCCCGTCGGCGCCGGAGAAAGGCTCGGCGCCGGCAACCTCCTCGGCCGTCAGCTCGCCTTTGCACACCAGGATCGGCGAGAAGGCGTTGCCGCCCGCCCGCACCCCTCGCGCGGCGAGCGAATCGAGCTCGGCGGTCGTCTTTCCCACACACGCCTCGCGGCGGTCGTCTGCACTCAGCGGCATCGTCCCTCTTCCCTTCGTTCGGTCACAACACAGTGTAAAGCGGGTATAACCGCCAACAGCCAAAGACCCGCGGACGCACGACGTCCGCACGATTCGCGGAGGTTCCCATGACCGTCAAAGAGATCCAGTCCGAAGAGCTCGCGCAGATTCTTGCCGACGCGAAAAAGCCCGTGCTCGTCGACTTCTGGGCCCCTTGGTGCGGGCCGTGCCGCGCCCTCGGGCCCGTGGTCGAGGAGGTTTCCGGCGAGATGGCCGGTGAGCTCGACTTCTACAAGATGAACGTCGACGACAACTACGACTACGCCATGCAGAACAAGATCGTGTCCATCCCCACGGTCATGATCTTCAAGGACGGAAAGGTCGCGCACCGCATGGTGGGCGCGCTGCCCAAGGCGTCCCTTGTCGACGAGATCCGGGCGCACATCTAGGGCACGAAAAGGCAAGGCGGCGCACTTGCGCAAAACGCGGGCGGCGAGAAGCGCTTCTCGCCGCCCGTTCCGTGTGCATGGCGGCGGCCGACGCATATGAGGCCGAGCCCGGGAGGCACTTCAGACGATGCAGGGGTGGCATCGCGGCTTCGCGCCCCTTCGCGCCCCAGAATCAACGCGCGCAGTAACGAGGCAAGATCTAGAGCCCCAAAACCAGCGCGCGCAGTAACGGGGGCGGCCTTCTCGCCCTGGATTCGACGCGCGCAGTAACGAGACGGTCCTTCGCGCCCCAAAATCAACGCGCGCAGTAACGCCCGGTTGCTGCGCGCCGCGAATCCGGGGCTCCGCTACCGCCTGCCTTACTGCGCGCGGCGATTCTGGGGCTCCACCGGCGCCCGCGTTACTGCGCGCTGCGATTTCAGGGCTCCGCTACCGCCCGCGTTACTGCGCGCTGCGAATCCGGGGCGCGCTACCCGCAGCACGGCCGCAACGCGCTACCCGCCCCGAGCGCCGTCGCCCAGCTCGTCGCATTGCGCGCCCCCACCGCAAGGGTGTTATTGTTCTGCGCATGCCAGGCAACCATAAGGAGAAGCACGTGAACGACCCCAAGCACCGCATCGCCCGCCTCGGTCGCGCCATGGCCGAGCTTGCCCGCCAGAACGTCCGCCTCCTGATTGTCCTCGCCGCGGCGCTCGTCTTTGTCTGGCTGCTCTCGGAGGTCGGCGAGGGTGAGTTCACCAAGCTCGACACCCTCGCATACCGGCTGTTCGTCCAGACCCTCCGCAACGACTCGATGACCACGGTCATGCGCGGCTTCACCGGCCTGCTCGACATCCCGGTCCTGCTCGTGATGACGCTCATCGTCACGGCGTTCGCGCCGGGCAAAGCGCCCGGCCGCTGCGTCGCGGTCAACCTCCTGTGCGTCCTCGCCCTGAACCAGCTGCTCAAGGCCATTGTCCAGCGCCCGCGCCCGGACGGCTTCCGCCTCATCGCCG
This sequence comes from Alloprevotella sp., assembly GCA_963649365.1. Classification (GTDB taxonomy): domain Bacteria; phylum Actinomycetota; class Coriobacteriia; order Coriobacteriales; family Atopobiaceae; genus Paratractidigestivibacter. The sequence continues at coordinate 12,562 of CAVJHQ010000033.1, forward strand.
AGACGGGCTACAGCTTCCCCTCCGGCCACTCGATGATCTCGATGGCCTTCTTCGGGCTGCTCGCCTGGATGGTCTGGACCTACGAGAAGGACCGCGTGCTCGCCCGCATATGGTGCGTGCTCTTCTCGCTCGTCATCGTGATGGTCGGCGTCAGCCGCATCTACCTGGGAGTTCACTACGCGAGCGACGTGCTTGGCGGCTTCTGCGTGAGCCTTATCTGGCTTGGGTTCTACACCAAGGTCGTCGCGCCGGCGTTTCTCGCGGAAGAAAAGGAAGCGGCGCAAGCAGGCGAATAGCCGCCTTTCGCCAGTCGGCAGGCCGGGTGCGTCCTCGCGCGCAAAAAAGCGGCCGCCCAACCGGACGGCCGCCTGACTCGAATGCGCTACGCGCTCAGCGTGATGATCTCCGCCGAGAGGACCTTCCCCGCGTCCTCGTCGCAGATGATGCGGCCCATGGAGGGCTCGGAACGGCGCGGGTACGTGGGGCTGCCGGGGTTCATGACCAGCGTGCCGGTCCACTCGTCGCGCGTGACGAACGGGAAGTGCGTGTGCCCGCAGATGGCCACGTCGCACTTGAGGAGGTTCAGCCGCTCGCGGTAGTGCACGACCTGCCAACGCAGCCCGCTGCCGAAGAAGATCTTGCGCGCCTTGACCGTCGGGCCGTAGTCGCCCGCCCAGTCGTTGTTGCCCAGGCACATCTGCACGGGCGCGATCATCTCGAGCCGGCGGTAATCGGACAGCGAGCAGCAGTCGCCCGCGTGCACGATGACGTCGGCGCCCTTCAGGCTCTCCAGCAGCTCGGGCGAGAGATGCCCGTGCGTGTCCGAGATGATGTCGTAACGGGTGGTCCCCAACGCCGCTCTCCCCCGCCCCGTTAAAGGCCGAGCGCGCGCTTAAGCGCGACGACGCGGCGGCGGGACACGGAGATCTTCTTGCCCTCGATGCCGTTGATGCCCAGCTGCAGGATGCCGGAAGAGATGACCTCGACGTCCTCAACGAACTCCAGGTTGACGATGTAGCCGCGGTGCACGCGGAAGAAGCCGTGCGGGGCGAGCTTCTCCTCGAGCTTGGCCAGGCTGATCGTCGAGAGGAACCGGTCGTTGTCGGTGTAGATGCAGGAGTAGTCGTCCTTGGCCTCGATGTAGCGAATCTGGTCGATGGGAACGAGGACCTTGCGGCCGCTCTTGACCACGGGGATGCGCTCCACCGAGGAGTGGCTCTGCGGGACGGTGGGCTCGGCCTTGGTGCCGCGCGCCTCGACCTTGTCGAGGGCCTGGTTCAGGCGCTCGGCCTCGACGGGCTTCATCAGGTAGTCGACCGCGTCGACCCCGAAGGCCTCGAGCGCGTACTCGCTGTAGGCGGTGACGAAGACGATGGCGGGCGGGTTCTTGAGCTTGTGCAGCGCCTCGGCGAGCTGCATGCCGCTCGTCTTGGGCATGGAGATGTCGAGGAACATGACCTCGGCCTTGGCCTCCATGAGCTTCTCGACGGCCTCGCGGGCGCTCGCGGCCTCGGTAATGGACTCGATGCGCCCGGTTTCCTCCAGCAGGTACCTAAGCTCAGAACGGGCCGGGGCCTCGTCGTCAACGATCATCGCGCGCATGCAGGAACTCCTTGATCAACCACGCCCTAAACAGGGCCATCCAAACGTTTAAATACTATTCTTCGGCTACGAATTCGGCAAGGCCTCGTCGGGCGCGTGGGCAAGCTTTTTCGCGGCGCCGCACAGGCGCAGCGTCACGCAGGTCCCCTCCCCGGGGCAAGAAACGACCTCGACGCCCGAGCCCGCACCGTAGAAGCGCTCCAGGCGCTCCATAACGTTTTTAAGCGCCATGCCCGCGCCGCGCTTGCGGCCGCTGCCCACGGGCGCCGCCTGGGCCTCGCCCTCGTCGGGATTGAGCAGCCGGTGCGCCGCCTCCTCCGTCATGCCCAGCCCGTCGTCGGCCACGGCGATAAGCACGTCGTCGCCGTCGGCGACCGCGTGGATGTCGATGGAAAGCGGGCCGGTGTCGCGCATGGCGTGGCGCACCGCGTTCTCCACGATGGGCTGCACGACGAACGACGGGACCAGCAGGTCGCCGATGTTGCCGTAGACGTGCTCGCTCTCGTTGATGCGGTCGGCGCCGAAGCGCGCCTTCTCGATGGTCAGGTAGCGGCGCGTCTGCTCGAGCTCCTGCGCGAGCGGGATAAGGCCGCTCTCGGAGCTCTCCAGCGTGTGGCGGTAGAACTTGGAGAACTCGCGCAGCAGGTCGCGGGCCTGCATGGGGTCCGTGCGGCACAGGCTCGCGATGGTGTTCAGCGTGTTGAAGAGGAAGTGCGGGTTGATCTGCGCCTGCAGGGCCTTGACCTCGGCGCGGGCCACGAGCTCGGCCTGCGCGTCGAGCTCGTAGGACGACAGCTGCGTGGAAAGAAGCAACCCCAGGCCGCGGGCGATGGCCAGCTGGGTGCGGTCCATGTCGCGGTCGCGCGTGTAGTACAGCTTGATGGAGCCCACGGCCTCGTCCTGCACGATGAGCGGCACGACGACGCCGAACGAGTTGCCCTGCGGCAGCGCCGTCGGCGCGAAGCGGCGGGGCTCCTGCATCTCTTGGTCCATGGCATAGAAGGTCTCGGTGCGCTTGCTGCTCAGGACCTCCATGGTGGGGCGCGAGTTCTCGCTGCCCGGCGGGTACGCGACGCCGAAGCTGCCCTCGTAGGCAAGCACGCGCTTGGCGTCCGTTATGGCCACGCCGGCCGCGTTCGTCTCGGGGAGGAGCAGCGCGCAGATGGCCTGCGCGTTCTCGGGCGTGAGGCCGCCGCGCAGGTGCTCGAGGGTGTTCGTGGCAACGCGCAGCGTGCGCTCGGTGGCCTGGGAGCGCGTGTCGTCGGGCACGAGGTTGGCCGAGCCGGCCACGACCACGACGGTCGCCATGAGCACGCCCGCGATCATGGCCGCGGCGGCGTTGCCCCTGGCGATTCCCCAGGCAAGAAGCACGAGCGTGCCGGCGCCCACCACGCCCAGGATCGCGTCGGCGCGGCGCACCGACATGACGCCCGAGTTCGCGGGCGCGCTCACTCGACCGCCCCCGTCGAGCCGAGGTCGGCCACCTTGAGCGCGATGCCCGAGAGCTTCTCGCCGTCGCCGGCGGGCTTGGCGGGAAGCGCGGCGCGGCCGCAGACCTCGCCGGTGCGCAGCAGCGCCGCCTGCAGGTAGCGGTCGTCCCAGATGGCGGACATGACGCCGGGCCACGTCATCGAGAAGCTCAGGTAGCGCGAGGCGTTCTCGCGCGCGAACTTATCGGCGTCGCGGATGCCCTTGAAGATCAGGTACAGGTAGTCGAGGCGGTTCGGGCCCGCCACGAAGCGGCGCAGCGCCGTGTGCACGATGCGGCCGCGCACCTGCTCCGAGAGCCAGGGCGCCGGGTAGGGCATGAGCGACTCGGGCGTGATGGTGCGCAGCTCGCGGCGTGAGTTGAGGACCTCGAGCTTGCGGTACTCGTAGAGCCAGCGGTAGACGTCCTGCATAAAGACGGAGGCCGCGCTCGCGCGCTCCGCGGGCGGCGTCATGCGCACGCACCAGTCGTTGTCGAACCACATGTCCAGGCCGTGGCTGCGCAGGTTGAGCACGTAGTCCAGGTCGTCGCCGCGGGTGACGTAGGGGTCGAACGGGATGCGCGTGAAGGCCTCGGCGTGGATGGCGCAGCAGCCGCCGCACATGTGGTTGGAGCGGGTCACGCGGTTGCGCGCGCCCTGGGCACGCTCCATGACCTTGTTGAACTGCTCGGCCTTCGACCAGTGCTTCTCGGTCCAGCTCTTGTCGGGGTTGGCGTAGGGCGAGCCCTCCTCGTCGATGAAGAAGCCCGACTTGGCCAGGATCTTCAGGTCCTGGCGCGTGTAGGCGCCCAGGCCGAACACGGCGTTGGTGAGAAAATCGGGGTCGAGCACGACCTCGTCGTCGTAGACGAACACCACGACGTCGTGCCCGAAGACGCTCGCCACGGCGAGGCCGAGGTTCTTGATGGCGCCGTAGCCGCGCAGGGCGGCCACCTCGCCGGCCGAGACGGGAACCACCCTGCTCACGGCCGCCATGATGCGCCGGCCCTCCTCCATGCCCACGACCAGCGGGTTCAGGTTCGGGTGGGAGCGGCAGATGGAGTTCACGCGGGCGCGGGCGGCGTCGTAGCACGACTCGGGCGCGATGACGAGCACGGCCACGCGCAGCACGCCGCGCACCTGCTCGAGCGAGCTGAGGCAGGTCTCGAGCTCCGGAAGGGGCTTGTCGATGGGCGTCGTGTAGTCATAGACGCCGCGCTCGGCGAGGGAGCCGGGCTGGTCGCCCTCGGCCCAGTAAGAAGGTATGACGATGAGCGGGTTCACGCGGGATATGGCCAATCTACGAGCGATGGTTTCGTAAGGGGCAAGGCGCCGGGGCGCCGTTTTCCTCAGTGCTAATATTACCCCCATATTCAGGCAAGGGAACACCGCGCCCCACCTCGCGCGCATTCAAAGTAAGGCTATGGCAACAATCGCGCGCCGAGCAGGTAGGGGCTCTTTTCGACCCAAGGAGACGACCATGGGAGCTCGCACGAAGTTGGCCTGCGCGGCGGCGGACATCGCCCACTGGGGCCTCTCGACGGTGCTGCGGCGCGGCGGCGGCAACATCCCGGGCGCCGTCGCGCTCAAGCTCGACCCGGACATCGTGGCCGAGCTCGCCGGCGGGCTCGACGGCTCCATCGTCGTCACGGGCACGAACGGAAAGACGACCACCAACGGCCTCATCGCCGACGGGCTCGCCGCCGCGGGCTACGAGGTCGTGTGCAACCGCGCGGGCAACAACATGCAGACGGGCATCGCCGCGGCCATCGTCGCGGGGCGCAAGGGCGCGCGCGGAGCCGGCGGCGAGAAGGGCGCGGGGGCTGCGGCGGCGAGCGCGGGGGCCTCGGGCGGCGGTGCGGGCGCGGCGGGCGGCACGGCGGCGGGCGCTGCCCGGAAGCGCTTCGGCGCCTTCGAGTGCGACGAGCTCTACACCGTGCGCATCTTGCCGCAGCTCAAGCCCAGCGCGCTCGTGCTTCTCAACCTCTTCCGCGACCAGCTCGACCGCTACGGGGAGATAGACCACACCCAGGACGTGATCGCCCAGGCGCTCGAGGCGTCGCCCGCGACCGCGCTTATCTACAACGCCGACGACCCGCTGTGCGCAGGCATCGCCGCGCGCGTCCCCAACCGTTGCATCGCTTTCGGAATTGATGAGCCGACGGGCCTTGAGGCCGACCGCATCAGCGACTCGCGGTTCTGCGCCAAGTGCAACGCGCCGCTGGATTACGACTACGTCCACTACGGGCAGCTCGGCAAGTACCGCTGCCCCGCGTGCGGCTGGGAGCGCCCCGAGCTCGCCTACGCAGCCCGCAAGGTCGAGCTCCCGTGCGGCGGGCAGGGCGGCTACTCGTGGGAGGTCGCCGGGCCCGACGGGCACGCGCGCCGCGTTCGCACCCGCTACAACGGCCTCTACATGGTGTTCAACGTCACCGCCGTGGCGGCGGCGCTCGACTTCGCGGGGGCCGGCGCCGTCGACCTCGACCGCGTGATCGCCGACTACGAGCCGGCGGGCGGGCGCATGAAGACGTTCGACGTCTACGGCCGCACGGTGGTGAGCAACCTCGCGAAGAACCCCGCGGGCTTCGACCGCATGATCAGCGAGATCAAGGCGAGCGACGCGCGCCTCATGGCCTTCTTCCTCAACGACAACGACGCCGACGGCCACGACATCAGCTGGATCTGGGACGTCGACTTCGAGAAGCTCTGCGACCTCGAGCTGGAGCGCGTCTTCGTCGGCGGAAAGAGGCGCAACGACCTCCAGGTGCGCCTTAAGTACGCCGGCATAAACGCGCAGCTCATCGACGGTATCGAGGACGCGGTGCGCGGCTGCTTCGGCGCCGACGCGGGCCTTGCGCTGCACTCGGTGGCCAACTACACCGTCTTCCCCGCCGTAACGGCCGACCTCAAGCGCCTCGACGGGGCGGCGCGCCCGGCGGGCACGCCCGACGCCGTCGCGCCCTCCCCGCGCGTCGAGCTCGGGCGCGTCGTCGACGCAGGCCTTGAGCTCGACCGGCCGCTGCGCGTCGTCCACCTGTACCCGGACGCGCTCAACCTCTACGGAGATGGCGGCAACATCGCCTCGCTGCGGCAGCGCTGCGCCTGGCGCGGCATCCCCGTCGTCGTCGACCAGGTGCGCATGGGCGACGAGCTCGACCTCGCCGACGCCGACGTGGTGCTGCTGGGCGGCGGCGCGGACCGCGACCAGCTCGCCGTCTGCAAGGAGCTTCTTGCCCAGAAAGAGAAGCTCGCCGCGTACGTGGAGTCCGGCGGCGCGCTTCTTGCCATCTGCGGCGGCTACCAGCTGCTCGGGCGCTTCTACATGATGGGAGACCGGCAGGTCGAGGGCCTGGCCGTGATCGGGGCCGAGACCCGCAGCGGCAAGGGCCGCATGATCCACAACGTGGCCATCGACTCGCCGGTGGCGAGCACGCCCATCGTCGGCTTCGAGAACCACGGCGGCCGCACCTACCTTGACGACGACGAGAAGCCCCTGGGCACGTCGCTCGTCGCCGGCTGCGGCAACAACGAGTTCGCGCCCGGCGAGGGCGTGCTGCACAAGGGCGTGGTGGGCACGTATTTCCACGGGCCGATCCTGCCCAAGAACCCGCAGGTAGCAGACTGGCTCATCGCCCACGCGCTCGAGCGGCGCGGCGTTTCTTGCCAGCTCCCGGCGCTCGACGACGCCTACGAGAACGCCGCCCACGACGTAGCCCTCCGCATCGTCCGCGCCCACTAGGGCCCAGGTCCCGACGTGGACCCGCCGCCAAGGCCCCGCCGCCCTTCCGAGTTCGGAAGGCTTCCAAACTTCGGAAGCCTTCCGAACTTTGCTTTAGGAATATATATCCGCAGGTAGACGGCTTGCACCTCTTGCTATCTGTCGCCGCCACAAGTTTGGAAGCCTTCCGAACTCTGGAGGGCGCGCGCACCCCCCCCCAACACACACGAAAAGGCCCGCCGCCGGAGATCCGGTGACGGGCCTTTGGTCAAGCTCTGTGCCCTAGGCGAGAAGGACTACGCGTCGGCGTACATGGCCTTGAGCTTGAGGAGGTGCTGGTAGCGAGCCATCGCGGCCTCCTCGTTGGCCTGGAAGAGCTCCTGCGCGCGCTCGGGGAACTCGCGCGTGAGGCGGCTGTAGCGCGCCTCGTTCATGAGGAACTCCTGGTAGCCGCCCGCCGGCTCCTTGGAGTCGAGGGAGAACTTCTTGCCGGCCGGGGCGGTCGGGTTGTAGCGGTAGAGGTTCCAGTAGCCGCACTCGACCGCGCGCTTCATCTCGAGCTGGCAGTTCTTCATGCCGCCCTTGATGGAGTGCATCTCGCAGGGGCTGTAGCCGATGATCAGGGACGGGCCGTCGTAGGCCTCGGCCTCCTGGATGGCCTTGAGGGTCTGGGCGGGGTTGGCGCCCATGGCCACCTGCGCGACGTAGACGTAGCCGTAGGTCATGGCGATCTCGGCGAGGGTCTTCTTCTTGGTCACCTTGCCGGCGGCAGCGAACTGCGCGACCTGGCCGAGGTTGGACGCCTTGGAGGCCTGGCCACCGGTGTTGGAGTAGACCTCGGTGTCGAAGACGAAGA
>CAVJHQ010000034.1:0-20132 GCA_963649365.1 Alloprevotella sp.
AACTCGCCACGCAGCAATCGCGCGTTACTGTGAGGCGAGGTTCCAGGGCGAAGACGCCCCGTCCATTACTGGGCGAGACATTTTTAGGGCGCGGCTACCCGGCACGTTGCTGAGCGGCGCGATTCCGGGACGCGGCAGCAAGCGCATTGCCGACCATCGCAAAGCCAGTGCGCGGCCACCCGGGTATTGCCGACCATTGCAAAGCCGGGGCGCGTCTGGCAGCCTTTCGGCCGCACGGCACGATTCCGAAGCGCGCCCGACATCCCCCGGCCCTCCATAATGTGGAGATTGTTCGGCACCGAACGAAATTCGTTTGGTACCTTGCAATCTTCAGGTCACAGCCGTAAGGTATCCCAGACCAAAACGCTTATAAACACCGAGAAAGGAGGTCGAACGATGAGGATTTCAGACGAGAAACTCGCGGAGTGCCGCGCGAACGAGACCGTTGACCAGCGCATTCTTCATGCATTCGGTTATTTCGGCCACTACATGTTCGTCAAGCGCGGCGGGCTCGGCGGCAAGCAGCACGTGCTCAAGACCCTGCTTAAACACGGCGGGGAGATGACCCAGCGCGAGCTGCTCGAAGAGATGAGCATCAGCTCGGCGTCGCTCTCCGAGGTGCTCGGCAAGCTCGAGCGCGCGGGCCTTATCCGCCGCGAGCGCTCCGAGGCCGACAAGCGCCAGCTCGAGATCGTGCTCACCGACGCGGGCACCGAGCTCGCGCGGAGCATGGTCGACAACGAGCGTGAGTTCGAGGCCAACGCCCTCTCCATACTCTCGGACGCAGAGAAGCGCGACCTGCTCGCGACGCTCGACCGCATCTTCGACTACTGGAGAGAACACGAGAAACTGGACAAGGAGGCATGCCCGTGCAGCAAGAACTAGACGCCGAGAAGACCGAGAAGGTCAACTACGGCGCGATCATGAAGAACCTGATGAGGTGCATCGGCGAGTATAAGAAGGTCACCGACGCCACTCCCCTGCTGGTGCTCGGCGAGGTCGTCTGCGAGATGGCGATCCCCTTCCTCACCGCCGCCCTTATCGACAACATCAAGGCCGGAGCGACCGTCGAGGAGCTCCTGCGCCCCTCCGGCATCCTCATCGCGCTCGCCGTGCTCTCGCTTCTCTTCGGCACGGCCGCGGGCGTGACCTGCTCCTACGCGAGCTGCGGCTTCGCCAAGAACCTGCGCCGCAACATGTTCTACAACATCCAGCGCTTCAGCTTCGCCAACATCGACGAGTTCAGCTCCAGCTCGCTCGTCACGCGCCTCACCACCGACATCAACAACGTCCAGCAGGCGTTCATGATGATCATCCGCATCGCCGTGCGCTCGCCTCTGTGCCTCGTCTTCGCCTTCATCATGGCGACGGTCATGGGCGGCCCGCTCGCGCTCGTCTACGTCGCGGTGATCCCCTTCCTGGCCTTCGGCCTCTTCTACATCATCCACAAGGTGCGCCCGATCTTCACGCGCGTCTTCCACAAGTACGACGCGCTCAACGAGTCCATCGAGGAGAACGTCACCGGCATGCGCGTGGTCAAGAGCTATGTGCGCGAGGGCTACGAGAAGGATAAGTTCGCCCGCGCCGCCCAGGACGTCTGCGTCGACTTCACCCGCGCCGAGAAGCTCCTGGCCTTCAACACGCCGATGATGCAGCTCGCCATCGACATCACCTGGGTCGTCATCATCTACTTCGGCTCCGAGGTCATCATCACCAGCCGCGGCACCCAGTTCGACGTGGGCCAGATGTCGGCCATCTTCACCTACGGCTTCCAGATCCTCATGAGCCTCATGCAGCTCTCCATGATCTTCGTCATGGTCACCATGGCCGACGAGTCCGCCCGACGCATCAACGAGGTGCTCGAGGCCGAGCCGACCATCTCCGCCCCCGAGGCAGGCGCCGTGACCGAGGTCGCAGACGGCTCCGTCGACTTCGACCACGTCGGCTTCAAGTACTCCGAGCGCGCCGAGCGCGAGGCCCTCTCCGACATCGACCTGCACATCAAGAGCGGCGAGACGATCGGCATCATCGGCGGCACGGGCTCCGCGAAGTCCACGCTGGTCAACCTGGTCGCCCGCCTCTACGACACCACGACGGGCTCCGTCCGCGTGGGCGGCGTCGACGTGCGCGACTACGACCTCGAGACCCTGCGCACCAACGTGGCCATGGTCCTGCAGAAGAACGTCCTGTTCTCCGGCACCATCGCCGAGAACCTGCGCTGGGGCGACGAGAACGCCACCGACGAGGAGGTGCGCGAGGCCGCTCGCCTGGCCTGCGCCGACGAGTTTGTGGACGGCTTTGCCGACGGCTACGACACCTGGATCGAGCAGGGCGGCTCCAACGTCTCCGGCGGCCAGAAGCAGCGCCTGTGCATCGCGCGCGCCCTGCTGCGCCGCCCCAAGGTCCTGATCCTCGACGACTCCACCTCCGCCGTCGACACCAAGACCGACGCGAAGATCCGCGAGGGCCTGGCCTCCTACCTGCCCGACACGACCAAGATCATCATCGCGCAGCGCACCGCCTCGGTCGAGGACGCCGACCGCATCGTCGTCATGGACGGCGGCCGCATCGCCGACGTGGGCAGCCACGCCGAGCTCATGGGCCGCTGCGACATCTACCGCGAGACCTACACCTCGCAGAACAAGATGAGCGCCGAGGAGGCCGACGCGGCCGCGGACGCCGACGCCGAGAAGGGAGGCGAGGGCCTTGAGTAACGCGAAGACCGCCCCGAAGAGGGCCCAGATCAACCCCAAGACCGCCGCTCGCCTCATCAAGGCCATCGGCTCGTTCTACCCGCGCCTGCTGCCCGCCGTCGTGGTGTGCATCCTGCTCGGCGCCGTGCTCACCTCGTTCGGCACCATCTTCCTGCAGAACGCCCTCTCCCTCATCTCCGAGGTCTGGGAGACGGGCGACTGGGCCGCGGTCCAGCCCCGCGTCCTCACGCTCGTGCTGCAGCTCGCGGCCGTCTACGCCGCCGGCCTCGCCGCGACCTTCTTCTGGAACCGCTCGATGGCGACCATCACGCAGGGCTCGCTCGAGCAGCTCCGCGAGAAGATGTTCAACCGCATGCAGGACCTGCCCATCAGCTACTTCGACCGCAACCAGCGCGGCGACGTGATGAGCCACTACACCAACGACATCGACGCCCTGCGCCAGATGATCTCGCAGTCGCTGCCGAACCTTCTGCAGACCGTCGTCGTCCTCGTCACGGTGTTCATCATCATGATCTACTACTCGGTGTGGATGTGCGCCGTCATCGTGCTGGGCGTCCTGTTCATGTCGTTTCTCACCAAGCTCCTCGGCTCCATGTCCGCCAAGTTCTTCGTCGCCCAGCAGCGCGAGCTCGGCGTCGTCGAGGGCAACATCGAGGAGATCATGAACGGCCAGAAGGTCGTCAAGGCCTTCTGCCACGAGCGCGCCGCCGAGAAGGACTTCGACGCCTTCAACGAGCACCTCTACGAGGTCTCCCAGAAGGCGAACATGTACGGCAACATCCTCATGCCGATCCTGATGAACGTCGGCAACCTCATCTACGTCATCGTCGCGCTCGCCGGCGGCGTGCTTCTTGCCAGCGGGACGCCGAACCTCTCGCTCTCCGGCATGGAGCTCTCCATCGCCGTCGTCGTGCCGTTCCTTAACATGACCAAGCAGTTCTGCGGCCAGATCGGCCAGATCTCGATGCAGATCAACGCGGTCGTCATGGGCCTCGCCGGCGCCGAGCGCATCTTCGAGCTCCTCGACGAGGAGCCTGAGGAGGACCACGGCTACGTCACGCTGGTCAACACCAAGTACGACCACCAGGGCAACCTCGTCGAGTGCCCCGAGCGCACGAGCGACTGGGCCTGGAAGCACCCGCACGAGGACGGCACCGTCACCTACACGCCGCTTGCCGGCGACGTGCGCATGGAGGGCGTCGACTTCGGCTACACCCCCGACCACCAGGTGCTCTATGACGTCTCGGTCTACGCGAAGCCGGGCCAGAAGGTCGCCTTCGTCGGCGCCACGGGCGCGGGCAAGACCACGATCACGAACCTGATCAACCGCTTCTACGACATCGCCGACGGAAAGATCCGCTACGACGGCATCAACATCAACAAGATCCGCAAGTCGGACCTGCGCCGCTCGCTGGGCGTCGTCCTGCAGGACGTGAACCTCTTCACCGGCACCGTCATGGACAACATCCGCTACGGCAAGCTCGACGCGACCGACGAGGAGTGCATGGCCGCGGCCAAGCTCTCGGGCGCCGACGACTTCATCCGCCGACTCCCCGACGGCTACCAGACGATGCTCTCCGGCAACGGCGCCCAGCTCTCCCAGGGCCAGCGCCAGCTCATCTCCATCGCCCGCGCGGCCGTCGCCGACCCGCCCGCGATGATCCTCGACGAGGCCACGAGCTCCATCGACACGCGCACCGAGGCCATCGTCCAGCGCGGCATGGACGCCCTCATGACGGGCCGTACCACGTTCGTCATCGCGCACCGCCTCTCGACCGTGCGCAACTCCGACGTGATCATCTGCCTCGACCACGGCCACGTGATCGAGCGCGGCAACCATGACGAGCTCATCGCCAAGAAGGGCTACTACTACCAGCTCTACACCGGCGCATTCGAGCTCGAGTAGCGCGTTCGCGAAAGCGACGCCGCGGGCGCGCCCCGGGAATCGGCCGAATACCGATCCCGGGGCGCGCCCGCTTTCTTATCAACGCCATCGACGGTGTCCACTGGTCCTCACGGCAGCCTTAAAGCAGCCGCGCCCCCTTCACTGCGCGCCCGCGCCGCGCGAGGGCCCGCTTGCTAATGCCTGTGCCGGCGGCGGTTGCCGGAGAGGATCTCGTGGGCCACGTAGAGGCCGATGCCGAGGGCAACCATATAGCCTACGAAGCCGATGATGGGGATGCCGAAAATGACCGGCTGGATGCGCGCGTAGTAGACGACCGACGAGCCGATGAAGAGGCCCGCGGCGATGATGCCCAGCGTGAGGCGGTCGACGATGTGCCCCAGCTCCTTGAAGGGGTCCTCGGTCCCGGCGATGTCGAGGTTCATGCGCAGCTGCCCGCGCGTGAGCATGCGCATGGCATGCCCGGCCTCACCGGCCGCGACAAGAAGCCCATGGGTCGCCCCGACCCCCTCGCGCGCGAGCGACTCGGCCTCGCGCTTGGCGATGTCGGCGCGGCTCTCGTGCGCCTCGAGGTGCCGGCGGATGATGTCGACCATGCTCGCGCTCGGCAGCAGGTTGTCCACGACCCCCTCGAGCGTCACCAGGGCGCGGGCGAGCATGGTCACGCTGCCGGGGAGCTCGATGCCGTTCTTGCGCGCCATCGACACGAGGGAGTTCACGAAGGAGCCGATATCCAGGTCGGAGAGGTCCGCCGAGCCGTAGTTGGCGATAATCGCGTCGAGCTCGCCGATCAGGTGCGCGTAGTCGACGTCGGCGTTGTCCCCCTTCGAGAACCGCAGCAGGCCGTCGGCGAGGGCCACCGAGTCGCGGCCGGCCACGGCGACGACCATGTCGGACACGCAGCGCCGGTCGCCCGCCGAGAGCCTCCCCATGATGCCCAGGTCAAGATAGACGATCTTGCCTCCCGAGACCACGAGGTTGCCCGGGTGCGGGTCGGCGTGGAAGAAGCCGTCGTCGAGCATCTGCGCCGTGTAGTTGTCCATGAGCTTCTCGCCGATCTCGGCGCAGTCGTAGCCCTCGGCCGTGAGCGTCGCCGTGTCGTCGATGGGGATGCCCTCGACGTAGTCCATGACCACCACATGGCGGGTGCACAGGGCCGGGTAGGGCTTCGGGCACTCGAGGAAGCGGCAGCCGGCGTTGTTGCGCCGAAACTCCTCGAGGTTGCGGGCCTCGACGAGGAAGTCCGTCTCCTCGCGGAAGGATTGCCAGAGCTCGTCGACGACGCTCTGCAGGTCGAGGAACTGGTCGGCGCCGAGAAAACCGCCGAGGCGGCGCGCCAGCGAGCGCATGATCGAGATGTCCTTGGCCATGATCTCCTGCACGTGCGGCCGCTGCACCTTGATGGCAACGAGCTCGCCCGTGGTCAGGCGCGCCTTATGGACCTGCGCGACCGACGCCGATCCCAGGGGGTTGTCGTCTATCGCGTCGAAGATGTCCTCGATCGGCTCGTCGTACTCGGCCCGCAGGGCCGAGAGGACCGTCTCGCGGTCCATGGGCTCCACGTCGGTGCGCAGCTTCCTGAGCTCGCGGGTAAAGGAGGTGGGCAGGATCTCCGAGCGCATGGAGAGGATCTGGCCGGCCTTGACGAACATGGGGCCGAGCTCCTCGAGCATCTCGCGGAGACCGCGCGGCGTGAGGCCGTGGAAGATGTCGTAGCGCCGAACGATCTGGAGGATCTCGCCGATGCGGCGCAGCCGCGCCGCGCGCGAGAGGTCGTACTGCGAGGAGCCGCCCGCGCGGCCGCCGAAGATGCCGATCGTGTCGGGCTCGTCGCCGTCGGCGCGGCTCACCTCGTCGTACCAGGCGTTGAGGATCTGGTCATACTCGTGGAGACGGGCGGCCTCGTCGGGCGCGCCCGTCTCCTCGGGGGAATCTTTCGTGTCGCGAAGCGTCACGCCCTGGCGCTACTCGGCGTCGTCGGGCTCGACGGCGTCCTCGACGTCGGCGGCGTCCTCGGAGGTCGCCTCGGCGGCGGCCTCGGCCTTCTCGGCGTCGATGGCCGCGCTCATGTCGGCCACCTTCCGGGCGTAGGCGGCGCGCTCCTCGGGCGTCATGCCCTCGAGCTTGGTGCGCAGGGCCGCGTCCGTGGCGCCGTTGACGGTGCTGTCGAACGCCTCCTTGGCCTTGCGCGTGAGCTCGGCGTTCAGGGCCTTGCCCTGCTCGACGGTGAGCTCGCCCTTCTTGACGAACTCGTCCACGACCTGCTGGGACTTCTCAGCGGTAAGCGCGACGGCGCCGACGCCCGCGAGGAAAGCCTTGCGGAGCCCGTCCGTCATATCGAATCCGGCCATGGTGTGCCCCCTTCTGGGAATGGTTGCGTTGGCGGGCGAAAGCCCGCGCGTGGTCACACTCTACCCCAACCCGGCCGCGCCCTAACGCCCGTTTCCGGCAAAGGCGCGCGGGGCTCCGCCGAAGACGCGCGAAGCTAGCCGAGAAGAACGCGGCGCAGCTCGTCGACCGTGTCGACGATGGCCTCGCAGCCGGCCTCCTCCAGCTCGGAGCGCGGCGCGGTCCGGGCATAGAGCACGCCCACGCAGTCGACTCCGACCGTCGCCGCGGCCTCGGCGTCGTAGCGGCGGTCGCCCACCATCACGGCGTCTGACGCGTCCACGCCGAGCGTGTCCAGGACGCGGCCCAGCGCGGCCTCCTTCGAGTCGCCGTGGTCGGCGAGCTTGGCCATCGGGCAGTCGAAGAGGTCGAGCACCCCGTTGGTTGAGAGGCCGCGCTCCAGCAGGAAGAGGCGCTTCGAGGAGGCCGTCCCCAAGAGCTTGCCCGCGCCCTTGAGGTCGCGCAGCAGATCCTCCACGCCGTCGAAGAGCGGCCAGCCGTCGCGGCCGAGGTTCTGGTAGATGGCCCGGTACTCCTCGGTGACCTGCTGGGCCTCTTCGGCCGAGAGCCCGTAGACCATCGAGAAGGCCTGCGGGAAGGGCGGGCCCACGAGACGGCGCATGTCGCCCAGGGACTCGTCGTCCCAGCCGTGCGCGTGCATGACGCGCCGAGCCGTGGCCACGATGCCCGGCATGGAGTCCACGAGCGTGCCGTCGAAATCGAACACGACGAGCTTCTTCGCCGCGATAGCGGCTGATTCGGGGGATTGCGCCACCTTGGCTCCTTTCCAGCGAGGTAACAAAGTGAGGATACCAGACGGGCGCGCGGGCGGGCCAAGGTAAGATAGGCCCGACACCGAACGCAGACCCCTCCACCCAAGGAGCGATACCACATGCACGCCCTCCCCTTCGCCTGCCTGCGCCCCGCGCCCGGCCACGCCGCCGAGTTCGCCGCGCTGCCCTACGACGTCTTCGACCGGCAGGAGGCCGCCGACTACGTCGCCTCCCACCCGAAGAGCTTCCTTGCCGTCGACCGGCCCGAGACGGCCTTCGAGCCGGGTCACGACATGTACGCCCCCGAGGTCTACGCCGCCGCCCGCCGCATCCTCGAGGAGCGCGCCGCGGACGGCACCCTCATGCGCGACCCCAACAAGTGCTATTACCTCTATCGCCTCTCCCAGGGCGGCCGCAGCCAGACCGGCATCGTCGCGGCCTGCGCGCTCGACGACTACACCGACGGGACCATCAAGCGCCACGAGCTCACCCGCCGCGACAAGGAGGACGACCGCGTCCGGCACATCGAGGCGACCGGTTGCCAGACGGGCCCCATCTTCCTCGCCTACCGCGACGACCCGACGCTCGCCTTCCTCGTAGACGCCGCGAAGAAGGCCGAGCCCCTCTACGACTTCGAGGACGAGGAGGGCGTCCGCCAGACCGTGTGGCGCGTCGGCAGGCCCGAGGCCGTGGAGGCCCTGGAGCTCATGCTCGCGCGCATGGGCTGCGCCTACATCGCCGACGGGCACCACCGAGCGGCGTCCGCGGCGCGCGTCTGCGCGTCGATGCGCGAGGAGGCCGGCGCCGCCCTCACGGGCGAGGAGCCCTTCAACCAGCTCCTGTGCGTGCTCTTCCCCGCGAGCGAGCTCACCGTGCTCCCCTACAACCGCGTGGTCGAGGACACGAACGGCCTGAGCGCGGACGAGCTGGCACAGGCCGTCGCGGACGCCGGCTTCGAGGTCGGCGAGCCCTCGGCCGAGCCGGTCGAGCCCGCCGAGAAGGGCGAGTTCGGCATGTACGCGGCCGGCGCCTGGCGAAAGCTGCGCTGGGCGGGGGGCCAGCCCGACGGCGACGACCCGGTGACGTCGCTGGACACCTCGCGCCTCCAGGACAGGGTGCTCGCGCCCGTCCTCGGCATCGGCGACCCGAGGCTCGACCCCCGCATCAGCTTCGTGGGCGGCAACGCGCCGCTCGCCGAGCTCGAGCGCCGCGCCGGTGAGAAGGGCGTGGCCTTCAGCCTCCACGCGACCTCCGTCGACGAGCTCATGCAGGTCGCCGACGCCGGCCTGCTCATGCCGCCCAAGTCGACCTGGTTCGAGCCGAAGCTGCGCAGCGGCCTCTTCATCCGCAAGATCGCCGAGCCCCGGACGGAGTTCCGCGCCTAGGCGCGGGAAGACCGCATGGCACGGCACCCGGAGAACACGGGCGGGCGCGGGGACCTGGGCCGGCTCTTCGCCGCCCTGGTGGACAGCGTCGCCGAGACGGTCGCGCCGGCGCGCGAGGCCGCGGTCGACTTCGACGTCGACCGGCTCGGGCGCCGGCTCGCCCAGGCGAAGGACCCGATGGGGCTTCTCGCCTCGTTCGCCGCCCAGGCGATGGACGCCGACGGCGCTTCCGCACTGGAGCTGCGCCTGGCCGAGCGCCTCGACGAGGCGGGCATCTTCGCCGACGACGTCGAGCTCCCGGAGGTCCGCGTGGTCCGCCCGAGGACGAGCGGCCTCTTCTATCTGCGCATAGACGACCAGCAGATCCCTTACCTTGCCAAGCTCCGCGTCCTCGGCATCGAGGCCGCCCTGAACTCCGCCCTGCTGTGCTCGGCGCTGCTCGAGGACGGCGCCTCGGCCACCAGGGAGGACGTCGTCAAGCTGGAGCAGCGCGTCGCCCGCTCGATCGCGAGGCAGGGCGCCGAGCCCTTGGCGGAGCTCGAGGGCGAGCCGACCCGGGGCGAATGGCACGACCGCCACGCCATAGCGGCCGGCATCGAGTGCCTGAGGCTGCCGTACCGCCTGACGGCCCGGTTCCGGGTCAACGCCGCGGCCGGGCGCGTGGCGATCGAGTGCGACCTCGTCCCGCCCCGCCTCATGCCTAAAGACACCTACGTCGACGGCATCGGCGTCGTCCCCGCCACCGAGGCGATGCGTCGCCGGGCCGCCACCGACTACAACCTGCGCCTGGTCGTGCTGCTGGCCGCCTACGCCTTCGCCGCGACCGAGGACATCGGGAGCGTCCACGTGGCCGGCGTCGTCGACACCGCGGCGCGCCACGCGTGCTATGTCTCGGCCCGCATCGAGCGCGACGACCTCGAGGGAATCGACCTCGCGCGGCTCGAGCCCGTCTCGCTGCTCCGGTTCCTGTGCGCGAACCTCGACGAGAGGGACGGCGAGCTCGCGCCCGTCTCGCAGGGTTTCTCGCTCGACGAGCCGAGGTTCTGCCCCAGGGAGCGCTTTGCCAGGCCGGAGCTCTCGGACGCCAGGCTCTCCCCCGCCGCCGCGGCCGCCCTCGGGTGCGCGCGCCTCTCGGGGCTCTCGTGCGAGGAGAGCGCCCTGCGCGCCGAGGCCGGCAGGGCCGCGGCGGCGGCCTTGGGCCCCACGACGGAGTCGAGCGTCCGCGCCGTCCTCGCGGTCGGCCGCTCGTTCGGCGACGCGGGCGTCGAGGAGGCCTCCAGGCGGGTGGCGCGCGCCCTTATCGACGGGGAGCTCGACGAAGGCGACCCGGAGGCCGTGGCCGAGGCGTTCGCCTCGCAGGGCGAGCTCGCCCGCGCGGCCGACCGGGCGACGTCGCAGCTGCTGCGCGGCGAGGTCGAGGCGGCGGCCAAAGGGCTCGCCCAGGCCCTCGCGCCGATCGAGGCGCAGGGCCTCTACCGCGACGGAGCGGGCGTCTCTTGGCGCGTGTTCGACGACTACGTCGACCGCGTCCTGTACAACCGGCTCTTCTCGCAAGGAGGCGCCGAGGTCCGGCTGGCGCCCCGGGCCTACCTGGAGGCGCTCTCCACGCTCTCGCTCGCCGACCTGCTGCTGGGCCGCGTCGAGGCCGCGCTGGAGCTCGCCCGCCAAGCGGCCCGCCTCGCGCCCCTATCCACGCAGGCGGCGCTCAACTACAGCCACTGCCTCGAGCAGGCGGGCGACCTCGAGGGGGCCGTCGCCGAGTGCTCGAGGATGCTCGAGTGCGCGGACGACCCGCAGGGCATCGGCTTCTGCTACGTCAACATGGCGCAGCTGCAGTTCAAGGCCGGGCATATGCAGGCCTCGCAGGCGTGCTACCAGCTCGCGGCGAAGGTCTTGCCGCCGGGCATCGTCGACGCGACGCGCCAGATAGCGGCGCTCCTGGGGGCCACTCCCCAGGAGTCGCTCTCCGACGAGCGCGCCCTGCAGGTCCTCAGGGACGAGGGGATTCCGGTAGCCCCGACCGAGGAGGTCTCCGAGGTGCTCTACGAGGCCGCCGTCGCCGCAACGGACGAGAACCTGTTCCGCGTGGCGCGCGAGTGCGCCTACCTGCTCGTCTCGCTCACTCGCGACGACATCTACCACGGCGTGCTCCGCTCCCTCGAGGGCGAGCCGGATTACTAGGAGAGACATGACGCGTTCCCCGGTCCTTTGGCCCGCGGACTTCGAGTTCGCCATATTCGACTTCGACGGGACCCTGAGCGCCACCGAGAAGCTCTGGGAGAAGGTCGACCGCGCCTTCTTTGCCCAAAGGGGCATAGCCTACACGCCCGACGTGCACCAGACGCTCGCGACCCTCGGCTTCACGGGCGGGGCGCGCTGGGTCCGTGAGCGCTTCGGGGTGCGCGACAGCGTCGAGGACATCTGCGACGAGTGGAACCGCATGGGCGCCGCGCTCTACGCCTCGGAGGCGACCCTGCGCCCCGGCGCCGAGGCCTACCTTGCGGCGCTCAGGCGCGCTGGCGTGCCGCTCGCCCTCGCCACGACGAACGACCCGCAGGTCCTGGCCTCGATGGCCCCGCGCGTCCGCGTGGGAGAGCTCTTCGACGCCGTCGTCTGCGGCAAGGAGGTCGGCGTGCCCAAGGACCGCCCCGACATCTACCTCGAGGCGGCCCGCCGCATCGGCGCGGACCCGGAGAGGACGATCGTATTCGAGGACATCCTCGCCGGGACGAGAAGCGCGAAGTCCGCCGGCTTCAGCGTCTGCGCCGTCGCCTGCACCGACCCGCTCCAGCCCCGCGCCAAGCTCCGGCAAGCCGCCGACATCTGGCTCGACGACTGGCGAGAGATCAACCTGGATTAACGCGCCGACCTCCAATCACCCGAGTGAGGGCCTGTGCCGCCTGCGGCTTGGCGCCGGGGCGCTTATGGAGCAGGGCACCCAAGCGAGCAAAGCGAGCGCTTCCCTGCGCAATAAGCGCCCCGGCGCCAAGCCGCGGGCGGCACCCTCTACTGCGCGATCTCGGTCGGCCAGACGCTGTCGGACGGCATCGGCGCGTAGCCGCTCGCGATGTCCTCCGGGATGGAGGAGTCGCTCTTGAGGAGCTCGCCCACGGTGACGAACGTGTACCCCTCGGACTGGAGCGTCTCGATGATCTGCGGGAGCGCCTCGACGTCCTGGCTCCTGTCGCCGCCCCCGTCGTGCATGAGGATGATCGAGCCGGAGAACGCGTTCTTCGTCGAGTTGCTCACGATCGTCTCGACGCCCGGCATGCGCCAGTCCTCGGAATCGAGGTTCCAAAGGACCGAGAGGCTCGCGAGCCCGCCGGACTTGAGCCAGGTGGACTCCTTGAAGTCGCCGTACGGCGGGCGGAAGCTCGTGGTCTGGACGCCCGCGACCTGCGAGATCGTGTCGAACGCGGAGGAGAACTCGGACTGGAGCGCGGCGGACTCGAGCGTCGAGAGCTGCTGGTGCTGGTAGGTGTGGCTCATGAGCTCGTTGCCCGACTCGACGATCTTCTTGCAAAGCTCGGGGTACTCCTCGATGTTCTGCCCGAGGTTGAAGAAGGTCGCGTGGACGCCGTAGCGGTTGAGGATCTCGATGTACTTCTCGGTATAGGTGGCCGCAGGGCCGTCGTCGAAGGTGAGCGCGACGAGCTTCTTGCTGTCGTCGTCGGGCTTGACCTGATGGACGGTGACCACGCAGTTCTTGGTCTCCTGGATCACGTCCCCCTCGGCCGTCTCGCCCGAGGTCTTCCCGCGCCTGACCTCCCGCTTGCCCACCTGCGGCCACTGGGAGATGTAGGTGATGTTGCCCCAGGCGTCGCCGCCCATCTCGAGCTTGGGCTGCTCCTCCTCGACCTCGACGTCGTAGTCCTCGCACCTGTCCGCGCCGTCCCCGATGGTGAGGTCGTCGCCGTCGGCGGCCTTATAGCCGTCGAGCTCGTCGATGGCCAGGTCCGACCCGTTGACGGACGCGGAGTAGCCGTAGCCCTCGCCCTTCGCGAGCACGTTGCCGCCGACGGAGACGAAATCGCCGGCCGTGGGCGAGAGGCGCTTCTCCTTGATGATGTCCGCGAGCGTGCTGCCGACCCTCACGCTCATGGTGGAGCCGTTGAGCTTGATGTCGACGGACCTCGTGTTCCAGGCGACGACGGCCGCAACCACGACCACGACCACGACGGCCGCGCCGATGAGCGTCGAGAGGCTCGGGAGCTCGAGGGCGGGGCCGCCGCGGCGGCCGCCGCGCGCAGGGCCGCCCCCGTAGCCGCCGAGGCCCTGGCGGGAGCGTCCTCGGGAGGAAGCGGACTGGCGGCGTTCCCGGCCGGAATACGCGTCCGCGCGCGAGGAGCGGCGTGCGGCGGAACCGGAATAGGGGCCCGACGGCCGAGAGGAGCCGTAGGCGTCGCGCGACGGCGAGCGACGCGTGGAGGTCCGTCCCTGCGAGGACCCCCCGCCATAGCCGGCGCCGCGCGTAGAGCCGTAGGAGCCGCCGCGGGACGAGGAGCCGCCGCCCGCGCGGCGAGGCGACCCCCCGCCGTGCCCATAGGAGCCCCGGCCTTCGGAGCCGCCGCCGCGGCGATAACCGCCGGACGAGCTGTTGTTAGGGTATTGCCCGCGATACTGAGACATGGACGCCATCACCACACTAAGGCGGGACCGAAGGGCCCCGCCGGTCTTGTTATCGGATTTTCAATAGTATCGGCTATTTGAGCCGGCGGCGAGAGGCGCCGCGACCGGGCTTTTGCGGCAACGGCCTAGCCCAGGTCGGCGAACTCCTCGGGAACGTCCCCCACGCTGCAGTTGAAGGACTCCGCCACGGCCTCGGCCTGGGCCATGCGGATATGCGAGAGGTCCTCCTCGCCCGCCTCGGCATAGACCTCGGAAAGGCGGCGGAGCGCGAAACAGACGTAGGACGCCACGGCGTCGCCCATCCCCGAGAGCACCATCATGGTGACAAGCGAGTCGGGGGCGAGCTGCAGCGCCGTGCGGTAATCGAGCTCGAGGAGCTCGCCGATCTGGCGCTCCACGTCCTCGCAGGCACGCAGGTCCTTCTTCTGAACCGCCAGTTTAAGCGAGTCCCGGACGGACTCGGCGAACTGGGCGATGAGCTCGAGTATGTAGTCGCGCTGCAGCATCGTGCATCCTTTCGTTCGGGTGATTCCCTGCGCGATTGTATACCCGCGCGGGGCTCCGGGGGCTATCCCCTGCCGCCGGGAGGCTCGACGCCCAGGTGGTCGAAGGCGGCGAGGGTGGCCTGGCGCCCCTGCGGCGTGCGGACGATGAGGCCGCGCTGCAGGAGATACGGCTCGTAGACGTCCTCGAGGGTGGCCGGGTCCTCGGCCACGGCGGAGGCGACGGTGGTAAGCCCCACGGGGCGGCCGCGGAAGGTCTCGCAGAGGGCGCGCAGGATCTTCACGTCCATCCAATCGAGCCCGAGCGCGTCGATCTCGAAGAACTCGAGGGCCTCCGCCGCGACCTCCCAGGTGATGTCGCCCGCGGCCTTGACCGTGGCGTAGTCGCGGACGCGCTTGAGCAGGCGGTTGGCCAGGCGCGGCGTGCCGCGCGAGCGCGAGGCGATCTCCAACGCGCCCTGCTTGTCCACCATGACGCCCAGGATCGAGGCCGAGCGGGTGACGATGTAGGCGAGCTCCTCGGCAGAGTAATAGTCGAGCCGGTAGCTGATGCCGAATCGGTCGCGCAGCGGCCCGGTGAGAAGCCCCGTGCGCGTGGTCGCGCCCACGAGGGTGAAGCGCGGCACGTCGATGCGTATCGAGCGGGCGGCGGGCCCTTTCCCGATGACGATGTCCAGGAAGAAGTCCTCCATAGCCGGGTAGAGGACCTCCTCGATCTGGTGGTTGAGGCGGTGTATCTCGTCGACGAAGAGGACGTCGCCTTCCTCGAGGTTGGTGAGGATGGCGGCGAGGTCGCCGGCGCGCTCGATGGCCGGGCCCGAGGTCGTGTGGAGCTTGGCGCCCATCTCGTTGGCGACGATGCCCGCGAGCGTGGTCTTGCCGAGTCCCGGGGGGCCCGAGAAGATCACGTGGTCGAGGGGCTCGTTACGGCTCTTGGCCGCCTCGATGAGCACCTTGAGGTTGGCGCGCACGCGCTCCTGGCCGCAGTACTCCTCGAGCGTCCGGGGCCTGAGGCTGCGGTCCTGCTCGAGGTCGTCCCCCGTGAGCTCGCCGGTGACGGCGCGCGGCGCGGGCGCGCCCGAGACGCCGGGAGCGTTCGTGGAGAAGAGGTCCTTCTCGCCGGCCTCCCACATCAGCGGCCACCGCCCAGGCGCCTCAGCGCGTAGCGGAGGGCGTCCTCGACCGTGAGGGCGCCCGCCTCCTCGCGGCCCTCGAGCGCGAGCTGCGCCTCCTGCGGGGTGAAGCCCATGGAGAGAAGCGCCTCGGTCGCCTCCGCCTCGAGCGAGGGCGCGGCGGCGGCGCTGCCGGCAGGCTCGAGCGGCAGGGCGCCGGAAGCCGCGGCGGTCAGCCCGACGAGTCCTCTGAGCTCGGCGTTCTTCGAGAACACGTCGGAAAGCTCGACGAGCAGGCGGGAGGCCTTCTTCTTCCCGACGCCGGGGACCTGCGCCATGCGCGCCGCGTCCTGCCCGGCCACGACGGCCGCGAGCTGGGAGGGCGAGAAGGTGGAGAGCACGGCGAGCGCGAGCTTGGGCCCGACGCCCGAGATGGCGCGCAGCTGGTCGAAGAGGGCCCGCTCCTCGCGCGTGGCGAAGCCGTAGAGCTCCTGGGCGTCCTCGCGGACGATCAGGCGCGTGAGCACCGTGACGCCGGCCTCGCCGACCGGGGGCAGCGCCGCGGCCGTCGTGGACGAGACGCCGAGCTCGTAGCCCACGCCGTGAACGTCGAGGACGATACGGGTGGGCAGCGCCTCGACGAGTGTGCCGGTGAGCTGAACGATCATTGCAAGACGCTCCTTTGGATGCCGAGGGACTTCGTCCTGGTGAGGTTGGCGTGGCAGATGGCCGCGGCCAGGGCGTCCGCGGCGTGGTCGGGCCGAGGCTCGTGGTCGAGGCACAAGACGTTGCGGACCATGTACATGACCTGGCGCTTGTCCGCCGCGCCGGTGCCCACGACGGCCTGCTTGATCTGCATGGGGGTGTACTCCCCCACCGAGAGCCCCGCCTTCGCGCAGGCCACGATGGCGACCCCGCGCGCCTGCGCCGTGGCGACCGCGCTCTTTACGTTCTCGCCGAAATAGACGTTCTCGATGGCGAGCTCGGTCGGGCCGTAGCGCTCGATGACCGCGCGCAGCTCGTCGTAGATCCGGCCGAGGCGCGCGTCGATGGCCTCGTGGGCCCTGGTGGCGACGCAGCCGTAGGCGCGGGCGCGGCAGGCGCTGCCCCTCGTCTCGACGACGCCCCAGCCGGTGTGCGCGAGCCCGGGGTCGATGCCGAGTATGACCATCGCCGCCCCCCTTCTAAAACAGAACACGTGATGCTAAGAACGCTCGTTCTATTCTAGCACAGGGACGGGCCGCGCCCGCCTAGTTCTCCGAGAAGGGCCCGCCGCCCCAGAAGAAGCCGCCGGCCTCGCCGCGCCCCCGGCCGTGCCCGCCCTCGGGGCCGGACGGCCGTTGGTCGCCGAAGAGCTCGTCGAGCGGCCCGGGACCGTCCTCGGAGGTGGCGCCGAGCATGCCGAGAAGGTCGAGCGCGTCGAGGGCCCGCTCGTCGTCGGATCCGCCGGGCGCCTGGGCCGCGGGCCCGGAGCCGTCTGCCTCGCCCGCCGCCCCCTCGGCGCGCAGCGCGTCGGCCAGAGAGCTCAGGTCCAGGCGCTCGTCGGGCGTCCTCACGCGGTCGCGCCACCTGAGCCCGAAGGCGCCGCGCGCCTCCTCGAGCGTCTTGGAGGTGAGCACAGGGGCGAGCACGCGCCCGGGCAGCTCGTTGATCGATTTTCTCGCCACCGCCACGACCGCGCGCGCGAGCCCCTCGTCCCCGCACTCCTCGGCGAGGTCCGAGAGGGGGCGCCCCCACTCGATGTAGCCGGTGAGGAGGGAGTCGACGGCCTCGAGGCGCTTCTCGGCGGACGCCGGCCCCTTCGGGGCGACAGGCAGGTCGTCGACCGAGAAGGCGCGCCGCGCCGCGAGGGGGACCACCGGCGAGACGGTGTTGCGCAGGCGCGAGAGCGCGAGCACGTCGGAGCGGTAGAGGTCGCCGAAGGGAAGCACGCACCCGAGGTCTCGCGGGGCGGCCGCCCCCAGCGCGAGGGCCGTCTTGTCCGCGCCGGAGACGACGAAGCCGCCCGCCGACCTTGCCCAGGCCGCGGCGCGCGCCCAGGCGGCGTCGAGGGCGAGCTCCTCGTCGAGGGCCTCGCCCGGCCCCTGCCCCGTGAGCGTACGGGCGTCGAGCTCGGCCGCCTCGAGCCTGAGGTTTCTGGCCAGCTTGCGCGAGGAGGCGTCGCGGGCGTCGCCCCAGGCGACGACGAAGGGGCGGACGTGCGTGGGGCCGACGGCGTCGACCGCCGCCGCGCACGCCAGCATCGAGGCGAGCGTGCCGTCGACGACGACGGCCGCCTCGGTCCTGCCCAGGCCGGCGGCGATGGCGCGCAGGCCCTCGGCCACGGCCTCCCAGGCAAGAAGCGCCGGGTCGAAGACCTGCATCTGGAGCGGCTCCTTCAGCGGCCCCTCGAACCCCCGGTCGATGTCCGCGAGCATGAGGGCCTCCTCGAAGGCGGGCGCCTCGGCGGCGAGCTCGCCCCAGGGCGCGAGGGCGAAGCTCGACCCCGCGTGAACCTCCAGGTCGCAGGCCCCGACGCCCCCGACGCCGACCACCCAGGCGTTCATGGCGTCCGCGTCGTCGACGAAGCGCGACTCGGAAAGCGAGGCCCCGAGGGCGCTCGAGGAGTCGTCGAGCGCGAAGCCGTAGGTCGAGACGAAGAGCACGGCGTCCACGCGGTAGTCGTAGCCCACGTACTCGTCGAGGTCCTCGTGGGTGAAGGCGACGCCGAGCGTGAGGCCGCCCACCTCGAGCTGCGGCAGCGCGAGCCCCGCGTCCCCCTCCTCGCCGTCGTCGGCCCCCGCACGGCGCGCGGCCGCGCGCAGCTGCCCCATGAGGCGCAGCGGGACCACCGACTCGCCGTCGATGTAGGCCGCCTCGAGCACGGAGCCCGCCTCGCCGCCGCCCAGGACCACCGGCAGGATGGTCGGTGCCGCGAGCGAGCCCGCGAGCTCGGAGAGCAGCTGCAGCGTGTCCACGAAGAAGCCCTCGCGGTCGGACTCGCAGACCGGCTCGGGCGGCGCCAGGAAGTAGGCGGGGAAGACGACGAGCCCCGCGCCCGCCCCGGCGGCGCGCGCGACCGTGGCGACGACGCGCTCCTTGGCCTCGGCAAGATCGCCCGCGCAGCCGCGGGCCTGGGCCACCGCTATTCTCATGATCGCTCCAATCCGTCCCGCGCCGCCTAGGCGACGAGGACCTTGCCCATGCGCCCGACCGCGTCCGAGACCTCGGCGAGAAGCACCATGTTCCTCGCGTCGACGGTCACGGGCAGCTCCATGCGCATGATGTCGCCGTTGGCCGACTCGACGCGGACCTCCACGTGGTCGAGGCCCGGGTAGGCCGCCAGGATCCTGCCGAGGTCGTCCAGGCGCGAGCGCGTGAGCAGCCCGGCCGGGATGTTGATCTCGAGCACCTTGGGCCGGTTCGTGCGCTCGTTCAGGACGAGCGGCTCGACCTCCATGCAGATGACCTGGTTGCCGCGGTCGCTTCTTTCCAGCTTGCCCTTGACCTTGACGAAGACGTCGCCGGAGGTCTCGCCGGTCTCGGGGTCGACCTCGCCGGCGAGAACCGCCGCGCACTTCTTGTAGAGCTTCGGGAAGATGACGAGGGTGACCTCGCCCTCCATGTCCTCGAGCGTGACGATGGCCATGGGGTCGCCGTTCTTGGTGGTCTTCTTCATGACCGCGGAGACCATGCCGGCGAATCGCAGGTTCTTGCCCTCGGGGACCTTGAACTGCTCGTGGACGCCGCCGGCCGAGTCGGTGACCTCGTCGGAGACCTCGATGTCGGCGAGGCTGTAGTCGCGGGCCTTGCGCAGCGCGTACTCGTAGGGGCGCAGCGGGTGGTCCGAGACGTAGAGGCCGAGCACCTCGCGCTCGCGGCCGAGCTTGACCGAGCGGTCCCACTCGACGCCGTCGGGCTCGGGGTTGGACTCCTCGAAGCCGGCGCCCTCGACGCCCGCGAACATGTCGAACATCGACACCTGGCCGGTGGCGCGGATCTTCTGCTTGCGGGTGGCGGCGTCGATGATGTTGTCGGGGTTGTTCTTGTCGACGAGGCGCATGAGCTGCATGCGGGTGTAGCCCGTGGAGTCGAACGCGCCCGAGCAGATAAGGGCCTCGACCACGCGCCGGTTGGCGGCGCCGGAGTCCATGCGGTTGACGAAGTCGAAGACGTCGCGGAAGTCGCCGGATCGCTCGCGCTCGGCCATGATGGCCTCGCCCACGGCCTCGCCCACGCCGCGGATGCCCGCGAAGCCGAAGCGCACGCCGTCCGGGGTGGCCGTGAAGTCGCGGCCGGACTCGTTGATGTCGGGCGGCAGGATCGCCACGCCCTCGCGGCGGTAGGCGGTGACGTAGTGGACGATCTTCTCGGTCTTGCCCATGTAGGACGTGAGGACCGAGGCCATGTACTCCTTGGGGAAGTAGGCCTTGAGCCACGCCGTCTGCATGACGAGGATGGCGTAGCCCGCGGAGTGGGACTTGTTGAAGGCGTAGGAGGCGAACTCGAGGACGTCGTCCCAGATGCGCTGGGCGACCTCCTTCTTGTAGCCGTTCTCGACGGCGCCGTTGATCCAGTGGTCGTAGATGGTCTCGTCGGCGCCGTTGCCCTCCCAGTGGAAGATCTGGTCCGTGAGCATCTTGATCTTCTTCTTCGCCACGGGCTTGCGGATGCGGGAGTCCGACTCGCCGGGCGTGAAGTTCGACATCTTCATCGAGATCTGCATGACCTGCTCCTGGTAGACCA
>CAVJHQ010000035.1:0-19827 GCA_963649365.1 Alloprevotella sp.
GTCGTTACGGCGAGCGTCCCGAGATCGTCCACGCCATCGAGGCGCACCACGCCGATGTCGACCCCGATACCGTTCTCGATGTCCTTGTCCAGGCCGCTGACGCCATCTCCGCGGCGCGCCCGGGCGCTCGTCGCGAGTCCGCTGAGAACTACATCAAGCGCCTTGAGAAGCTCGAGGAGATCTCGAACGCTCACGAGGGCGTCGAGAGGACCTATGCCATGCAGGCCGGCCGTGAGCTTCACGTCATGGTCGAGCCCGGGAAGGTCTCGGACGCGCAGGCCACCGTCCTCGCCCACGACATCGCGAAGCAGATCGAGGACGAGATGGAGTATCCCGGCCAGGTCCGCGTCGTCGTCATTCGCGAGTCGCGCGCGGTCGACGTCGCTAAGTAGCCTTTATGGGCGAACCCGAGTCAAGTCTTCTCGGTTTTGTCGCCTCCATGGGTGGCGAGCGTAGCCTTCGCGTCGAGGAGAACCTCGGCGAAGGCTACGTTCGTCTTCGCGTGGCGGAGGCCGAGAGGCGCCAGGCCAAGCACGATATCCGCTGCGTCGAGGATGTTGTCATCGAGATGCTCAGGAACTCGCGTGATGCCGGTGCCAAGCACATCTATGTTGCCACCAGCCGAGAGGGCGACCTGCGCACCGTCACGATTCTCGACGACGGGTCGGGTATCCCGGAAGACATGCAGGAGCGTGTGTTCGAGGCGCGTGTGACGTCTAAGCTCGAGAGCGTCCACATGGACCGTTGGGGCGTTCATGGGCGTGGCATGGCGCTGTACTCGGTGAAGGAGAACGCCGTCTTCGCCGGCGTCGTTTCCAGCGCCCTCGGCAAGGGTTCCTCCATAAAGGTCGTCACCGACGCATCGAAGCTCTCTGAGCGGACGGATCAGTCGACCTGGCCCTCGACGGGGGTCGACGAGGACGGCGGCATCGTGTGCGAGCGCGGTCCCCACAACATCATCCGTACCTGCTGCGAGTTCGCCATCGAGGAGCGGGCGACCTGCGAAGTCTACGTCGGCTCACCCTCGGAGATCGCCTCGAC
The DNA here is from genome assembly GCA_963649365.1 of Alloprevotella sp. Lineage (GTDB taxonomy): Bacteria > Actinomycetota > Coriobacteriia > Coriobacteriales > Atopobiaceae > Paratractidigestivibacter. The sequence goes on from CAVJHQ010000035.1 coordinate 1,042, forward strand.
GGCGCGGGCACGCGCCGCGAGGAGCGTCGGGGCTTCCGACCTCATGTTCATCGACGACATGGGGGAGCTCCCCGTCCTTGAGCGGCTGAGGGCAGCCGCCGACGCCTCCGAGCTTCATGAGGTCGCCTCCTCCGTCGGCCTTGACATGAGCGAGCGGACCGCGCACCGAATCGTCTCGGGTCAGATAAAGCCGCTCAGGAGCGTGATGGCCAGGCTCACACATCGCGGCGGCCCCAAGCAACCCAAGCCCGTCGACCTTTCCCATGATCCTCGAGGCCTCAAGCTGTCCGCAGAGGACTCGCGCGACTTCTCCCGGGAGCTTGAGCGGGCGTTCTCGCTTCTTGGCGACCGGTATTACCTCAAGCTCGAGGATGCTCCGAGGGTGCGCGTCGGCAAGGGGCGCATCGTGGTGACCTTCGATGTTTCCGAGGACCTCTGAGAAGCCTCCCGCTTTGCAAACAAAGGTTTTCTTTGTAGAATATCCGCAGCTTAACGACAATCTTCAAACTCAAAACGGACCAAATCAGGAGCACTTCATGGACTACCTCAAGGTATCGAGCAAGTCATCCCCGGCATCCGTGGCCGGAGCCATAGCCGGTTTGGTAAAGGACGGCGAGCCGGTCAATATCCAGTGCGTGGGGGCCGGGGCCGTGAACCAGGCCATTAAGGCGGTCGCTATTGCGCGCGGGTTCCTCATCCCCACGGGCTACGATGTCTCCTGCGCCCCGACGTTCTCGGATATCCTTATCGGCGGCGAGAGCCGCACGGCCATCAGGCTCGCCATCTATGTGCACAAGATCCAGACGCCGTCGGTTCCCGCGGCCACCGAAATCGCTTCCTAAAAGGGTAGGTTCATGAGTTCTCTTGTTGGAAAGACGTACTACGTAAAGACCTTCGGCTGCCAGATGAACCTCCACGACTCCGAGCGCGTGGAGGGTCTTCTTGAGCAGAACGGGTGCATCTGGGTTGAGGATCCCGAGCAGGCCGACATCGTCGTCTTCATGACCTGCTGCGTCCGCGAGAACGCCGACCAACGCCTTTACGGCCAGGCGTCCGCGATGGTCAGCGCGCCCAAGCCCCCGTGCGGCAAGCGCGTCGTGGCCATCGGCGGCTGCATCGCCCAGCGCGACGGCGAGAAGATCAGGCAACACATCCCCGCGGCCGACGTCGTGTTCGGCACGAGCGCCCTCGCGAGCCTCCCGGGGCTTCTTATCGAGGCTTTCGAGGACGACGGAAAGACGGTCGAGGTCGATACCCAGGAAGAGGGCCGTGGTTTCTCCTGCGACCTCCCGACCCGGCGCGCCCAGAAATTCCATGCCTGGGTGCCGATCATGACGGGCTGCAACAACTTCTGCACCTACTGCATCGTGCCCTATGTCCGCGGGCGCGAGAAAAGCCGCACCATCGAGGCTGTGGTGGGGGAGTGCGAGCGGCTCGTCGCGGACGGCGTTCGCGAGATCACGCTCCTCGGCCAGAACGTCAACTCATACGGGCGCAACATCTATGGGGAGCCGCGGTTCTCTGAGCTTCTGCGTGCCGTCGGCAAGACGGGAATCGAGAGGCTTCGCTTCACTTCCTCGAACCCCCACGACCTTACCGATGAGACCATTCGGGCCATGGCCGAGACTGAGTGCGTCATGCCTCATCTTCACCTGGCCGTTCAGAGCGGCTCTACGCGTGTGCTCAAGGCGATGAACCGCAAGTACACGAGGGAGCAGTATCTTGACCTTGTGCGGCGGCTGAGGGAGTCGATGCCCGAGCTCGCGCTTTCCACGGACATCATCGTTGGATTCCCCGGCGAGACCGAGGAGGATTTCGAGGACACCCTCTCGCTTGTGCGCGAGGCGGAGTTCTCCGGCGCCTACACCTTTATTTATTCGCCGAGGCCCGGTACGCCGGCGGCGAAGATTCCTGATGACACGCCTCGGGAGGTCATCCAGCAGCGCTTCGACCGGCTGGCCGACTTGGTCGCTAAGCAGGCCTACGAGTCGAACCAGCGTGAGCTCGGCAAGGTCGTGAGCGTCCTGGTCGAGGGAGCCTCGAAGCGTGACGAGAATGTCATGGTCGGTCACAGTGAGAAGATGCGCACGGTTCATTTCGGGCTTCCTGAGGGGCTCGACCAGAGTGAGCTCGTCGGCAAGCTGTGCTCGGTTCGCGTCGACGAGGCTCGCACCTGGTATCTCCGCGGCTCCATTGAGGGCGACCCTCGTTGAGCCTCCCCGGACCTGTCATAGCCGTTGTGGGGCCCACGGCCTCCGGCAAGAGCTCGTTGGCGGACCTCCTTGCTCGAAGGCTGACCTCTGAGGTGGTCTCCGTCGACGCCATGCAGGTTTACCGTGGTATGGATATCGGCACCGCGAAGACCCCCAGTGCGGAAAGGCTCGTTCCTCTCCGCATGGTTGACGTCTGCGACCCGTCGGACGACTATTCAGTTCAGCTATTTCAGCGGGACTGTCGCGCGGTTGTCGACAAGCTCCTCGGGCAGGGCAAGGTTCCTGTGCTCTGCGGCGGAACAGGCCTCTACCTCAATGCCGTTATCGACGATATGCAATTCCCGGCCGGCGAGAAGGGCGCTAAAGAGCGGTCGGTCTACGAGGGCATGGCTGAGGAGTTTGGGGCCGATAGGGTCTATCGTCTGCTTCTGGAGCGAGACCCTGCGAGCGCGGCCCTCATTCACCCGAACAACGTGAGAAGGGTCGTTCGCGCTCTCGAGATGCTCGACGAGGGCGTGAGCTACGCTGAGCACAACAAGGGGCTGCACAAGCGGGCTGCTTGGTACCGATCGCTCGTGTTCGGCCTCTCGATGCCCCGGGAGCTGCTTTACCGTCGCATCGAGGAACGCGTCGACCTCATGATCGAGCAAGGTCTCGTCGAGGAGGTCCGCGGGCTGTACGACGCGGGCGCGCTCGGAAACACGACGGCGGGGCAAGCCATCGGCTATAAGGAGCTCGTCGGGTATCTCGACGGCTCCCTAAGCTTGGAAAATGCAGTTGACGCCATCAAGATGAGGACGCGCCGTTACGCAAAGCGCCAGATCTCCTGGTTCAAGAACGATCCGCGTGTCGAGTGGGTCGATATTTCCGAGGTTTCGCTGGAGGAAGCCGCCGATCATATCCTTACGCGCCTCGACGAATGTGCGGAGGGCGAGCATGGGTCGCTTTAAGCCCTTCTCAACCGAAAGGGTCGCCGAAAAGGCGATTCTTGTCGGCGTCGACAGAGGTGTTGGCCCTTGGACCTGCGAGGATTCGCTTGCCGAGCTTGAGAGGCTTGCGCAGACGGACGGGGCCGAGGTGGTCTTCACCCTGACGCAGAAGCTCGATAAGCCGGTCCCCAAAACCTTTATCGGAAAAGGGAAGGTCGAGGAGCTGGTCGGGTATGTTCGGCGCCTCGACGCCGACGTCGTCATCTTTGATGACGAACTGACCCCTTCGCAGCAGTCGAACCTTGAGCGTGAGGTCGGCGAGCCGGTGAAGATCGTTGATCGCACGGCGCTTATCCTCGATATTTTCGGGGAGCATGCCCGGACTCGAGAGGGTCGTCTTCAGGTACAGCTCGCGCAGCTTCAGTATGTTCTCCCGCGCCTTCGCGGCATGTGGAGCCACTTGGTCGGGGAACAGACGCGTGGCGGAATCGGCGGCAGATTCGGGCAAGGCGAGAGCCAGCTCGAGGTCGACCGGCGCATGGTGCGCGGACGTATATCGTTTTTAAAGAAAGAGCTCATAGAGCTTGAGAAGAGGCGCGGTGTCCAGAGCAAGGCACGGTGGGACTCTGGCATTTATCGGGTTGCGCTCGTCGGGTACACGAATGCCGGCAAGTCGACGCTTTTGAATCAGCTTACCGGGGCGGGGGTCTATGCTAAGGACGAGCTGTTCGCCACGCTTGATCCCACGACACGGTCGTTTGATTTGGCCGAGGGCCGCAAGATCACGCTGACCGACACAGTCGGGTTTATCCAAAAACTGCCGACTACGCTTATCGAGGCCTTTAAGTCGACGCTCTCCGAAGTAGAGGCTGCCGATCTTTTGCTGGTTGTGGTCGATGCCTCGGACCCGCGCCGCCAAGATGAGCTCGATGCCGTGGTGTCCATTCTCGGCGACATTGAGGCGGACGGTATTCGGCGGCTGATCGTTTTGAACAAGGTAGATCTTTTGACGCAGGACGAGCTTCGGTCGCTGACCGTTGCGTATCCGGATGCTGTTATGATCTCCGCGCGAGACGGGAAGGGCATCGACTCCCTGCTGTACCGCATTGGCAGGGAAGCGTCCATGGGGGACGAGACCCTGACCGTTCTGGTGCCTTACGAGAAAGGCCTTCTGCTCAAGATGGTCCATGAGCGGTGTCAGGTTATGCGCGAGCAATACGTCGACGGCGGCCTGCTTGCCACGGTCAAGGCTTCGGAGAGAATGCGGCTTACCCTGGACCCGTACCGGGTCTCCGACTCATCAGATGAGGCTGGAGAGCAGCAATAATACCGGTTGGTGAATCACGTAAACCGCCAATGCGTGGCGGCCGATGAACTCAAGGGGCCGCCACCCGAGCCGTGCCAGCAAGGTGTTTGGGATCCATTCCTTCAAGCAAGGCCCAACAGCCGCGCCAGTCAGAAAAATCAGTGAATAGGGGAGAAGCGGGTAATAGTCTCCTGAAGAAAAGCCGGGGCCAGGGAAGCCGAGCCAGGAAAGCCATTTCGTCTCATAGAGACGATGAGGAAGACGCAGGCTCGCCCCTGGCAGGCCAATGCTCCCGGAATTGACTCCCAGGCATAAGACGAAGCAAAGGAAAAGCACGGCGCCTGCTTTGATTCCCCTCGGGGCGGCCCCCAATCGTTCAAGGGCCGCATATAGAAGCGTTGACGCAAACATACAATAGATGATGCCGAACGAGATGGGGATATCCACCTTTGCAAGCAAGGTGACAATCCAGATAAGTAGCGCGACGAAACCGTAGATGAGCGAACGCTTGAAATTGTTCCTCGAGTAGGCGCACATGATGCCTGCAAGGACAAGGAAGCTCCACGATATGCTCGCGCGCCATAGGTCTTCGAACGGCGGTTTGAACCACGGCAGCGCGATGCCTTGGATGGCGGTCACGTCGTAGCAGAAATGAAAGAGAACCATAGACAGGACGCTGAGCCCGCGAAGAGCATCGAACAACCTCACCCTCCCGGTCCGCGAACCCCGTGAGGGTGAGGAAGATTCAGTTTTCTCCTTCTGGAACCTACGGGTAAACAAGCTTTACGCCTTTAGGAGACGGAGCGAATAAGCGCCGTTACTTTGCCGATGATGGTGGGATTATCTGCATAGATAGGCGACATGGTGTCGTTCTCAGGCTGGAGCCTGATGCGATCCTTCTCGCGATAGAAGGTCTTAACCGTCGCGGAGTCGTCGATGAGGGCCACGACGATCTCTCCGTCATGCGCGTCATGCTGCTCCTTGACGACGATGTAGTCGCCGTCGAAGATGCCGGCGTTGACCATGGACTCGCCGTGCACGCGGAGGATGAAAGAGCTTGAATCGCCCACGATGCTCGTGGGGAGCGTCAGGCTCTCCTCAACGTTCTGCTCGGCAAGGATGGGCACGCCCGCGGCGACTCTCCCAACAAGCGGCAGCGTGATGGCGTTGTTGTTGAGGTCTTGGGATATCTCCGCCAGCTTCGTGCCTGCGGCGTCCTTGTCCTCGCCGTCGGAGACGACCTCGATGGTCCTGGGCTTCTTCGGATCTCGCCTGATGTAGCCGTTGGACTCAAGGGCCTTGAGGTGCATGTGCACCGTCGAGGGCGACGCAAGCCCGACCGCCTCGCCGATTTCCCTGACCGAAGGCGGGTAGCTGTGCTCCTTGGTGTACCCGAGGATGAATTCGTAAATAGCGAGCTGACGCTTACCGATCTTTCCCTTTGCCATGGGCGGCCTCCTTCTCGTTGAGTGGATTTTACACCAAACACCTGTTTTCTGCAAACGAGCGTTCTATTTCTCTTGACGCGAACATCTGTGTCTATTAGTATACGAACAAAAGTACTCAGGTACACGCGTACGAATTCGATTGTTGTCACAAGGCGCCGGTATAAATGGACCGTCAAACAAGGCGGAAGGTAAGGCACATGAAGAAGAACATGACCAATAACGTGTTGTATCCAGTTTCCGGCACCGCCGCGCTGCAGTCCGAGGTGATACCGACGCTCGTTCTCATCGAGGGCGGCAATGGCGCCCAGCTTGGGTCGGAGTCACCCGTTCGAAAGTCGAAGAATGCTCGTTGCCCGCGTTCGTTTGTCATCATGGCTTCAGCGCTTATTTTTATCACCTTTGCTGCTGTTCTGTTCTCATTTGGGCTGAGCGTCCACGAGGCGGTCGCTTCTCGTCTGGAGGCAGCGCCGACTGCGTCTGTGAGGGTCCTCGACGGCGAGAGCCTCTGGAGCATCGCCGAGAAGCACGGCGTCGACGGGGTGTCCACCAAGGACGTGGTTTCCTGGATTAAGGCCAAAAACGGCCTTTCGGTTTCTACTCTTTCTGCAGGCCAGTCTCTTTTGGTGCCCGCGTCTTAAATCGCGAGGATAGCCGTGTGTTACCGTAGACAACGTACCTGACTCTTAAAGGAGGATCGATGCGCTGTCCTAAATGCGGCTTCGACGAGTCCAAGGTCGTTGATTCGCGGCCGTCCGAGAACAACGACGCTATTCGCAGGCGCCGCGAGTGTACCGGATGCGGGTTTCGTTACACGACCTATGAGCGCTGCGAGGAAACCCCTTTGATGGTTGTTAAGCGAGACGGGCACAAAGAGACGTTTGAGCGCCAGAAGCTTATGCGCGGTCTCTTTGCCGCCACGGTGAAGAGGGACGTGCCCGCCCAGACCCTTAGCGACCTTATCGATAACATCGAGGCTGAGCTGCGTGACGGCGGCGTTACCGAGGTCTCCTCGATAGATCTCGGGAGCATGGTCTTGAGGCGCCTGCTGAAGATCGACAAGGTCGCGTATATTCGCTTCGCCTCCGTCTACCGGGAGTTCAAGGACGTCGATGAGTTCAGCGAGGAATTGAGGAGCCTGGCCAATGAGTGACGATCGCATCTCGCTTCCCATTAAGCGCCTTGACCCGGACGTCGAGCTTCCCAGCTATGCGTATGCGGGCGATGCCGGCCTTGATCTCCGCGCAAACGAGGATGTCGTGCTTAAGCCCTTTGAGCGCCGCCTTGTTTCCACGGGGCTCGCTATTGCCATTCCAGAAGGGTATGCCGGATTTGTTCAGCCTCGCAGCGGACTTGCGCTCCGGAAAGGCCTCTCGATGGCGAACACCCCCGGCCTTGTCGACGCGCATTATCGCGGCGAGCTCAAGGTCTGCGCGGTCAACCTCGATGCCGAGAACCCCATAGAGATCAAGAAGGGCGAGCGTATTGCCCAGCTGGTTATCCAGAAGGTCCCCGTCGTCGACTTGCTAGAGGTCGACGAGCTCGATGAGACCGATCGTGGTGCCGGCGGCTTTGGCTCAAGCGGAGTTTAGCCATGCGCGTCCACGACGTTGTCATTCTTGGTTCTGGCCCTGCAGGCTGTTCCGCGGCCCTGTATGCGCGTAGGGAGCTCCTCGATACCCTTGTCCTCGAGAAGGGAAACTGGGGCGGGCAGATCGTCTCTTCGAGCGGGGTCGAGAACTATCCCGGTGTTCCTCGAACCGACGGATACGGGCTCATGGCCTCCATGCGCGAACAAGCCTCGTCGTTTGGCGCCGAGTTTATCCAGGATGAGGCCCTGCGATTTAGGGCGCTGCCCGACAAGACGTTCTCTATCGAGACGACAACGGGCGAGATTATCGCAAGTTCGATCATCGCGTGCCTTGGTTCTAGCCCCTCTCGTGCCGGGTTCGACGGTGAGGTTGCTTTTACCGGTCGCGGGGTCAGTTATTGCGCCACTTGCGACGGAATGTTCTATCGTAACAAACACGTGTTCGTATGTGGGGGAGGGAACAGTGCAGCTGAGGAAGCGTTGTTCCTGTCTCGTTTTGCTCGCCTTGTGACCGTTGTCGTGCGCAAAAGTTCCATGAGGGCGAACGCCTCGCTTGTTCGTAAACTCCAGGACGCGGGGAATGTCGAGTTTCTCTTTGAGACAAGCGTCGATTTTGTCGAAGGCGAAGATCTTTTGACTGCCATAACCTTGCGCAATCTTGCTGATGGCACACAGAGGCGCATGGAGTTTGAAGAAGGTTCCTTCGGCGTGTTCGTGTACGTCGGCTCTCAGCCGAACACGGAATTGCTCAAGGACATCGCGCAGCTGGACGAGCATGGGTACGTGGTTACCGATGAATGTATGCGAACGAGTGCGCAAGGCGTCTTTGCTGCCGGTGACTGTCGGAATGGAATTCTCAAACAGGTCGTCACGGCTGCTGCGGACGGAGCCGTGGCTGCCGTCTATGCCTCACGTTATCTCAATAGTAGAGAATCGCGATAATATATCTTATGTAAAGTAGAGAGTATTTTAGAAACAGGGGCCTATCTGAGCCCCTGTTTCGCTCTCTACCCCTGTGGCCGAGTCATGACCTCGAGTTTCATCGTCACGTCGTCCTCAGCGTCCGAATCCATTATCAGGAGAAGCTCGTCCAAGGCCTCGATAACTGAGGCGCCGTTGGGAATGATCTCGCTGGAAGCACGGTCAATTAGGACCACGCGCGCCCCATCGGGCCACGGTATTTCCGAGACCTGTTTGCCTTCGATACGGCTACCGGCTCCCACGTGGAATGTCTTGACGATTTTCTTGCCGGGAATGCCCTCGACGCTCGGCATTTCTTCGCAAATGTCGAGTTGGCTCGCCAGAAGGTGCTCGTAGAACGGATCGGTCTTGGTCAGGTTCGCGACCATGTAGGCGATTATCGAGACGAGCGATACCGAGAGGAGCGCGTCAAGGGACCCTGTGAGCTCGAAGACGAGGACGACTCCGGTCACCGGCGCCCTCACGACCGCGGCGAAGAGACCTGCGATGCCGAGCGCCATGAAATTCTCATAGAACGTCATGCCGCGGCCGATGAACACCTCCATACCGAGCGCGAAACATGCCCCGACGAGGGCACCCATAATGACCAGCGGGAAGAGCGTCCCGCCGGGGGCGCCAGACCCGAACGAAACCGTGGTAAAGAGATATTTCGCTCCGAGCAGAGCGAGCATCGGCAAGAACCTCAGGCCGTTCGGGTCGACGATCTCTTCGAAGATCGCGTCTCCGCCGCACATGAGCTCGGGCCAGGCGAACGCCGCGATGCCGGCGAGCGTGAACGGAATGATGAGCCTCAGGTACGGCAAGCCCTTCTCGATCTTGCCGTAGAGGCCTTGGCAGGCGAACATGCCGCGGTTGTGCAGCGCGCCGAGCAGCCCGCAGACGACGCCGAGCAGGACGACGAAGGCGTAATCGATGTGAGGGAGATTCCTGGTGAACTCAAGGCTCATGACGGGCGCGACCCCGAGGACACCAGACACAAGGTAATCGGCTGTGAGCGACGAGGCCATGACGGAGATGATGAGCGACGAGGTGAACTCCTTGTGAATCTCCTCTATGGCGAAGAGCACGCCGGTGAGCGGGGCATGGAAAGCCGCCGACATGCCCGCGGCCGCTCCGCAGGTGACGAGAAGGCGCTCCTCTCCCCTCTTTCGCCCGAACAGCTTCGAGACGCCCTTGCCCGCCATGCCGCCGAGCTGCACACTCGGGCCCTCGCGTCCCATCGACAGCCCGGCGAACGCGCCGAGCGTGCCCTCGGCGAACTTGGCGACGATGACCCTGTGCCAAGGCATGTCCATCCGGTCCATGACCTCGGCGTCTACCTGCGGGATTCCGGACCCGGAGGTGGCCGGTTCCCAGAGCACGAGCTTCCCGACCATGAAAGTCAACAGCGCGAGGACGGCGAACCATGCGCCCATCAGCACAACCTGCCCGTTGGCGAGACCGGTGATGCGACGCAGCAGCCCTTCGGCGGTCGAGAGCGAGAGGCGATAGAGCGTGACCACTCCCCCGCCGAAGAGGCCGACCAAGGCCCCCTCAACGATGAGGTCTATCTGGTATTTCCTGGAAAAACGCCTCGACACGTGTGCCGAGGCGCCGGTATCTGCGGTTTCGTTCAAGGTTTCCTCGAGATTGTTTCAGGTTAATCGACCTTGGCGAGCGTGAAGACGTCCACGCCGGGATAGCTCTTCTCGATGGCCTCGCGGGGGTTGAGGAACGCGAGCTCGAGGATAAAGCCGAAGCCGACGACGGTCGCGCCGCTCTTCTTCGCAAGGTCGGCGGACGCGATGGTCGTTCCGGCGGTGGCGACGAGGTCGTCGATCACGAGGACGCGGTCTTCGGGATCGAGCGCGTCCTGGAGCATCTCGACGGTGTTCGTGCCGTACTCGAGCGAGTAGCTCTGGGAGTAGACCGCGCGCGGGAGTTTACCCGGCTTGCGTGCCGGAACGAAGCCGACCCCGAGCTTGTAGGCCACGGGGGCGCCGATAAGGAACCCGCGCGCCTCCGAGCCGACGACCTTGGTGATGCCTGCGTCCTTAAAGTGGTCGCAGATCTCGTCAACGGCGGAGGAGAAGGCCTCTTTGTCGGCGAAGAGCGGCATCACGTCCTTGAAGATGACGCCCGGCTCGGGGTAGTCCGGGATATCGACGATCTTGCTCTCGTAATCGTAGCGTGCCATGTGCGGTTCCTTCTTCCGGTCATGAGCGGGGCGGCTTACTCCCCCAGGTCCTTGAATGCTTCCTTGACGCGACGCCCGATGAGCTCGCTGCGCACGGCGTTGGTGAGCCCGAGCATGCGCGAAAAAGCCTCGTCGAACTGGCGCCGGTTCTCCTCGGTATGCTCCATCTCAACGCCGCCCCCGCGCTTAGCGAAGACCATGAGCGCCTGCTCGAAGGCCGACGACTCGCGGTTGGCGGCGATAACGTAGGAGCGCAGGTTCTTCGCGCCGAAGCCGTAACGGCGCAGCTCGTCGCAGATACGGATGAGCGGCAGGTCGTGCCCGTCGACGAGGTCGCGGCCGTGCGGCGACTTCTTGAGCTTGATGACGCCCGCCTCCGAGAGCTCCCTCACGAACGAGACCGTTGTGCCGCAGAGCTCAGGCATGCGGTCTATGGGGTGAAGCCGCTCGGCCACGTCCTCGTCGTCCCTCTTTACCTGAACGTTGTCGGGCGTGACCTCACCTTTGGCGCCGACCTTGGAGTCGCCGCGGTCGAGCTCCTCCTTGATGACGGAGAGGGGCATGAAGCGGTTCTTCTGCAGGTAGAGGATGGTCTCGAGCCTGCGGATATCGCGCTGCGAGTAGAGACGGTAGCCGCCGGGCGTCCGAGAGGGGTTGATGAGCCCCTCGTCCTGGAGATAGCGGACTTTAGACACGGTGAGGTCCGGGTATTGGGCTTGAAGCCGCTTAACGACTTTGCCTATGGTGAGGTATCCGGCGTCGGGCATGGCTCGGCCTAGATGTCGGTGGCGATGCGTGCCTTGCGCGCGTTGGTGTGGAACACCATGCGGAACGTGCCGATCTGGATGGTCGACCCGTCCTTGAGCGTGGCGTCGTTGACGATGGCGCCGTCGACCCAGGTGCCGTTGAGGCTGCCGAGGTCCTTGACCGTGGCGAAGCCGGACGAGACGCCGGAGAGATCGAGGCTCGCGTGGCGGCGCGAGACGGTCATGTCGTTGAGGAAGACCGAGTTCTTCGGGTCGCGGCCGATTGTGATCGTCGCCGCGTTGAGCTCGAAGGTCTCGCCGATCTGGGGCCCCTTGACGATGGTCAGCGTGGGTCGGACCGGCTTCGAGACGGCCATGAGGTCCGGAACCGTGGCGTCGGCCGACGGCATGCGGAAGATCTCGGTTGCCCCTTCGCTGGCGGGGATGTTCTCGTTTTCCATGGTTGGCTCCCTACGTAGGATGCTCGAGTGGGTTGAATGACTCTAGTTTATACCGCTTACCTGCAGGCGATTGCGTCCATCTGCACGTCCGCCCCGAGCGGCAGGCGCGATGCCTGCACGACCGAGCGTGCCGGCATCGGCGGGTCTATGCGCTCGGCATAGACCTCGTCGAAGGCGTCGAGAAGGTCGAGGTCGGTCAGGTACAGGGTCGTCTTCGCGACGTCGGAGAGGTCGAGGCCCACCTCCGAGAGCACCGCCTCGACCTGGTCGAGGACTCGGGTGGCCTGCGCGCGTACGTCCCCCTGGCCGATGAGCGCGCCGTCTTCGTCGACGGGGACCTGGCCAGAGACAAAGACATACCTTCCGGCGGTCGTCCCCTTGGAGGCGGCGCCAACGGCGTCTGGGCATTGTTTGGCGTTGACCGAGTATTTCATATCGGGCAAACCCCCTTTCGCGTCGCGATCTTCCGGCTGTGGGCTACCTGCCGAGGCCGCGCCTCTCCGCCGCCTCGTCGAGCCTCGTGAGCGACTCCGCGAGCACGTCCGCGGGGCACGCGAGGTTGAGGCGCTCGAAGCCTTCGCCGCCCTGGCCGAAGAGGTCGCCCTCGTCGAGCCACAGCAGCGCCTCTTCGCGCATGAAGCGCTTGAGCTCGCCCGGCTCGAGGCCCCATGCCCTGAAGTCGACCCATGCGAGATAGGTGCCCTGCAGCTCGTAGACGTCGAGCTCGGGGTGGCTTTGCGCGACCCAATTGACGAGGTAGGAGAAGTTCGACCACACGACGTCGATCAGCTGGTTCAGCCAAGGCTCGCACTTCTCGTAGGCGGCGACCGTGGCCGTGTAGGCGAAGGCGTTGACCGTCTGCAGCGCGAGCTTGCCGAAACCCGAGCGGAAGCGCTCCCTCAGCCCGTCGTCGGCGATGTAGATGACCGAGCACTGGCAACCGGCGAGATTGAAGGTCTTCGAGGGGGCGGTGCACACCACGGCGCGGGCGAGCTCGTCCTCGCTCATGACGTTGGCGATGGTCGTGTGCGCGTTTCCGGGCATGATGAGGTCGTTGTGGATCTCGTCGCAGACGATGATGACGTCGTGTGCCATGCAGATGTCCACGACGCGGCGCAGCTCGGAGACGCTCCAGACGCGGCCGACGGGGTTGTGGGGGCTGCACAGGACGAGCATCCTCGCGTCGGGGCGGGCCGCCGCGGCCTCCAGGCCCTCGAAATCGATGCGGTACGCCCCGTCCTCGATTACGAGCGGGTTCTCGATGAGGGTGCGCCCGGCCGACTCGACGGCCATGCGGAACGGGTAGTAGACGGGCGGCTGGATGATGACGCCCTCGCCCTCGTCGGTCAACGTGGAGACGGCGTCGAAGATGGCCGGGACCACGCCGGGCGTGACGACCGCCCACTCCTTCTGGGGCCTCCAGCCGTGGCGGCGGACCTGCCAGTCGATGCACGCGGAGTAGAAACGGTCCGTGGGGCCGGTGTAGCCGAGCGGGCCGGAGTCCACCAGGTCATGGAGCGCGCGCCTGATCTCGGGGGCGTTCTCGAACTCCATGTCCGCCACGGAGAGGGGCGCGACGCCTGCCGGGACCTTGGGGTTCTCGGCGAGCATCTCGTCCCACTTGTGGGAACCGACGCCCCTGCGGGAGACTCTGGTGGTGAAGTCGTAGCTCATGGTGACAAAACTCCGTACTGTTCGAATTTCAATGCGGTCGGGGGCGATCAGAGCCCGCGCGCGCCGATGAAGTCGCGCTCGCTGCGCAGAAGGCCTGCCGCCCCGAGGCGCTCGGCGCCGGGTTTGACCTGGTCCTTCTCAAAGAGGTCGTCTCCCCAGGGCGTCAAGGACCTGGTCTGGCGCGCCAGCGCGTCGGAGCCGACGGGCTCCACCACGCTGAACGAGAGGAAGCTCCTCCAGAGCGTGGCCGCCTGCGCGGCGGGGACAAGAAGCACGTAGGCGGGCATATCGGGCGCGCCCGGGAGCCTGAGGCCCATCATGACGGTCGCGATGCGGTCGAGGCGGACGTTGCGGACGCATCCCGGCGCCGGGAGGTCGCGCGGGTGCCCGACGTAGTCGGAGAGCACCGTGCGCGCGGCATGGCCTGCGAGGAGCAGCGGGGTGAGCATGCCCGTGGCGTCCTCCACCTTGGCCTCGGCATAAGGGGCATAGCCGCCCTGCTCGATCGACGAGATGAAGCCGAGCCACGCAGAGACGACGTCCCCGCGCGGCGAGGGGTCGAGCAGCACGTACTCGTTCCCGCCCGTCCGCGCGACGAGCGGTACGGAGGTGAGGGCCCCTTCGGCCGTGAGCGAGGCTTCCCAGGCGCACTCCCCCACGGCGAGCTTCTTTCCGCAGAAGAAGGCCTCGGCCAGCGGCTGCGAGGCCTCGCCCGAGATGAGCTCGTAGGTGGAGCCGGTGAGGTCGGAGAGATACGCCGCCTTGGGGTCGAAGGAGCCCTTCTCGCTCGGGTAGGACGCGACGCGCATCACGTCGCCCTCGTCGGAAGGCGCGAACGTCGCCCCCAGATAGACATGCTCTTGGTAGAGCGCCCCCATGCGGGCGACCTGCCCCGTCATCGAGCGGCCTCCTCGCGCTTGGCAAGGACTTCTTTCTTTATCCGGACTCCCTCGACGGTGTAGTGGACGGCCGTGACGACCGAGAAGACCACGCCGATGTAGACGAGGAAGATGCCCAGGCAGGCGTTCGTCGAGTTGAGGCCGGGGAGCCATGAGGCGCCGACAAGGCCCAGCCCCTCGATCTCGGGGAGCCCGAGCAGGCAGAAGCAGAAGCCCGTCATGAGAAACGCCGTCGCCGCCTTGCCGATGTAGGCGACGTCGACCGGGCGCACGCGGTACTTTTGCAACGCGACGCCGCCGATGGCCAGGTAGACGTCTCGGCCGATGACGTAGATGGGGATCCAAACGGGAAGCTCCCCCACGATGAGGAGGCCGAGGACCCCGGTAAAGAGAAGGACGCGGTCCATGATCGGGTCCATGATCTTTCCGAGCCAGCTCACCGTCTGTGTTCTGCGTGCCACCTGGCCGTCGAGGAAATCGGTGCCCGCAGCCACGGCGTAGCACGCGAGGGCGGCGTAGCGACTCACGTGATCGCAGAAGAGGACGAGAAAGGCTATGGTGAGGAGCAGGCGGCAGAACGTGATGACGTTGGCAGGCGTGACGATCTGCTGCGAGGGGTTGCCCGATGTCCCCACGGGGTCTGTGGCGATGCCCCGCTCCTGGTGCTCGGCCGCGTCGGCGTCGGCCACCTTCTTGAGCGTTGAGCGCAGGCTCTCGAGTCTGTCTTTCATGCTTCCCCTCGTCGCAAGACACGATATCAAACCCTGCTATGTTACCCGAGCGGGGCACGCCGTAAAGCCCGGGTGAACGTCAACCGCGGAAAGACACGTTAAAAGCAGTGTTCTGAAGCAGGCGGACGAGGACGCGGATACCCTGCGCATAGGTCCTGCGCGAGATGCGCTCGTTGACGCCGTGGACGCCGCGCGCCTCCTCCTCGGGCGCGGGCCGGAACGGGCAGACGCGCATGATCGAGCCGCAGACGCCCTCGTAGCGGACCGAGTCGGTGCCGCCGCACACAAACGACGGGACCCAGGCGACGCCGGGGTGGAAGTGGGAAAGGGATTCCTTGAGCTCGGCGTACCCCGCGCCCTCGGTCGAGTCGATGCGGCCGGCGGGCGTCTCGTGCGCGATGCGCGCCTCGACGCCGGTGCCCTCTATGGCCTTCTTGACGGCGGTGAGCACCTCGGCTCCCGTGGTGCCCGGGAGCAACCGGAAGTTGATGGTCGCCGTGCAGTCCCCCGGCATGACGTTGGCGGCGCTCGAGGCCCCCTCGAGCATGTCGACGGCGACCGTCGTGCACACGAAGGGGTAGAGCTCCTTGACGCCCGCGGCCGCCTCGGCGATTCTCTGCGCGTTGGCGTCGACGTCGGCGACGAGCGAGGCGAAGGGCTCCTCGGTCACGAGGGGCGCGAGCTCGCGGAACGTCCCCGCGACGATGGAGCCGAGCTCGGGCGCCGGCTTGGCGGCGCAGACGGCGGCAACGGCACGGCACAGCCGCTCGAGCGACGTGCCCCCGAACGGGTTCGAGGAGTGCCCGCCCTCGCCTAGCGCAGTGAGCTCGACGTCCAGGTAGCCTTTCTGCGAGACGCAGATGTCCGACACGACCGCGCCCGGCGCCCCGTACGCGGCGCCGTCGAAGAAGGTGGTCGTCCCCTCGTCGACGAGGAAGGCCGAGCGCATGGAGCGTGAGGCCATGGCCTGCGCCACGGCCGTGGCCCCGTGGCTGCGCACCTCCTCGTCCTCGCCGAACGCGAGATAGATGGTACGCTCCGGCTCCTGGCCGCGGGCGAGCAGGTACTCGACGGCCTCGAGCTCGGCCATGAGCATGTCCTTGATGTCGAGCGCCCCCCGGCCCCAGACCCACTCGTCGTCCAGGAACCCCTCGAAGGCGCCGTGCTCCCACTCGCCTTCGGTGCCGGGGACGACGGGCACGACGTCCTGGTGGGCGATGAGCTGCACGGCCTTAAGGCCAGGGTCCTTGCCGGGCACGGTGATGAGCACCGAGTGTCCCACGAGCTCGAACGTGCCCGCGCCCATGACATGGGGGAAGACGTCGCGCATGAGGCGCTGGAGCCTCTCGAACTCTGCCCAGTCCGTGGTGTCCGGCCCTGTGTAGACGGTCTTGCACGAGAGCGCCTCGGCCAGCCGGCCGCAGGCATCGCCATAGGGCAGGTCGGGGTAATCGTCCTCGTTGGCGAAGTGGTCGTAGGGGTTCATGCGGCTCCTTGGTAAGAAGGTCTTATGCGTCGGGCCTCGTTAGGCGCGGTGGGAGCGCTCGAAGCGCTCCATGAATCCGACGAGCGCCTCCACGCCCTCCGTCGGCATGGCGTTGTAGATGCTCGCGCGCATGCCGCCCACGAGGCGATGGCCCTTGAGGTTGACGAGGCCGGCTTCCTTGGCCTCGGCCACGAACTCGGCGTCGAGGTCCTTCTTGCCGGTGACGAAGGGGACGTTCATGATGGACCGGTCGCGCGGGGCCACGGTGGACGAGAAGAGCGCGGAGCTGTCCAGGTAGTCGTAGAGGAGCTGCGCCTTGGCCCGGTTCCTCCGCGCGATGGCCTCGAGCCCGCCCAGGCCGCGGATCCACTTGAAGACCAGCCCACAGACGTAGATGCCCCAGCAGTTCGGGGTGTCGTAGAGCGAGCCCGCGTCCGCGTGCGTGCGAAGGCGCAGCATCGTGGGGACGCCGGGCAGGTCGTCGGGGATGAGGTCCTTGCGGACGATGACGACCTGCACGCCCGCGGGCCCGACGTTCTTCTGGACGCCGGCGTGGATAAGGCCGTAGCGGCTCACGTCCACGGGCTCGGAGAGGAACATGGACGACTGGTCTGCGACGAGCGCGCGGCCCTTGGTGTCGGGGAGCTCGGGGTAGCGCGTTCCCGTGATGGTCTCGTTCTGGCAGATGTAGACGTAGCTCGTGTCCTCGCGCACGTCGAGTGCGGAGACGTCGGGAACATAGGAGAAGTTCTTGTCCGCCGAGCTCGCGAGCAGCTTGGCGTCGCCGAGGATCTGCGCCTGCTCGAAGGCCTTCTTCGACCAGTTGCCCGAGACGACGTAGTCGGCCTTGCCGTTCGTCGCCAGGTTCATGAAGACGGTCGAGAAGAGCAGGGAGTCGCCGCCCTGGAGGAAGAGGACCTCATAGTTGTCGGGGATCCCCATGAGGTCGCGCAGGTCCGCCTCGGCCTCGTCGAGAATGCGCTGGAACTCGGGCGAGCGGTGGCTCATCTCCATGACCGACATGCCGCACCCGTCGTAGTCGAGCATGCCGACCGCGGCCTTCTCGAGCACTTCCTCGGGGAGCACGGCGGGGCCGGCGGAAAAGTTATAGACACGGGACATGGTCCCCCCAATCATCGCTTGTTTGCAGGGCTTATCTTACACGCGTCGTTTGCGGTATGGTTTTGGTCGTAACCGAGAGGAGAGAAACATGTCGACGTTCCTGAACGCAAGCCCGGTCTTCGGTCCGGTGAGGAGCCGGCGGCTCGGCGTCTCGCTCGGCGTGAACATGATGCCGGCGTCGGGCAAGATCTGCACCTTCGACTGCCTGTACTGCGAGAACGGCTTCAACGCGGACCGCGTCTGCGGCGAGCCCCACAACTCCCCCGAGATAGTCGCCTCGGCGCTGGAGGAGAAGCTCAAGGAGATGGCGCGCGCCGGGGAGCTCCCCGACGTGATCACCTTCGCGGGCAACGGCGAGCCGACGGCCGCGCCGGGGTTCCCGGAGGCCATCAAGCGTGCCGTCGCCCTGCGCGACGAGCTCGCGCCCAACGCGAAGATCGCGGTTCTCTCCAACGGCACCTTCGCGGGCAGGCCTGAGGTCCGCGAGGCGCTGATGCTCGTTGACGACAACATCCTGAAGCTTGACACCGTCGACGCCGACTACATCGAGCTGCTCGACCGTCCGTGCGGCCCCTACGACGTGGAGAAGCAGGTGGAGGCCTTCGCGGCGTTCGCGGGCCACGTGATCGTCCAGACGATCTTCCTGCGCGGGTCCTACGCGGGCCGCGACGTGGACAACACCGGCGAGAGGTACGTCGGCCCCTGGCTCGACGCGCTGCGGCGCATCCGGCCGGGCGCCGTCACCATCTACACCGTTGCCCGCGAGACGCCCGCGGCCGGCCTCGAGAAGGCCCCGGCGGAAGTCCTTGACGGCATCGCAGAGCGCGTGCGCTCCCTGGGCATCCCCTGCCAGGTCTCCTACTAGGCTGGCTCCCCGGCTTTAGGCGCCGCTTCGACGGTAGCGCGGCCGTTCAGCCCTGATACCGTGCCGCGCAGCAACGCGGGGCCCCGAAGCGCCCCGGAACCGCGCCGCGCAGCAACCGTCGATTGCTGCGCGGCGTTGCTTTAGGGCTGGAAGGGGTCCCC
>CAVJHQ010000036.1:0-19801 GCA_963649365.1 Alloprevotella sp.
GCCGAGGTCGGCCCTGGCGACATCCTGGTCGGCAAGGTCACGCCCAAGGGCGAGACGGCCCTCACCTCCGAGGAGCGCCTGCTCCGCGCCATCTTCGGCGCCAAGGCCCACGACGTCCGCGACACCTCGCTGAAGATGCCCCACGGCTCCTACGGCCGCGTCGTCGACGTCGTCCGCTTTAGCCGCGAGGCCGGCGACGACCTCCCGCCGGGAGTCAACGAGCTCGTGCGCGTCTTCGTCGCTCAGCGCCGCAAGATCCAGCAGGGCGACAAGATCGCCGGCCGCCACGGCAACAAGGGCGTCGTATGCAACGTCCTTCCCGTTGAGGACATGCCGTACATGGCCGACGGCACCCCCGTCGACGTGCTTCTCGACCCGCTGGGCGTCCCGTCCCGTATGAACGTCGGCCAGCTGCTCGAGTGCCACCTCGGCTGGGCCGCCGCGCACGGCTGGGACGACGAGTCCGCCGAGTCCACCCGCTACGTCGAGGGCCCCATCAAGGTGGCCACGCCCGTCCTGGACGGCGCGACCGACGTCGAGGTCGCCGAGGCCCTGCGCCGCACCAACATCAACCTCGTGAACAAGGCCATCCGCGACTACGGCGACCACATGCGCCTGGACTTCGTCCCGCAGCTCAACGAGCGCGGCAAGACCACGCTCTACGACGGCCGCACCGGCGAGCCCTTCAAGAGCCAGATCACCGTGGGCACCTCCTACATCCTGAAGCTCGGCCACATGGTCGACGACAAGATCCACGCTCGTTCGACCGGCCCCTACAGCCTCGTCACCCAGCAGCCGCTCGGCGGCAAGGCCCAGTTCGGCGGCCAGCGCTTCGGCGAGATGGAGGTGTGGGCGCTGTACGCGTACGGCGCCGCCAACGTCCTGCAGGAGATCCTCACGGTCAAGTCCGACGACACCAACGGCCGCGTCAAGACCTACGAGGCCATCGTCAAGGGCGAGAACGTCCCCGAGGCCGGCATCCCCGAGTCCTTCAAGGTTCTCGTCAAGGAGATCCGCTCCCTCGCTCTCGACATCGAGCCCATCTCCTACAAGAAGCGCGAGCAGCGCGCCAAGCAGGAGGCCCAGGCCACCAGCGAGGATTCCGTGGACGTCTTTGCGAACATGAACGGCGTCGACGACCTGATCGGCGGCCTCACCAGTGACCTCGAGGGCGAGCCCGTCCTCGCAGGCGACGCGAACAGCGATAAGGAGTAACTGTGGCAGACTTCGATACCACCGACTTCGACGCGATCAAGATCTCGCTGGCCAGCGCCGACGCGATCCGCGGCTGGTCTTTTGGCGAGGTGAAGAAGCCCGAGACCATCAACTACCGCACCCTCAAGCCCGAGAAGGACGGCCTGTTCTGCGAGAAGATCTTCGGACCTTCCAAGGACTGGGAGTGCTCCTGCGGCAAGTACAAGGGCATCCGCTTCAAGGGCATCGTCTGCGAGCGCTGCGGCGTTGAGGTCACGACCTGCAAGGTCCGCCGCGAGCGCATGGGCCACATCGAGCTCGCCGCCCCGGTGAGCCACATCTGGTACTTCAAGAGCCCCGCGACCTTCCCCCTCGCGCGTCTTCTGGACATGAAGTCCAAGGACCTCGAGAAGGTCCTCTACTTCGCGTCCTACGTCATCACCGAGGTCGACTCCGAGGCCCGCGAGGCCGACGCCGACGACCTCAAGGAGGAGCTGGCCGCCGACATCGAGGAGCTCGACGCCGAGCGCGACGACCAGATCGCGCGCCTGAAGGAGCAGGGCGAGGCCCCCGAGGACGAGTTCGACGACTTCGAGCCTCTTTCCGCCGACGAGATCCGCGCCGGCATCGCCGACCTCGAGGAGGAGTACGAGGAGGAGAAGGCTCTTCGCCGCGACGCCTACGAGAAGTTCATGCAGCTCGAGGAGCGCGAGCTCATCTCCGATGAGGGCCTCTTCTCCGAGCTCAAGCGCTACTACGGCATCTACTTCAAGGGCGGCATGGGCGCCGAGGCCGTGCGCGAGCTTCTCCGCTCCGTCGACCTCGAGTCCGAGGCCGAGACCCTGCGCGCCATCATCGCGTCCAACGACGCCCAGAAGCAGAAGCGCGAGAAGGCCGTCAAGCGCCTCGAGATCGTCGACGCCTTCCTCAAGGGCGGCAACGACCCCGCGGACATGATCCTCGACGTCATCCCGGTCATCCCGCCCGACCTGCGCCCGATGGTCCAGCTCGACGGCGGCCGCTTCGCCGCGTCCGACCTGAACGACCTGTACCGTCGCGTGATCAACCGCAACAACCGACTCAAGCGCCTGCTCGACCTTGACGCCCCCGCGATCATCGTCAACAACGAGAAGCGCATGCTCCAGGAGTCCGTGGACGCCCTCTTCGACAACGGCCGTCGCGGCCGCCCGGTCTCCGGCCGCGGTGGACGCCCGCTCAAGTCGCTCGCCGAGGCCCTCAAGGGCAAGCAGGGCCGCTTCCGCCAGAACCTGCTGGGCAAGCGTGTCGACTACTCCGGCCGTTCGGTCATCGTCGTCGACCCGAAGCTCAAGCTCCACCAGTGCGGCCTGCCGTCGCAGATGGCGCTCGAGCTCTTCAAGCCGTTCGTGATGCGACGCCTCGTCGAGCTCGACAAGGTCGAGAACATCAAGGGCGCCAAGCGCGCGATCGACCGCCAGCTCCCGGCCGTCTGGGACGTCCTCGAGGAGGTCATCCAGGGTCGTCTGGTGCTTCTCAACCGCGCCCCGACGCTGCACCGCCTCTCCATCCAGGCCTTCGAGCCGGTCCTCGTCGAGGGTAAGGCCATCCACCTGCACCCGCTGGTGTGCGCCCCCTTCAACGCCGACTTCGACGGCGACCAGATGTCCGTGCACGTGCCGCTGTCGACGCAGGCCCAGACCGAGGCCCGCATCCTCATGCTCTCGAGCAACAACCTGCGCTCGCCGGCGTCCGGCAAGGTGCTGACCGTTCCTTCCCAGGACATGGTCTTCGGCTCCTACTACCTGACCTCCGGCAAGGCCCTGCCCGAGGGCCAGCAGCCCAAGATCTACGCCGACTTCGAGGACGCCCTGCGCGCCTCCGAGGGCGACAGCACCCTTGACCTGCAGATCCCCGTCGTGGTCCGCATCGACCCGACCGAGGCCAACGTGGTCGAGGACGGCAAGCGCATCTTCCGCGTGCTCGTGGCCAAGGGCAAGACCGAGGACATCGACCTCTCCAACGGCCCCGTCCGCTTCGAGACCACCATCGGCCGCGTTATCTTCAACCGTCAGTGCCTGCCGCCCGACTACCCCTTCATCAACTACAAGATGGTGAAGAGCGACATCGGCGCGCTGGTCAACGACTGCTGCGACCGCTACCCGCTGGCCGACGTCGAGCCCATCCTCGACGCCATCAAGTCCACCGGCTTCCACTACGCCACCCTCGCGGGCCTTACGGTCTCCGTGTGGGACGCGGTGATCCCGAGCGACAAGCCCGAGCTCATCGAGGAGGCGCAGGACCGCGTCGACCAGATCAACGAGTACTACGAGGACGGCTTCCTGTCCGAGCGCGAGCGCCACGTCGAGGTCGTCAACGCCTGGACCGAGTGCACCGACCTTCTGGGCTCGAAGATGCTCGAGGGCTTCGACGAGGACAACCCCATCTACATGATGGCCGACTCCGGCGCCCGTGGCTCCAAGACGCAGCTCCGTCAGCTCGCCGGTATGCGAGGCCTCATGGCCGACATGTCCGGTGAGACGATCGACCTCCCGATTAAGTCGAACTTCCGCGAGGGCCTCGAGCCGCTGGAGTACTTCATCTCCACCTACGGCGCCCGTAAGGGCCTGGTCGACACCGCCTCGCACACCTCCGACTCCGGTTACCTGACCCGTCGACTCGTCGACGTGGCCCAGGACGTCATCGTGCGCGAGGAGGACTGCGGCACCGACGAGGCCGTGACCTACCCGCTCATCAAGCCCGGCGAGACGGACGTGAACATCGACCTCATCGGCCGCTGCGCGCTCAATCCGATCGTCGACCCGGAGACCGGCGAGGTCCTTATCGACCGCGACGGCTACATCGAGTCCAAGGCCGACCTCGAGATGCTCGTGGCCCACGGCCTGAAGAAGGTCCAGCTCCGCGCGCTTCTTACCTGCAAGAGCAAGTACGGCGTCTGCCAGAAGTGCTACGGCTGGGACCTCTCGACCCGTCGCCCGGTCAACATCGGCACCGCGGTCGGCATCATCGCCGCCCAGTCCATCGGCGAGCCGGGCACCCAGCTCACCATGCGTACCATTCACTCCGGCGGCGTCGCGGGCGCTGACGACATCACGCAGGGCCTCCCGACGGTTGCCCGTATGTTCGACGTCGTCGGCAACGTCAACGAGAAGATCCTCGGTCGCGAGGCCGACCTGGCCCCCGTGTCCGGCCTGCTGCGCATCCAGCCGGAGCAGACCGAGTACCTGATCCGCATCCTGGACCTCGAGGACCCGACCCGCATCGTCGAGGAGTGGCGCGTCCCCGCGTCCGTCCGCTTCATGCCGGGCGTCGAGGACGGCGTCGAGGTCCGCGCCGGCGACCAGATCACCCGCGGCTTCGTCAACTTCCGCAAGCTCCGCCGCCTGACCGACATCGAGTCGACGATGCACATCTTCGTCGAGTCCGTTAAGGACGTCTACACCTCCCAGGGCGTCGACCTCGACGACAAGCACATCGAGGTCATCGCGCGCCAGATGCTGCGCCGCGTCCAGGTCACCAACCCGGGCGACTCGCAGTACCTGCTCGGCCAGTACGTGGACCGCTACGTCTTCGCCGAGACGGTCAAGAACATCACCCTCGCGGGCGGCAACCCGCCTGAGGCCGAGCCGGTCATCCTCGGCGCCCTTAAGGTCGCCAGCTCGATCGACTCCTGGCTGTCCAGCGCGTCGTTCATCCGCACCGCCGGCGTCCTGACCGAGTCCGCCATCAAGGGCGACGTCGACCACCTGCTCGACCTCAAGTCGAACGTCATCGTCGGCAAGCAGATCCCGGCCGGCACCGGCCTCGACGCGTACCACAACGTGTCGACGACCTACCACGGCCAGAAGATCGACGGCCCCACCTCGCCGATGGCCAAGAGCCTTCCCGAGTGGGCCCCCGACGAGCTCAAGGGCATCGAGGAGCAGCTCCCGAAGCAGCTCGACTGGGTCGGCGACGACTACGGCTTCGGCGGCGTCTACTCCAAGAACGGCCGCACCCTCAGCTCCGAGGACGCCAAGCTCTACCTGTTCGACGACCTCGGCGTGTCGCAGCGCTGGACCAACAAGTTCAGCGAGGTCGGCATCGAGACCGTGGGCGACCTCATCGGCAAGACCGAGGACGACCTGCTGCGCATCGACGGCATCGGCGCCAAGGCCATCGAGGAGCTCCGCGACGGCCTCGAGGCCCGCGGCCTTCTCTACATCCTCGAGCCTGAGGACGACGAGGCCGACAGCGAGGACCTGTCTCAGCTCCTGAACATGGTCTTCTCGCCCGACGCCGAGGGCGACATCATGCTCGGCACCGCGGCGCCGTCCAAGCACCACTTCGATGACGACGAGCTCATCGGCGGCTCCGCCGAGGACGCGGGCGACAAGTCCGGCGACGTCATCAACGAGGACCTCGGCAGCCTCGACGACCTTCTTTCCCAGGTCGTCAAGTCCGAGGGCTCCGACGAGGAGTAGCCTCAAGGTTCCATAGCACTGCCAGGGGCGGTCCCATCCGGGGCCGCCCTTTTTTGTGGCCCGGCGACGAGCCCATGCCGCTGCGACGGATATTTGCTACCAGCCGAAAGACTGGTCGGCGATAAGGGTTGACAGGGTGTCAACGAACGTGGCTATACTAAGAATGTTTATTTATGCCGCGACGAGGGGAGAGCCGTGGAGGAGTACCGCGTACTCGAGATCAAGCAGTCAGTCTTTGCCGACAACGACCGCGAGGCGGATGCCGTGCGAGAAGGGCTCAAGGCGCGGGGCCAGTACCTGCTCAACCTCATGAGCTCGCCCGGTTCCGGCAAGACGACCACGCTCTCGCGAACCATCGAGGCCCTGACGCCTGAGCTCAAGCTCGCCGTCATGGAGGCCGACATCGACTCCGACGTGGACGCGGCCACCATCGCCAAGCTGGGGGCAAAGACCATCCAACTCCACACGGGCGGCATGTGTCACCTGGACGCCGGCATGTGCCAGCAGGGCCTCGACGGCCTGGCCGCCTCCGACGCCGACCTTATCTTCCTCGAGAACGTGGGCAACCTCGTGTGCCCCGCCGAGTTCGACACGGGCGCCTGCAAGAACGCCTGCATCCTGAGCGTGCCCGAGGGCGACGACAAGCCCCTCAAGTACCCGCTCATGTTCCAGGTCTGCGACGTGGTGCTGGTCAACAAGATCGACGTCGCGCCGTACTTCGACTTCGACCTCGAGAAGTGCCGCGCCAACGTGGCCATGCGCAACCCGCGCGCCCGCGTGATCCCCATCTGCGCCAAGACGGGCGAGGGGATGGACGAGTGGTATGACTGGCTGCGCGCCGAGGTCGCTGCCTGGAAGCAGGCCTAGCGCCCGGCGGGCCTGGCGCGCCGCCCGGCGTCGCTGGTCGCACAGCGCGCCGTCGCTTAGGCGTACCTCTGGCCAGGCGTTTATTCGCAACATAGCGAGCTGCTTGGGGGAGTGGCCGCTCGACTAAAGGAGAGGAAAGATGTCCGTAGACATGAACGAGAACCCGATGAGGGGCACGCTTACCGACGAGGAGATCGCCGCGCGCAACGTCATCCCGACGACCAACCCGGCCGGCGAGCCCCTGCGCGTGATCGCCGAGGAGTACTTCTCCGAGAAGGAGACCTACACCACCTGGATTGCCGGCGACGACGAACCCGGCCCTGCGGCCTCCGAGCCGCTTAAGCCCGGCGTTCTGCGCGAGGCGGCCAAGATCACCGACCGCATCGGCAACAAGACCTCCGTCAACGACCCCGACTACTGGGGCCTGGCTTCCGTGATGACCGAGGAGGAGGCCGACCTCACCAAGTGCATGAAGGTCCGCAAGCCCATGACCTTCGACCAGATCGTGAAGGCGTCCGGCAAGTCCGCCGACGAGGTCCAGGCGCTTCTCGACGCCATGTCCATCAAGGGCATCATCGAGTACAACTGGGAGAACCCGACCAAGACCAAGCAGTACGTGCTGCCCATGTTCGTTCCCGGCTCCGCCGAGTTCACCCTTATGAACCAGAAGCAGCTGGAAGAGAACCCCGAGCTCGGGCGCTTCTTCGAGCGCATGGCCTTCTTGCCGCTCGCCAAGGTGACGAAGATGGTCCCGCCCGGCGGCGCCGGCATCGGCATGCACGTCATCCCCGTCGAGAAGGCCATCAGCCACGAGAACCGCTCCGCCGACGTCGAGCACATCTCCCACTGGCTCAAGAAGTACGACCGCTACTCCGCCGGCGCCTGCTCCTGTCGCCTCGGCGAGCGCACGCGCGGCGTCGGGTGCGCCGACGACCCGCAGGACTGGTGCATCGGCGTGGGCGACATGGCCGACTACTGCGTCGAGACCGGCAAGGGCCACTATGTGACCTACGACCAGGTCATCGATATCCTGCTTAAGGCCGAGAAGAACGGATTCGTCCACCAGATCACGAACATCGACGGCGAGGACAAGATCTTCGCCATCTGCAACTGCCAGGTAAACGTCTGCCACGCCCTGCGCACTTCTCAGCTCTTCAACACGCCGAACCTGAGCCGCTCGGCCTATGTGGCCCACGTCGACGAGGCCAAGTGCGTGGCCTGCGGCGCCTGCGTCGAGGTCTGCCCGGCGGGCGCCCCGAAGCTCGGCCAGAAGCTCTGCACCAAGAACGGCAAGGTTGAGTACCCGGTCCAGCCGCTGCCCGACGACAACCACTGGGGCGAGGACGACTGGGACTGGGACTACAAGGACCACAACCGCATCGAGTGCCACGAGACGGGCACCGCCCCCTGCAAGGTGGCCTGCCCGGCGCACGTTCCCGTCCAGGGCTACCTGCGCATGGCCGCCCAGGGCCGCTACACCGAGGCGCTCGGCCTGATCAAGCGCGCGAACCCGTTCCCGGCCGTCTGCGGCCGCGTCTGCAACCGCCGCTGCGAGGCCGCCTGCACCCGCGGCACCGTTGACGAGGCCGTGGCCATCGACGAGGTCAAGAAGTTCATCGCCGAGAAGGACCTCGACGCCCAGACCCGCTTTGTCCCCGAGCCCGTCATCCCCTCGATGCGCGGCCGCTTCAAGCAGAAGGTCGCCGTCGTGGGCGCCGGCCCCGCTGGCCTCTCCTGCGCCTACTACCTGGCCGAGAAGGGCTACAACCCCGTCGTCTTCGAGAAGAACCCGCTGCCCGGCGGCATGATGACCTACGGCATCCCGGCCTACAAGCTCTCCAAGCAGGTCGTCGCCGCCGAGATCGACGTCCTGCGCGAGATGGGCGTCGAGATCCGCTGCGGCGTCGAGGTCGGCCGCGACGTGACGCTCGACGAGCTGCGTGAGCAGGGCTTCTCCGCGTTCTACCTGGCCATCGGCTGCCAGGGCGGTCGCCGCGCGGGCATCGAGGGCGAGGACGCCGAGGGCGTGCTCACCGCGGTCGACTTCCTGCGCCGCGCCCTTGAGGACCCGAACCACGAGGTCGCGGGCACCACGGTCGTGGTCGGCGGCGGCAACGTGGCCATCGACGCCGCGCGCGTCTCTGTCCGCTGCGGCTCGCCCGAGGTCTCCATGTACTGCTTGGAGCAGCTCGACGAGATGCCGGCCCTGCCCGAGGAGATCGACGAGGCCGAGGAGGACGGCGTCCACATCCACAACGGCTGGGGCCCGTCGTCCATCGAGGTCGACGAGCGCGGCCACGTCCGCGGCGTCACCTTCAAGCGCTGCACGAGCGTCTACGACTACGACCACCGCTTCAGCCCGGTCTACGACGAGTCCGATACGGTCTTCGTGCCCTGCGACAACGTGGTCCTCTCCATCGGCCAGAGCATCGAGTGGGGCGAGCTTCTTGCCGGCTCCAAGGTCGAGCTCGGCCGCGGCAACGGCGCGGTGGCCGACCCCAAGACCTACCAGACCGCCGAGCCGGACGTCTTTGTGGGCGGCGACGCCTACACCGGCCCCAAGTTCGTGATCGACGCCATCGCCGCAGGCCACGAGGCCGCGATTTCCATTCATCGCTACGTGCAGAAGGGCTCGCTGACCATTGGCCGCAACCAGCTGCACTACGTTGAGCTGGACAAGGGCAACATCATGGTCGACCCCGCGAGCTACGACCACGCCGGCCGCCAGCAGCCGAAGGTCGACCACGTGAAGAGCGTCCTGCACGACTGGACCGACGTGCGCCGCACCTTCACCGAGGAGCAGGTCAAGACCGAGTGCGCCCGCTGCCTCAAGTGCGGCGCGTCCATCGTCGACGCCAACCGCTGCATCGGCTGCGGCCTGTGCACCACGCGCTGCGAGTTCGACGCCATCCACCTCGAGCGCGACAACCCGGCGTGCTCGAACATGGTCGCGTCCGAGAAGAAGATGGGCGCCGTCCTGCCGCACGCCGCCAAGCGCGGCATCAAGCTGCTGCTCAAGGGCAACAAGGACAAGCCCGGCAAGCAGAAGTAGGAGAAGCGCGTGCACGAGCTCGGAATCGTATTCCACATCGTCAAGATGGTCGAGGAGGTGGGGGAGCAGAACTCCCTCACCTCCGTGAGCCGCGTGAAGCTCACGCTCGGCGAGGTCTCGGGCGTCGTGCCCGACTACCTCGTGGACTGCTGGCGCTGGACCGCCGAGAAGAACGACCTGATCCGCGGCTCGGTGCTCGAGGTCGAGGAGGCGCCGGCCGTCACCGTCTGCAACGCCTGCGGCAAGACCTACGGCACCGTCGAGCACGGGCGCACCTGCCCGCATTGCGGCAGCGAGGACACGGTGCTTCTTACCGGCGACCAGGTCGAGCTCACCGAGATCGAGGCCTGCTAGCCGGGCGGGCGCGGGGGTCTCGCCCGGGTGCGGGCTTCTTGCCGGGCACAGGCGCCCCGCTCGGCCGCGGGCTTCTTGGCAAACTGAAAAATCTCACGGGACTGTGACAGCCGTTTCGGGCGGAATTTAGGCCCATAACGGCGGTCACAGTCCCGTGAGACTTTTCAGGCAGCTAAAGCTGGTAAGAAACGCGGGTTGCTGCGCGGGTAAGCCGTCTCGCCGGCCGCGGGCGAGTGGTGGAGCGCTACCATAGGGGCCGGGGTATAATACGGGTGACGGTTTCCAAGCGCCGCCTCGGGCATGGCATGGCCTCGGGCCCGACACCGGCTTGGGGCGCATCGATGGGAGGGGCGCATGGGAGGCAAGAAGGAGCTTTGCGCAGTCGCCGCCCTGTGCCTATGGGTTGTCGCGGCGGCGATGCTCGATTACTTCCCGTGCCTTATCGCCTGTCCGTCTGCCGCCGCGGGAATCGCTTTGGCGGTCGCCCGGTCGCTCAGGGGCGAGCTCGCCCTTCCCGCGCGAACCGTTCTTGTCCTGGAGGCGCTCGCGGTCGCGCTGGGGCTTCTCGCCGTCGCCGCCGACGGGGCTTTGCCGGTGCCGGCAGTCAAAGACGTGACTAGGGCGGCTTCCTATGCGGTGGGGACTTTCGCGTCGGCCTCGGCGATTCTTGCGCAGGCCCCTAAGCAGAAGGCGCCCTCGCCGGGCTCGTGTGTGCGCATGTGCGGCGCGTCTCTGCTCTTGCCTCTGGTAATTGTCTTCGGGTTTGGCCTGCGCAGTTGCGACGAGGCGGAAATCATGGCGCCTCTTCCGGCGGGCCTCGGGGCCGTGCTGCCTCTCCTGATTCTCTTGGCCGGCCTTGCCGCGGTTTTCTTGGCGTCTTGGTTACGGCAGCGGGATGCGCGCGCGGGCGAAGGCGCGCTCGTCTTGGCCGTTGCCCTTGGCGCGCTCGCGTTGTTCGCCTTAACCGGCCGGGGGCGCGCGTGGGGATATGCCTTGCCGGCTCTGGCGATGGCATCGGGCCTGCTCGCCTCGCGCACGGGGCGCTCGTGCCGGGAGGGCAGGGCGTCGAGCGAAGAGGCGCTTATCGGCGGGGTGTCGGGGCTTGTGCTTGACGTCGTGTTTCTTTACGCGGGCAACTGCCGCGGTTTGTCTCTCTATCCGCTCGAGGGCCAGGTGGACCCTCAGCCTACCATCGCGTGGCTTCTGGTGGCGCTGTGCGTGCTGTCCTGGGCGTCAGAGCTCATGGGGGCGCCGAGCCGCGCCGAGTCGTGCCGCGTCGAGAAGGACGCTGTGGAGGGGCTTGCGCGACAGGCGGTCGCACGGCTGGGGCTCTCGTCTCGCGAGGCCGATGTCGCCTGCTTCTTGCTCCAAGGGGCGACGGTCAAGCAGACCGCGGCTGAGCTCGGCGTTTCCGCGGGAACGGTCGCGACCTACCGGAGGCGCGTCTTCGATAAGGCCGGCGTCCACGGCGCGGAGGAGCTGCGCGCGAAGCTGGCCACTGACGCCTCGGGTGCCTGCGCGCATACGGGGCCGGGCCGCCGGTCGATGCCGGCTTGGGTGTTGGCGATGTTTGCGGTGCTGCTGTTCTTCGCGTTCCGGCTTGGCCTGAGGACGGGGAGCGTGGCCGCGATAAGAACAGGGCTGGATAACATGAGGCCCCTTGTTGTCCTCGGGATGCTTGCGGGGGCGGCCGGCGCGCGGCTCATGGGCTGGGCACCGACGCGCGCTCGGCGCGGCGCGATGTGCCTTTTGCTGTTTGCGGCCCTGGCTTCAGACGCGATGGTGGCACGGCTGCAGTATCCGGTCGCGGTGGCGGGCAACGACTTTACCTGGGTGTTTGTAGTCGCGGCGGGTGCGGCGCCCTCGTTCAGCGCATGCGTCGCGCTGGGGTGCTCGCCGGCACGGCAAGGGGAATGCGGTTACTTGCCGATCTCCTGCATGGCCTCGGCGGTCGCTGCCGGGGTCTGTGCGCTGCGAGGGGGCGAGACGCTCTCCGTTCTCGGCGGTGACCCCGGGCGCCTCGTGGCCGCGGCTGCGCTGGCGGCCACCGCGGCGGTTCTTGCCGCGTCGTATAGGGGGAAGGAGGCCATGCTGGGCTGCTATCTTGTCGGCTGCCTGGTGGGCCACGTCTCCCTCCTTGCCCTGCCCACGGAGCTGACGGCCGGCCTGGCCATTGCTCGCCTGCTCCTGGCTGCAGCGCTGTGCGCACGCGCCCGCATGCTCGCCGGGCGCGTGCGCGATTGGGGGAAGCGCACCGGTGGCGCTGCCCCGGGGAAGGAAGAGGCGCTCACGGCGATCGGCCTGACCGAAGCCGAGCGCGCCGTGTGCGGGTTGCTCGCCCAGGGGATGACGGTGCCCCAGATAGCCGACAAGCTCGTGCTGTCGAGAAACACCGTCGCGACCCAGAAGAAGGCCGTCTACAGGAAGATGGGCGTCCATTCGCAGGCCGAGCTGATCGAGCGCGTGGCGAGCCTGGCTGCCGGGAACGGCTCCCCGTCATCCTAGCTAGGGGTTTTGAAGGGGTAATGGCTGCTGGCGGTCTCTGCTACCAGGTGTAATAGATCTGCTTATACAGCTGTATGGTTCCGGAGATTGAGCCGTAGGTGCCGGTATATTGACTAATCCTCTTTGCTCCGTCGTACCTATAGGACGTGCGGAACACAAGCCTCCTTGTGGTCACGTCGTAGTGGTAGACGGTGCGCGAAGAGGAGTAGAAGTTCTTGAAGGTGTCCTCTACCTCCTCAACCAAGGATGTCGGGGCGATTCCCTCCTCGGCGATCGCTGGCTGGGCATTACCCGCCCCTATCCCCGTGATGGCCAGGGCGACGGCGGCGGCGAGCGCGAGCTTCTTGACGAGCTTAGTCATGAGTCCTCCAGTGCTTTGCCTTCGGCCGTTTATGCGGCGCCGCGATCCCCGGCAGACGAGCGCCCTCCTTTCCGTAGGTCTCCAGGAACAGCTGGTGCCAGTCGAGGCCTGTGGGCTTCGACTCGAGTCCGTTCTTCGTCAGAAAATAGAGCCGGTCGGCGATGTCCTCAAGCTCGTTGAAGATGTGCGACGAGACCAGGATCGCGCGACCCTCGGCAGCGAGGTCCGAGAAGAGCTCGAGCATCTCGCGGGCACGCAGCGGGTCGAGCCCGTTGAGCGGCTCGTCGAAGAGCAGGTAGTCCGCGTCGGCCGCGAGCGCGCAGGTTATGGTCGCGGCCTGCCGCATCCCTTGCGACATCTTCGCGATCCGAAGGTCGAGAAGCTCCGAGCTGCCCGTGCGGGCCGCGAGGTCGTCCGGCTCCGTGTCGGACCCCCAGAGCTCCCGGATGGTCTCCAGGTGGAAGCGGAGCGTCATCTGCGGCTCGAGGAGCGGCGCCTCGCTCGAGGCGTACCAGACGCGCCGCGAGAACTCGGCGAAGCGCCCCGAAGGCACGCCGTCTACCTCCACGGTTCCGTGCTGCAGCGTCTGGGGGCGT
This sequence comes from Alloprevotella sp., assembly GCA_963649365.1. Lineage (GTDB taxonomy): Bacteria > Actinomycetota > Coriobacteriia > Coriobacteriales > Atopobiaceae > Paratractidigestivibacter. The sequence continues at coordinate 13,390 of CAVJHQ010000036.1, forward strand.
CCGGACAGGGCCATGAGCAGGGTCGTCTTTCCCTGTCCGTTCGGGGCGACGAGGGCGACGACCTTGCCGGGGCGGATGCCAAGGTCAAGGTCTGTGGCCACGGTGCGCCCGGGGTATCCGATGGAGGCGCCTGAAATCGTTAGCATGAGTCCGCCTTTCGACGAAGAGTCGTAAGCCGGGGGAATGCGGGCCGCGGGGCCATGAGCCGGTCGGCCAAAGTCGAGGCAACGACGAGAAGGGCCGTGCCTGCCAGGAGTCCGACGGCCCCCGCGAGGGGGTTGATGTCAGCCCGGCACTGCGTCACGAAGTGCGCGGCGTTTCCCGCGACCGGAATAAAGGACGCCGGCGCGCAGTACGTGGAGGGGAGGAAGGCGATGATTCCGGCAAGAGGACCTTCGGCGTCGAAGTAGCCGGAAAACATCGGCAGGGCCGCCACGAGCGCGGCGCCCGCCACGCCGACGGCGGGGTGGGCGGTAAGGCGGAAGAGTAGGACGGCGAGAGCCGCGAGGAACAGGCCGCTCAGAACGATGAAGAGCAGCATGAGCCCGAGCGCGGCGCCCGTGGTGGTCACCTTGACGTCGCTGCCGACGACGTAGGTGATCGGCTGGCCCGCTCCCCCGACGCCGTTCCTTACGCCGAAGAGCGCCAGGGCCGGGGCGAGGATCACGGGCGGGATGGCCGCGGCGCCCGCGGCGAGCGGGGCGAAGACGAGCGCGGCCCGCCTGCCCGCGGATCGCGTGGGGGCCTCGAAGAGGTGCCGCTCATGCGACATCGTCAGTGCACGCGCCGTTAGGATGAGCACGGGGAGGAACCAGGCGACGCTAGGAAGACACGCAACCGAGACCGTGGCGCCCTCGAAGAGCGCGAGTTCCGACGTGCTGCTCGCGGGCGCCGCCTCCCCGTAGTCCGCCAGCGCCCGGGAGTACTCGTAGTCCGCCTCCGCCATCAGCTCGTCGTAGCTCAGGTAGCCCCTCTGGATCATCTCTACGCTCAGCTGGGCAAGCTCGGCCGCGGCTTTGTAGAAAGAGCGGTTGTCCGTTGCCGCGAGAGCCTCCTCCATGCAATCGTTGCGGGCTTGCAGCAACGTGCGCATATCGTGCGGGGCGGTGTCGAAGCTCCCGTCGCTAAGGTATTGGGCAAGGGAAGCGTGCTGCTGCTCGATCTCTGAACGTAGGTCGGCGACTCCATAGGTGCTTGAGGGCACGACCGCGGGCATGAGCGCGCCTACGGCAAGAAGGGCGCATGCTCCCCAGAGCAGCGGGTCGCGCATCAGCGCTTTGCAGAAGTTGACGATCGTCCTCATGCGTCGGGCCTCCGTTTCGATCGACTGGGGCCAGCGTGCGGCAAATACGCAGCTACGTCATGTCATAAAGCGGGGTAAATCGGGGAGGCCGGCGTTGTTTCTTGCCGGGCGCGGGTCCTTCCCGGAGGATCGGCGGGCTTCTTGGCAAACTGAAAAATCTCACGGGACTGTGACAGCCGTTATGGGCCGAAAATCCGCCCGAAACGGCTGTCACAGTCCCGTGAGATTTTTCAGGGAGCTAAAGCTGGCGAGAAACGCGGGCCGTCGGCCCGTCGGAGGGCGTCCCGGCCCGTCGCGCGCAGGCGGCCCGCCGGTTGTTGGGTGGCCCCGCCGGCCGCAGGGGCCGCCCGCCGAGCTCGCCGCCCGCGCGGCCGCCGCCGAAAATGGAGACCGGATGAAATGGATACGCCCGGCTCCGTGGCGTTTTGACAACAGCTGAACACCAGGCGTAAAGTTCAACGTCGCGTCAATCCGGGGCGGCGGTGCTGCGCAGCCCATGAATATCGTAAATCAGCACGTCGATAGGTATAAGAAGGAGAGAACTTTGCCTACTATCAACCAGCTCGTTCGCAACGGTCGCGTGAGCGTCAAGGCCAAGTCCAAGAACGCAGCCCTGCAGCACAACCCCCAGAAGCGCGGCGTCTGCACCCGCGTCTTCACCACCACCCCGAAGAAGCCGAACTCGGCTCTTCGTAAGGTCGCTCGTGTCCGTCTTGTCAACGGCATCGAGGTCACCGCTTACATCCCCGGCGAGGGCCACAACCTCCAGGAGCACTCCATCGTCCTGATCCGCGGCGGCCGCGTCCGCGACCTCCCTGGTGTGCGCTACAAGATCGTCCGCGGCGCCTACGACTGCGCTGCCGTCCAGAACCGCCAGAAGGCCCGTTCCCGCTACGGCACCAAGCGCCCGAAGTAAGCCGCTTTTCTCAGCAAACACCGCTTTAAGCAACTAAGGAGATTCACATGCCGCGTCGTGCAGCAGCTAACCGTCGTGAGGTCCAGCCTGACGCCGTTTATAACAACCGTCTCGTGACCCAGCTCATCAACAAGGTCCTTCTTGACGGCAAGAAGGCCACCGCTGAGCGCATCGTCTACGGTGCCTTCAACATCGTCGCCGAGAAGTCCGGCGAGGATCCCCTGGCCGTCTTCAAGAAGGCCATGGACAACATCCGCCCGACCCTCGAGGTCAAGCCGAAGCGCGTCGGCGGCGCCACCTATCAGGTGCCGATGGAGGTCAACTCCCGTCGCGCCACCACCCTCGCCATCCGCTGGATGGTCAACTTCTCCCGTGCCCGCAAGGAGAACTCCATGGCTGAGCGCCTTGCGAACGAGATTCTCGACGCCTCCAACGGCGTGGGCGCGTCCGTGAAGAAGCGCGAGGACCTCTTCAAGATGGCCGAGGCCAACCGCGCGTTCTCTCACTACCGCTTCTAGTCCGAGGGGATAAACCACTATGGCTAAGGCTAAGTACCAGCTCGATAAGCTTCGCAACATCGGCATCATGGCCCACATCGACGCCGGTAAGACGACCACGACCGAGCGCATCCTTTACTACACGGGCAAGAACCACAAGATCGGCGAGGTCCACGACGGCGCTGCCACCATGGACTGGATGGTTCAGGAGCAGGAGCGCGGCGTAACCATTACCTCCGCCGCCACCACCTGCTTCTGGAAGAAGGACGGTACCGACTACCGCATCCAGATCATCGACACCCCGGGTCACGTTGACTTCACCGCCGAGGTCGAGCGCTCCCTGCGCGTCCTCGACGGCGCTGTGGCTGTTTTCGACGCCGTTGCCGGCGTTCAGCCCCAGTCCGAGACCGTGTGGCGTCAGGCTCACACCTTCAACGTCCCCCGCATCGCCTTCATCAACAAGTACGACCGCGTGGGTTCTGACTTCTTCAACGCCATCGAGACGATGAAGGACCGTCTGGACGCCAACGCCGTCGCCGCTCAGGTTCCGATGGGCGCCGAGGACCAGTTCTGGGGCCTCATCGACCTCGTCACCATGGAGGCTTGGGACTTCAAGGCCGACGACAAGGGCATGACCTACCCCGAGAAGATGGACGAGATTCCCGCCGAGTTCGCCGAGATCGTCGCTGAGAAGCGCGAGGAGCTGCTTGACGCCGCCGCCAACTACGACGACGCCCTCATGGAGAAGATCCTCATGGAGGAGGAGATCTCCGTTGACGAGCTCAAGGCCGCTCTGCGCAAGGGCGTTCTCTCCAACGAGCTGAACCTCGTCTTCGTGGGCTCCGCCTACAAGAACAAGGGCGTTCAGGAGCTGCTCGACGCCGTCGTCGACTACCTGCCCAGCCCGCTCGATGTTCCCGCCGTCGAGGGTACCGACCCCGACACCGGTGACACCCTTGAGCGTCACGCTAGCTTCGACGAGCCGTTCGCCGGCCTTGCGTTCAAGATCATGACCGACCCGTTCGTCGGTAAGCTCACCTACGTCCGCGTGTACTCCGGCGTTGCCGAGGCTGGCTCCTACGTGGTCAACGCCTCCAACGACAAGCGCGAGCGTCTGGGCCGCATCCTCGAGATGAACGCCAACGAGCGTATCGACCGCGAGAACGCTTCTGCTGGCGACATCGTTGCCTGCGTGGGTCTCAAGAACACCACCACCGGTGACACCCTGTGCGCCGAGGGCAACGAGATCGTCCTCGAGAAGATTGAGTTCGCTAAGCCCGTTATCGACGTTGCTATCGAGCCCAAGACCAAGGCCGAGCAGGACAAGATGTCCATGGCTCTGACCAAGCTCGCCGAGGAGGACCCGACCTTCCAGGTGTCCACCAACCACGAGACCGGCCAGACCATCATCGCCGGCATGGGCGAGCTGCACCTCGAGATCATCGTCGACCGTCTGCTCCGCGAGTTCAAGGTTGACGCTAACGTCGGTAAGCCCCAGGTTGCCTACCGCGAGACCGCTGGTCACGACGTCGAGAAGGCTGAGGGCAAGTTTGTCCGTCAGTCCGGTGGTCGCGGTCAGTACGGCCATGCCGTCATCAAGCTCGAGAAGATGGAAGAGGGCTTTGGCTACGAGTTCGTCAACGCCATCGTCGGCGGCGTCGTGCCCAAGGAGTACATCCCCTCGATCGACAAGGGCATCCAGGAGGCACTGCAGACCGGTGTCATCGCCGGCTTCCCCGTCCTCGACGTCAAGGTGACCCTGTTCGACGGTTCTTACCACGAGGTCGACTCCTCTGAGGCCGCCTTCAAGATCGCCGGTTCCATGGCTATCAAGGACGCCCTCAAGAAGTCCGATCCTAAGCTCCTCGAGCCGGTCATGGCCGTTGAGGTTGAGACCCCCGAGCAGTACATGGGCGACGTCATGGGCAACATCTCCAGCCGTCGTGGCAACATCGAGGGCATGGAGGACCGCAAGAACACCAAGGTCATCCGCGCCAAGGTGCCTCTGGGCGAGATGTTCGGTTACGCTACCGACCTTCGCTCCCAGACCCAGGGCCGCGCATCCTACACGATGCAGTTCGACTCTTACGAGCCCGCGCCCAAGTCCATCGTGGACGAGGTCATCAGCAAGAACGGTGGCCAAGCCTAAGTTCTCGCTGTCCTTTAGTAACTAAGCGAGGGCTTCCTCGCAGCCATTTGGAGGTATACGTTGTCTAGCCAGAAGATCAGGATCCGCCTCAAGGGCTATGATCACGAGGTCGTCGATCAGTCCGCGAAGCTCATCGTTGACACCGCTCAGAAGACCGGTGCCCGCGTTTCCGGCCCCATCCCCCTGCCCACCGAGCGCAACCTGTACACGGTCATCCGCTCGCCGCACGTGGACAAGGATTCCCGCGAGCAGTTCGAGATGCGCACCCACAAGCGCCTCATCGACATCCTCGACCCCACCAGCGGCACCGTCGATTCGCTGATGCGTCTCGACCTCCCCGCAGGCGTCGACATCGAGATCAAGCTCTAAGCTTGCGTCCCGCACTTTGACTCGGAAAGCCCCGCATGCCTTGTGCAGCGGGGCTTTTTGCTAGGGAAGGAGAAGCTTTGTGAAAAAGCTCTATCTTATGCGTCACGGCCAAACGGAATACAACGTGGCCAAGCTCGTGCAAGGCCAATGTGATTCGCCTTTGACAGAAGCGGGGGAGAGCCAGGCCCGCACCGCCGCCGCATGGCTGGTGCGCCATGGCGTGTCCTTGGACGCGATCGTGACGTCGCCCCTCGGCCGCGCATGCGCAACGGCGCAGCTCGTTGCCGAGTCCATCGGTTTTACCGGTGAGGTGGAGCCGGAGCCCGGCATCATCGAGCGCGCTTACGGCGTCTTTGAGGGAGGCCCTCACGCAGATCTCCCAACCGATGTCTGGGATCCCGGTGAGGAGCTTGTCCCGTATGGGGGAGAGGGCAATATAGCCCTTGAGGCCCGTATGGTGTCCGCCTTGCGCTCCCGTATGGATACGGACGATGTCGAGACCCTCTTAGCCGTCTCCCACGGCAGCGCCTGCCGCCAGTTCATCCGCTCCACCAACCCCACTCCCGACCAGCTCCCCGGCCGTCTCCCCAACTGCGCCATCATGATTTTTGATTACGCCCCGGGTACGGGTGTGTTTTCTTTCAAGAACGTGATTGACCCAGCCAACGACTGACTTGCACCAACAGCTTTCTAGCAACGAGCAAGCTACCGCTGCACCGGGTGGCGCTGGTTTTAGAGTCGGGCAAGTTCCGCACGAGCCAGAGGCGCCAGTGGCGCCTCTGCGCGAGCAGGACTGTCCGCAGCCCGACTCTAAAACCAGCGCCACCCGCCCGGAGCAGCGAAAACATTGTGAGAGAAATATGGATACGCCCGCCCGCGTGTATACTAAACAAGCTGTGCCTGACCAGGGGAGGATTCTGGCTGGACGTTTTGCCTGCGTAAATGGGTTGTCGTAGGAAAAATGGACGCGTCCGGGATGCAAAGCTGGCGGCGCAAAAATGTTCGTAGTGGTCCTCTAGGGGGTAAGCGCAAGGGGCGCTTACGTTGTCCCAAGACCACCGGGAGTTAGGATCAATTTTGATCAGCATGATTCTCGGCCGCAAGATCGGCATGACCCAGGTTTGGGACGAGGACGACAACATCGTCCCCGTCACGGTCATCCAGGCTGGCCCCTGCAC